>JAIPAH010000003.1 GCA_021740175.1 Bacteroidales bacterium
TGCGATTGGTTATTGAGTTGGACGGAGGTATCCATAGCCGGCAAGAAATCAAAGTGCGTGATGAGAACCGGCAGGCGGAAATTGAAAGGTTTGATCTCCACGTGTTGAGGTTTAAAAATAAGGAGGTGATGGAGGATGTGGAAGGATTTGGGGGAGGTTTAATCAGTTATTCAAAACACTGGGGTTGAGATTATTTGAATTTGCTTTGATAAAAAGTTTGATGGATGAGCATAATTTGAAAACAAAAGATTTGGCAGGTATTTTAAATCTATCAAAAGCAAAATTTATTAAACGCTGCTAAACACGACAGCAATTTTTCCAAAACCATTGAAAAATCCAAAAGCCGGACTGGTTGGCCGGCTTTTGGGAAATGTTCTTGGAAATCTATTTTCACATTAATACATCGGGTCCCACGGTGGGAGCATGGTTGGCTCCTGCTCGAGGATTTTCATTACTTCGTCGGAGATGTATTTTTTGTGGATAACCAATCGGAAAAGGTACTCATCAAACCAACTGTCGGTCATGATAAGATAGCCTTCATAGCCCGATTCAGGTCCCCAACTGTTTTCCATCAACCATTTGCGGGGCTCGCCGTTCTTTTTCAGGTCGACGCCGGCCAGCATCATGCCGTGACTGGAACCGCTCTCGGAAGTGAGGATGCGTTCTTTCTTGTTCATCGTGAAGTCGGTGTCAAACAACGCACCAAAGTTGTAGTTGTCCGAATCCAGGATGCCGTTGTCCTTGTCCAGCTGCTTACCCACATCGCACGACATATACATACCTTCATTGTCTTTGATGGAAGCTATGGCGAACTCCTTCAGTTTTTCATTTTCCAGGTTGATGTACTTCCAGTTGTGACCGTCGTAACGATGGCGGTCGTATTCAATTTCATAGAGTTTGTTGTAGGGGCGCGTTGGATCATTCATAAACATGACGTAATCATCGAGGTCCACTCCAACAAATTCCTCATAGAAAGATTGAGGCGTGTAGGTTTTGGGTTCGCTCAGGTTTCCGTCAGTATCCTTATAACGCCACGTAAATTCCTGCGGCGGCTCTCCAAGATTGATGGACAGCATTTTGTAAACTTCCGCCAGCATATCTTTCTTGGCCGTGCGCATTTCTTTCGCCGACTTCCCATTTTCATGCATTTCTCTCAATTCGAGTCCGAAGGCTTTAATCTTACGTTCAATCAATCGCGACATCCAGCCGGTGCTTTCACTACTGTGGGTTTCGGGCATCACACCTTCCGGAACCACGCCGTATTTCCCGACGATATCCACCAGGCCGGTCCATTGTCCCCCGTCGCCCAGGGCATGGTCGAACAGCCATTCCACCTTGCGGTCATTCATGGGCTTATCGGCCGTTTCGATGATACCCTCCAGGAACAGGTTGGACTTCTCGAGCTGGTCATAGAAAAAACTATAATTCTGTGAGAAGTCGAATTCCTTCATGTTGTACTTTTCAATCACTTTCGGGCGCATCACATTCTGCCCTGTAAACAGCCAGCATCGTCCCGATGATTTCTGGTCCGTGATACCTTTGGTCTCGACTCTGTGGGTGAAGTGATTGTCGATAGTACCCTGGTTATCCCTGTCGAGCGCCAGTTTCTTGATCTCATTATTGGAAACCGCGTTTTGCAGCGCTTCAACTTTCTGATTCTTCTCTACTTTTTCCCGGAAATCTTTCAGCATCGATTCCGAGATGTTTCCTTTCTGCGCCGATGCAGTGGTTATTCCCACCAGCATGACCAGAATTAATGGCAGCACTTGTTTCATGGTTTTTACCCTCCTGATTTTTTGGTTTTGTATCCTTTTTTGGTCAGTATTTCCACGATCTTATCACGGTGTTCACCCTGGATGACGATTTCACCCTCTTTTGCCGAACCGCCGACCCCCAGCGACTTTTTCAGCTCTTTACCCAGGTCTTTGAGGTCCTCGTCATTCCCGACAAATCCGGTAACAATCGATACTTCCTTCCCTCCGCGACCTTTTTTTTCGCGCTTCACATAAAGCTGTTGCTGCTGCGGTGGAAGGGTATCTTCCTGTGCTCCACCTTTGTCATAATCAAAATCCGGGTCTGTCGAATACACAATATCGGAGTGTCCGGTGTTCTTTTTCTTTTTTTTCTTTCCCATGCCTGGAATGGTTTTAATGTTTCCACAAAATAATGCAGAATTTTAAAGATATCAAACCGGAATTTGAGCTGCGATAATAATCTCAAGCTTCCTAACTTTACTTGTAAAGTAAGTTTGAATGGATGTATGGATGTATCGTTGTATGGTTGTATGGTTGTATGAATGTATCGTTGTATGAATTTTGAGTGAAGTCTAAAAAGCCTTAAGACCCCTAAATCCCCTGAAGGGGACTTTTTCAAACTGCTGATTTTTATCGGTCCTCCGCCTAAGGCGGATTAGGGGTAAAAACGATAAAAATCAGCAGTTTGAAGGCTTTTTAGACCGGCCTCAATTTTAAAAAAGTCATTCAACCATTCAACCATTCAATCATTCAACCATTCAATCTTGTTTCATTTGAACAAACCGCCTGGAGTTCTCTCATCCCAATCACTTCGGCACAATCAAGGGCAAAGACGATGGCATGACTTCTATGCTCAGCTTTTTATCTTCAAAATACCTGGGTTCGCCGTCGATGTTGACCGGTTGTTTCTTTTTTCGTTTTTCCACAAGGATTCTGCTGGAACGGTATGATTCGATGTATTGACTCTCATCCATGCGGTGGAAATATAGTAAATGAAGCATCAGTGGAGTTACCAGCAACGGTGGTTTCTGCATAATACTCACATCCAGCATGCCGTCGGTTACTGATGCGTAGTAAGAAAGCCCGGTATTGTAGCCGAACTGCCCGGAGTTGGCAAAGCTTACCAGCAGTGCACGGCGGTTGATTTTTTCTCCGTTAATTTCAAGGGTGTATTTTTTGGGTTTGTATTTATAGAAAGCCGAAGCGATCAAGCCAAAATAAGCTGTGAATCCTCGTCTTGAACTTTTTTCAAATTTATCGGCGATTTTAGCATCAAATCCCAACCCTGCAATGCTCACAAACAATTCCCCGTTGACAAATCCGGTATCAATATTTACTACCGAAAATTCGTTGATAAGTTGAATGGCTTTCCGGGCCCGCAGTGGAATACCCAAATGCCGGGCCAGGCCATTTCCCGAGCCAGTAGGAATGACCGCCAGTACGGTTTTAGAACCATGAATTCCCCGGGCGACCTCATTGATCGAGCCGTCACCTCCCGATACAGCTACGACATCATAATTGTCTCTTGCAGCATTTGCGGCCAGCTCCTTTCCATGACCCTTGTGATTGGTATAAACGATTTCATAATCGAAAAGTTCCCGGTCGAGATTGGCTTTGATTGCCCGTTCGACGGTTCGGTGTCTGCCCTGTCCTGACTTCGGATTGATGATAAATAGTATTCGCCGCTTCATCGGGAAAATTTAATCGAATCTTACCTTTTATTTAAAGCCAAAGGTAGGGGAAATTAGGGAGAAAGCATACGCGCCAAACGATTACGGTTAGCAAAATTTCCATAAAAACGGGTAAGCGCTTGACATAAACCTTCTTTATCCTTTCGACTCCGGCAGGTCCTCCTATCGCCAGACTCTGCCGGGTCCGTTCCATCCCAGGAAATCATGTGCTCAACTGCAAAACAGGACCGACACATTGCATCAGTATTATAAATCATCCTGAATAAGGTTTAACATGAGCCGTGTGCACGGCCCGTACGCACGTTTCAGGGATAATGATAGGATAAGTAAATTCCTGTCTTTACTCTACTCGATTATTGAAGGGATTTATTGGAATGATTCTTTTCCGCCTGGAGCGGACAAATGAAAAGTTTACTTCTCTTTCAGCTTCCATAAACCCATATACATAAGCTTATTCATTTGTAAGAATAGATTTTTTTATATATTTGACCAATTCCTGACGGATTAATGAATGACTAACTTATTGCATGTAAGGAATAAACTAGTGTTAAGATTATGAGAATCTTATTGATTGAAGATGAGAAAGAGTTAGCAAATTCAATAGTTGAATATTTAGTAAAAGATAAGCAATATAACTGCGATCTCGCACTCGACTTTACTACAGCTTCGGAATTATGTGCAATTTATGAATATGATTGTTTGATTGTTGATATTGGTTTACCTGACGGTAGTGGTTTTGATATTATCAAGAATGCAAGAAATAATGGTAGCAAAGCCGGTATTATTATAATTTCGGCTCGAGATGCCCTGGATCATCGCATTGACGGGCTGAATCTGGGCGCTGATGATTATTTGGTAAAACCATTTCACTTTTCAGAGCTGAATGCGAGAATTCACTCCCTTATCCGCCGTTTGAAGTCGGATGGAAACAGTGAATTAATATTCAATGAAATATTTTTGGATTCACAAAGCAGGCAGGTAAAAGTACATAATACTCCCATAGAGTTTACCAAGAGCGAATATGATTTATTGTATTATTTGATAACAAATAGAAACCAGGTTATTTCCAAAACATCTATCGCCGAACATCTGGTTGGGGAACATGTAGATATCTTGAGTTCCCTTGATTTTGTGTATCTGCATATCAAAAATCTTCGAAAAAAACTTACAGAGGCAGGCTGTAATGATTATATTAAAACAGTTTATGGTGTAGGATATAAATTTTTAATCCAATGAAGTTACTTACCAAAACCAGCCTTATAATTCTGACCATTAGCATAATAGTTGTTTATGCAGGAAACCTCATCTTTTTTCATATTTCAAAACAAATGATTGAAGATCATATAGATAACGAGCTGACTAATCAGATGCATAAGTTGCCTGCATTTCTTGAGCAATCAGATAGTAAACAAGATTATATTCTTCTGGATTATGAAGTAGAAAAAGAACCGTTAAAAAAATCCGCTACTATCGAACCCACTTTTTTGGATACCGTTTTGTACGATGCGGAGAAGGATAAATATCTGCCTTACCGGGCCATAAAATTTTCTCATTCGGTCAATAATGAGAACCACAAAATCACTATTTTCAAATCCTTACTTTCTTCGGATAAACTTGTAAAACGCTTTGCCACTGTTTCTATAGCAGCTGTTGCCTTTATCGTACTGCTGATTTATATGATGAACCAATATGTTTTCGAAAAGATTTGGTCTCCCTTTTTCAAGAACCTTAGAAAGGTAGAGAATTATGATATCAAAAACGATGAGAAGCTACAGTTAGAATCATCTGAAATTGAAGAGTTTGAAAAACTAAATAAAGTGCATACAGAAATGGTTGAGCGGATTCAGAAGGATTTTACCAATCTGAAAGACCTTACTGCCAGCACTTCACATGAGTTACAAACTCCGCTTGCAGTGATAAAAGGCAAGGCAGAGTTATTACTGCAATCCAATCATTTAAGCGAAGAAGATTTGAATACAGCAAATACAATATTGAATACCACCAAACGACTTGCTCAACTCAACCAATCCTTGCTTTTAATATCCCGAATAGAAAATAATCAATATGAAGAACGTGTTGAAGTCGATTTCAATGAAGTATTGAACAGGGTTACTCAAAATTATGAAGCATTATTCGATGCCGGACAATACCAATTAACACTTGACATTAATCCTTTGAAAGTTTGGATGAACCAAGTGTTAGCTGATGTTTTGATTTCAAATCTTCTAAAGAATGCCTTAATGCATGGCAGAAAGGGCGGTGAGATAAGCATCTCCATCAAAAACGGGGTATTTACAATTTGCAACCCCGGAGAGCCCCTAAGCATGCCCAAAGAGGATTTGTTTAAAAGATTTGCAAAGGGTTCTGGTGATAAAAACAGTACAGGACTTGGCCTTGAGATTGTACAGGAAATTTGCAATTACTATAAAATTCCAATCACCTATGATTATAAAACTAAGCTTCATTGTTTTTCCTTGGATTTCAATTCTTTATCAATAAAGACAATAAATAATTAGATTTAATATAAACAATAGATTTTCTACAAATTTACCTCCTACTTTTACACTCACGAATAAAGCAAGTATTATGATATTATGATAGGTGTTTTAGGTATCAATTATGAATCCTCTCCTTTGAATGTAAGGGAGAGCTTTTCATTAAGCGAGGATCAGATTATCAAATTGGGAACAGGTCTTAAGGAAAGGGCAGGATTTTCAGGTTTAGTAGTGCTTTCAACATGTAACCGGTCTGAATTTTATTTTCAGATGGAGGATTTTTGCGAAAAAGCGGTCTACAATTATATGTTGAAAAGCTTAAAGTCATTTTGCGATATATCCTTAGATACCAGGGATTATTTTTATTTCAAGTCGGGTGACGATGCTTTTAAACATTTATTTCATGTGGTGGCGGGAGCCAATTCAATGATATTAGGCGAAGACCAAATTGTTAAACAGGTAAAGCATGCACTACAAATTAGCATAGATAATAATTTGTCAGACACGGAACTAACCCGGTTATTTTCGAAATCTTTTGAGGCCAATAAGAAAATCCGAACTCAAACAAAAATCAACCAGGGGGCCTTTTCGGTTCCTTACGCAGGAGTGGAAAAATGCATGACAGTATTCCCCGATCTTAAGGCCTGCAAAGTCTTAGTGGTAGGAACCGGCGAAACCGGCACGCTAACACTTAAAAACCTTGTAAAAAAAGGTTGCCGGGATATTGTTATTACCAATCGTACTTATGAAAAGGCAGCCCGCCTTGCACAGGAATATGGGGTAAAAGCTTCCTCTTTTGATTCACTGGCTACGCTGCTTCATGATAGTGATATAGTTATTGTTTCTACCGGCTCCCAGGTACCCCCGATAAAATACGAAGAGGTACGCGGCTGTAAAACCTTTCGGAATGGTGAGACACAACTGTTCATAGATCTATCGGTACCACGTAATGTTGAGCCCTCGGTGGCTGATATTGAGAACACTATTGTATATGACGTCGATCAGCTGCAGGAAATAGTCGACGCTAACCAGGACAAAAGAAAAAAACTGGTAAGTGAAATCGAGGAAATTGTAAATGAATACTTAAAGGACTTTAATGACTGGTTATCAGCCAGGAATCTTAAAGGCGTTATCGCCACATTGCAATCAAATTTTGAAATGATCAATCAAACAGAACTGGATGGGTTTAAGAAAGTAAATAAGACGGGAGATAATGAATTACTGGATCACTATGCCAGCCATATCAAGGAAAAGTATGCCCGTTTGCTTATAAAGAACATTAAAGAAGTTACTCATAATGGTCGCAAAGAGGAGTATGTAAAATTATTAAATGCACTCTTTGATTTGAATTAAAAAAAGCTACACATTCGAAAAAAGTTCCAATGCCCAACAGACCCATAAGAATAGGCACCCGCGGTAGTCAGTTAGCGCTTTATCAGGCAGAAAAGGTTAAAGAGGCCATTGATGCCCGTTTTCCCGACATAAAATCCGAATTGGTTGTTATTAAATCCAAAGGGGATAAAATATTGGATGTATCCCTATCCAAAATTGGTGATAAAGGCTTGTTCACTAAAGAACTGGAACAAGCCATGTTTGATGATAAGGTAGATTTAGCTGTGCATAGTTTAAAAGATTTACCGACCCATTTACCCCAGGGTTTGAAACTCGGAGGGGTCTTAAAAAGAGGCGAGGTGCGTGATGCTTTAGTAAGTACAAAAAAAATGAAACTTGCTGATTTGACACCCAATTTAACTATTGCCACCTCAAGCCTCAGAAGAAAAGCACAGTTGCTAAACATAAACCCTGATTTCAATATTGTAGATATTAGAGGAAACGTGAATACGCGATTGCGAAAGATGGAAGAGGAGCATTGCGATGTAATACTTATGGCTGCAGCTGGATTACAAAGAATCGGGTTGGACAGATACATAAGTGAAGTTATTGATCCGAAACAGATTATCCCTGCAGTATCTCAGGGGACAATTGCTATGGAAATACGTTCTGACGATTCCGAAATGGAATCGGTAATTCGCGAAATCAATCATCCCTTAACCCAATTGGCAACCAAAGCGGAACGTATCTTTTTGAGAAAGCTTGAAGGAGGGTGTCAGATTCCCATTGGATGTTATTCTTCCGTGCAAAACGACACGATAACTATGCATGGTTTCATGGCTTATATAGATGGCACTGATGTTATTAGCCGTTCGATGCAGGGGAAATTGTCAGAGGCTGATGAGCTAGCTTCCGCTTTAGCGGATTATTTCATTAATAAAGGTTCGATGAAATTATTGGAACGAATTCGCAATTTTAATAACGAATAGATATGTCAGCATTAGAAGGGAAAAAAATCATAGCTACCTGTGAAGAAGAAAAGGCTTTAAAGGTCAGAAACATTTTTGCTTCTTATGGTGCTGAAACGCAAATTTTTCCGCTAATAGAAACACATGATGCCACAGACCACCTAAAAGAAATTCAACGGCAATTTGAGTCGATCAACAATAAAGACTGGGTGATTTTTACAAGTACAAATGGTGTAAAATATTTCTTTCATTGGACTAAGAAGTTGAATCTGAGTTTTAATAAGCATCAGTTTAATTATGCGGCAATTGGAGAAGCTACCGGTGAGCGATTAAAACAGGAAGGAATTAAACCTGCTTATGTTGGCACCGGGAGAAGCTCAACTGAATTTGGTAGTGAATTAATGTCAATAATTGGCCCACCTCCTCAACAATTATTAATTCCTACAGGTAATATGGCTTCCGATCAGCTGAAAAATGTATTAAATGAGAAATACACTTGTGGGAAGATGGTGGTTTATAATACATCAATTAAGGAGTCGCCCGATCCGGCATTCCTGGAGCTGCTTGGTAAGGGGGATTACGATTTACTTCTTTTTCTCAGCCCATCAGCTGTGGATGGTTTTTTTCAGTTTGCAGCCAATACGATAAATTTAAAACCTATAAGCGCTGCAGCCATTGGACCCACTACTGAGAAAGCACTGCTGAATCAAGGTTTGGAACCGGTCTTTGTGCCTTCTCAGCCCAATCTGGAATTGATGGCTGCCGAAACGGAAGATTACTTCAGGAACAACTAAATAAAATTAAAATCTAATAAACTTAATAATATGACATTTCCAACAACAAGATTAAGAAGACTCAGGAAAAATCAAGCCATAAGAGACATGGTGGAAGAAACGATATTGCGTCCGGCCGATTTAGTAATGCCACTTTTTGTTTGTCCCGGCACAGGAGTGAAGAATCCGATTAAATCAATGCCCGGAAACTTCCAGCTTTCAGTCGACATGATAGTTGATACCTGTGAGGAGCTTTATGCAAAAGGGGTGAAAGCGATTTTATTGTTTGGTATACCTGAAGAAAAAGACGAACATGGTTTGGTAGCCACTCATGATGATGCCATTGTGCAAAGGGCTATTAAAGCCATAAAAAAGCAAGTCCCCGATCTTTTTATTATTGCTGATGTATGTAACTGTGAATATACTACTCACGGCCATTGTGGCACCATAGTCGATAATGACGTGCACAATGACTTGACGCTTGAGACCTTATCAAAACAGGCTGTTTCATTTGCCAGAGTCGGAGCTGATATGGTGGCCCCCAGTGATATGATGGACGGAAGAGTGAAGCACATGCGCGAAGCTCTTGACGAAGCTGATTTTTATAATATGCCCATTATGTCCTATTCTGCAAAATATTCCTCTGCCTTTTATGGTCCGTTCAGGGATGCCGCCGAAAGCGCGCCAAAGTTTGGCAACCGCGCCTCTTATCAAATGAATCCATCCAATTCAGATGAAGCCCTTCGGGAGATAGATCTGGATATTAAAGAAGGAGCCGATATAGTAATGGTAAAACCTGCTATGAGCTATTTGGATGTCATCCGTCGCACAAAAGATAATTTCAATATACCGGTAGCGGCTTATAATGTGAGCGGGGAATTTTCAATGGTAAAAGCAGCCGCTGAAAAAGGATGGATTGATGAAGAAAGATTAGTCAAGGAACTGTTGACCTCAATAAAAAGAGCGGGGGCAGATATTATTATTACTTATCACACGCAAGAAATAATTAGTAAACTATAAAAATTGGAATAGAATGAATTTTAATCGCTCAATAAGTGAATTTAAAAAAGCAGAAAAAGTTATTCCCGGCGGTGTAAATTCACCGGCAAGGGCCTTTAAAAGTGTTGACTTAAGTCCGCTTTGCATTAGTCACGGAAAAGGTTCGCGAATATTTGATATAGATGAAAACGAATATATCGACTATGTGGGTTCGTGGGGACCCCTTATTTTAGGTCATGCCTATCCAAAAGTAGTTGATGCTGTGAAAGAGGCTGCCGGACGGGGGACGAGCTATGGTGCTCCCACCATCATTGAAACCCAGGTGGCCGAATTGATTACCAGGATGATTCCTTCTATTGATATTGTAAGAATGGTTAATTCGGGCACCGAGGCCACTATGAGTGCTTTACGTCTTGCAAGGGGCTACACTAATCGCGATAAGGTAGTCAAGTTTGAAGGAAATTATCACGGCCATGTCGATAGTTTTTTGATCAAAGCCGGTTCCGGAGCAATGACCTTAGGTTTGCCCGACAGCCCGGGTGTTACAAAGGGTACGGCCAAAGATACCCTGACTGCCAAATATAACGATTTAGCTTCGGTTGAGGAGTTATTCAAAAAGCAGGGCGATGAAATTGCTGCGGTAATTCTTGAGCCTGTTGCAGGAAATATGGGCGTTGTAATCCCTGACGAAGATTTTATGAAAGGGCTGAGAGAGCTTACTGAAAAATACGGAGCATTGCTGATATTTGATGAGGTGATGAGCGGATTCCGTGCAGCAAAAGGCGGGGCACAGGAATATTTTGGAATTACTCCCGATTTAACCGCACTGGGCAAAATAATCGGTGGCGGCTTACCGGTAGGCGCTTTTGGTGGTAAAAAGGAAATTATGGAAAAACTGGCTCCTGACGGGGCCATATACCAGGGTGGAACTCTATCGGGAAATCCGCTGGCCATGCATGCAGGGTATGCTATGCTTAGTGAATTAAACAATAATCCCGAAATTTACGCTGAACTAGAGCGAAAAACAGCGATGCTAGCCGAGGGTATCAGGAAAAATTTAAAAAAGACCGGGGTGAATGGTGTTGTTAATCATATTGGATCCATGATGACTCTATTCTTCACGGATCGGGACCGTGTTAGCTCGTTTGATGATTCAATGAAATCAGACACAAAAAAATATGCAAAATATTTTCGTTTAGCTTTGGAAAGCGGGATTTATTTAGCTCCTTCACAATTTGAAGCGGGTTTTGTATCCTACGTCCATTCTGACGAAGATATACAACAAACCCTCCAAGCAAACCTGAATGCTTTGAAACAATTATAATTTTTTACTTATGGAATCCCTATTATTAGATACAATTCACGGGAAGCCTCACAGTAGGCCTCCCGTGTGGTTTATGCGACAAGCCGGCCGGGTGTTGCCTTCCTATCTGGCACTAAAAGAAAAACACACCTTTTGGCAAATGATGCGTGATCCTGAATTGGCCTCCGATGTTACACTGCTGCCGGTTTATGATTTAGGGGTAGATGCCGCTATTTTATTCTCTGATATTCTTGTTATACCTTATGCGATGGGTATGGGTTTGGATTTCACGGATAAAGGACCTGTATTTGAGCAACCGCTTAAAAATCGAGAGGCTGCGGATATAAAGCTAAATCCTGACGCCGGTAAGCTGGATTATATTTATAAGGCCATTGATGCCACTAACAGCAAACGTCCCGAAAATATTCCCTTAATTGGGTTTTGTGGAGGGCCGCTCACAGTGCTTTGCTACATGATTGAAGGGCTTGGTACGCATCAGGCTTTTCCGAATGCCGTGAAATTTATTTACAAAAATAAGGAGCAAACAAAAAAGTTGATAGAAACGATTACTGATCTGTCAATTGAATATCTGAAACAAAAGGCAGCTCATAAGATTGATGTCTTCCAGCTTTTTGAAACACATGCCGGCCTGGTGCCTTCAGAGCTGTATAATGAACTTTTTATGCCCTCAGTGAAGAAAATGGCACGCGTTGCCGGAGAGCAGAAGATCCCATTTATTTTCTTCCCCAAAGGATTAAGTACCGGACTAAAGGAACTTACTCCCGAGCACTGCGATTTTGTGAGTATCGACTGGCAGATTGATCTTGCTGAAGCCAGAAAAATGGTGCATCCTGATATTGGCCTTCAGGGTAATTTAGACCCCCGGTTGCTTTTTGCTGACCAAAAATCAATTCAAAGGACCCTGGAAAAGTATCTTGATTTTGGAAGTAAGCATTCAAAATGGATCTTTAACCTTGGCCATGGTTTCATGCCCGGCATTCCTTATGAAAACGCAGAGTTTTTGACTAATTGGGTAAAAAATGCCGATTGGAATATTCAGTAAAAATAGAGATGGTAGATAAGTAAAACATTAAAATTGCATAATTTAGATCCTTTTAATTAACCGGAAAATAGAAATGCAGCAGTTTTATCACTTTTTCATTAGTTTTCATGTCGTATTTAGCGTGGTGTTCTTGCTTACTGCCATCTTTATCACTGCATATTCCTTAAGAGGCTGGATAAAAAACAAGCCTTACGACAGGTTCGAAAAGAACTTACGGAATACTTTTCTGATACTTTTATATGCTGATCTGGTTTTGGGAATCATTTTATATTTTTTCATGCAAAAACCAACGGAGGCTACCACCGCTGAAGAAGCTATGGAATATGCTTATTTTCGTTTTTGGGCCATCCAGCACTTTGCCCACATGGTGTTTATTGTAATAATATGTACCATCGGTAATTTGTTTATAAAGAAAACCTCAAAACCTGTGAAGAAGCACAAATACTCATTTTTGTATTTCGGTGTATCAACCGGTCTTATTCTTATCACTATGGGGATGTTTTTACTTCGAAAATAAAGAATTTATCTGAAAAGTTGGGCTGTACTACTGCTTTTAAACCGGGAGGTTGGATAAAAAGATACCCCGTCCATGCCGACGCAACTAATTTTAAGAAGTTCCCATTCCATTACTTCTTTTCCGGAAAGCTATAGCTTATACCGAATCCAAACACCTCTTTAAATTGTAATTTGGGAGCCATTGTCCCATCTTCCTGTTCGATTTTTGTATCATGGTCATATACCAACCGGGTATGCAGATTGGCTGAGAAATATTGATTGGCTTTCATATTAAGTACGAAATCCCAGTCAACATCAATGTTTTCGGGTTGATTGTTATATCCGCTGAACAAATCCACCTTTGTTTGCAGGTTTACATTTTCCATAATGGTGGTACTATATACCATCTTCACATAACCCCCATACTCATTTAAAAATTTGTCTCCGGGCTCCACGCCGAAAGCACCGGCATCTGATAATGAGTCATTGAATACGGTAGTGGTTTTTCCTGTAATGGGAGAGAGAAAAATACTAAGATTTTCTACAGGTTTATAGTCCATACCCATTGAAAGTATGAAATACCCCGGAGCCATAAAGTCTGAAATGGTTTCCCTAGGGCCATCGGCCGGATAACGGTAACCTTTTGTAAACTGGCTCTTGAAATTAAAAAGGGCGCTATAATTCCAATATTCCCCTAAATCGTGGCCATATTTTGTCTGAAAATCAATTTCGTCGGTAGATTTTTTCAGTTTATCATCGATAATTTTCACAAATCCATAACCCATGGTTAAGTTATTCTCCCAACTACTTTTATTTTTTTTATAATTCGCATAAAATTTAAAAAGCGCATTGGCCGAGTAGGAATCTTCTCCGCCGGCCGCCCAATTGGTTAATGAAGTTTGTGAAAAAGTAATATCACCGCTGGTTCCTGTTTCCCAATATTTTGTGGTATCTTCTTGAGCCTGTAAACCAGTTAAAGCAAACAATAGGGTTGCTAAAATTAAAATCTGTTTCATTTTATTCGTTTTTATATAAATGTACATCGGTAAAAGTATTTTGAGCGTTATGCTAATAAGGCTTTTGAGGAAGGACTGAAGCGAATGATCCAGGTCTTTTTTTTCCATCTTTCGCCTCACCACCTTACTTATCCATTTGATAATCCGGAAACCTATGATGAGAATTATAATGCCGATTATGATTCTCATGCCATAATCGATCGCCAGGTTATAAAATTGTTGCAATTGTTCACCGTTAAATTCCATAGTTTTAGTTTTGCGTTTGACTTAATGGAAACAAACTTTTGCTTTATCCGTTCAATTTCTTTTTGGAAATATTCTCGAGCAGTTGATTCAGCTGTAATTCGGAAATTTTTTTGGGCAACACATTATCCATCCCTGCTTCCAGGCAATTAGTGTGATAAGAACTATCATAAAGGGTGGTAAAACCAACTATGTAAGGCCGTTCTCCATTGACGGCTTTGATTTTTTTCGTTGCTTCTAATCCATCCATTACGGGCATTTCGATATCCATAAAAACAATATCATAATGCTTTGCTGCAATCATGGAGAGGGATTCATGCCCATTGCCAGCCACATCAGCGATGATGCCTAATTTTTTGAGCCGGCTTGACAGTATAGATTGGTTGATTTTTTCATCATCCACTACAAGAACTTTAAGTCCCGATTGACCCGGATGGGAAAATGATTTCAGGCGATTCGCTCTTAATGCGGCTAATTTCTGCTGTATTTTTTTAAACCGATTCAATATTCCGTAGCTTTGACCTGTAGTTTGGATTAAATTTATAAAAATAATCCGTCCATGGAATGAAACCTGGAAATATATTTGTTCACAAATCTATATAAAACATAAAAAATGAAATTATTATGAGATTAAAAATTTTTGCACTAATTACCTTGATGAGTTTTGTTTCGATATTACAAGCTCAGGAAAGTGTATTAACGGCTGAAAAACTTTGGAAACTCGGACGCGTTAGCGATGTGAATGTCTCTCCTGATGGGAGTAAAGTTCTTTATGGTGTCACGCGCTATGATTTGGACAAAAACTCGGGAGATCGCGATCTCTATGTTTTGGATGAGGCTGCTGAATCACCCCGGCAGGTTACGGATTTCAAGGGTAGTGAATACAACGGAATCTGGCGACCTGACGGAAAGAAGATCGGTTTTATAGCCACGAAAGGAGATTCACCCCAAATTTGGGAGATGAATCCGGATGGTACGGAGAAGGAAAAAATCACCCATATAGAAGGAGGTGTTACCGGGTTTTCCTATGCTCCATCTATGGAGCGTATCCTTTTTACCCAAAAGGTGAAACTTGATAAATCTCCCCAGGATATCCACCCGGATTTGCCGGAAGCCAATGTGCATATCGCCAATGATCTGATGTATCGACACTGGGATGAGTGGCATGATTACAAATACAATCACATTTTTGTAGCCCCTTATAATAATGGTGAAATAGGGGAGAGCACCGACATTATGAAAGGCGAGCGGTATGATGCGCCCAAGGGCGGTAGTAAAGAGATTGATTGGAGCCCGGATGGAGCGCAAATAGCCTACAACTGCAAAAAATTGACCGGGAAAGAATTTTCTCTCAGTACAAATTCCGAAATATATCTGTATGACCTGGAGACGGAAGAGACAAGTAATCTCACTGAAAACCGCTTTAAAGGATATGATAAAGAGCCTACTTTTTCGCCCGATGGCTCCAAACTGGTTTGGTGGAGTATGGAGACACCGGGATTTGAGTCGGATAAGCAACGGATAATGCTCTATGACTTCAATGCGGATGGATATCGAGATTTAAGCAAAGGCTTTGACCAGAGCAGTTCTGATTTTCACTGGAACAAAGAGGGCGATAAGATTTATTTCATTAGCGGTACGGAAGCTACTTACCAAATTTATCATTATGACCGCGATGAAGAAGCTATCCATCAAATCACGGAAGGAAAGCACAACTACCAGGAAATTCAGACTGCAGGTGATCACCTGGTGGCTTCACGCATGACTATGGCTATGCCTACGGAGATTTATAAGGTGGATAGGAATGGAAAAGCTTCCCAACTTACCTTTACCAATAAAAAGCTGCTCGATAAAATACAAATGGGACGCGTCAAGGGACGTTGGATAGAGACTACCGATGGCAAGCAAATGCTCACATGGATTATTTATCCGCCGAACTTTGACCCTAACAAAAAATATCCTACGTTACTCTATGCCCAGGGTGGCCCTCAAAGTGCTGTAAGCCAGTTTTTCTCCTATCGCTGGAATTTCCAGATGATGGCGGCTCATGATTACATCGTGGTAGCCCCGAACCGCCGTGGTCTTCCTACCTTCGGTCAGGAGTGGAATGACCAGATTAGTGGTGATTATGGCGGAAAAAACATAAAAGATTATTATGCAGCAATTGATACCATGGCGAAAGAGAAATATGTAGATGAGGAAAACCTCGGTGCAGTGGGAGCCAGTTACGGTGGTTATTCAGTTTTCTATATGGCCGGGGACCACAACGGGCGTTTCGACACCTTTATCTCCCATTGCGGAATGTATAACTTCGAAAGCTGGTATGGCAGCACGGAAGAATACTGGTTCCCTAATCAGGATATCGAAGGACCGTTCTGGCAGGATCCCAAACCGGAAAGCTATGAGTTTTCCCCGCATAAGTCCGTACAGAAATGGGATACCCCGATTATGATGATTACAGGAGGCAAAGATTTTCGCATTCCCTACACGCAAAGCCTGGAAGCGTTTAATGCTGCTCAGCTCCTTGGTGTTCCCAGCCGTTTGCTTTATTTCCCGGAAGAAAGCCATTTTGTGCTGCAGCCCCAGAATGCGGTACTTTGGCAGCGTGAGTTCTTTAAGTGGCTGGATAAGTGGTTGAAATAAAAAGAAGTATTCAAACGGCTTGAATAGAGTGTTTAGGGATGTATGATCAAAGTTTGTCTATAAACTTTCCATCCTTCACACACCATTCTAAGGGGCCATCCAAAAAGCTCTATAATAGGATATTCAGCAACTTTTGCCCTTAAATTCCCTGAGGGGAAATTGCTGAATATCATTGAGTTTCGTTTTTTTATTGGACTTTATCAAGTTACTTTAACGGTAAATATTAACCTTTTTGGTAATTAGTTAGCTGGCATAAAAAATCTGTGAAAATCAGTTCAATCTGTGTCATCAGTGTTCTATTGTTTTTCAATAATGGCACACTGATTTAACTGAGGATACTGATTCACACTGATCAAGACCTAAATAATTACCCTTTTTGTACGGATTCGATCCCCAACGTGCTGCAAGCGAGGATGTCCCCTTCAGGGGACAATAGGGGTGTGCGGAGGAAGTGGTAAAATTTTGACTTTATAGACAAGTACTAATAATTGCCACTAATACTCGAATGAAAGAAGGCGAAGCAAAGACGCTTCGCCTTACGTTTAGGCCGTAGAATCAACGTTAGAGAGGTTGGTCAAAACGAAGACGTTTTGACCCGGAATTCTTGCAGCCTCTGGCTGCCAAGGTGATACCGTGAGGGATCTGATGGATATTTGGCTGAATGTACCGTACGTTTACGGACGGGAATCTCATTGTTTTCATTACATTATTTCAGGTAGTCTCCAGGTTAATATCTCAAAAATCATTTTTCCCATCTCCTTCCAAATACCATTCCCGCAATGCATCCCCTATAGCCTCAGGCTGATCTTCCTGGATAAAGTGCAACCCTTCACCGATGTATTTGGTTTGAAGATTTCTAATGTGTTTTTGGCAATATTTTACCGTTTTTTTATTAATGATGATGCCGGGGTGGGAATGGATTAAAAGCTTTGGACAGTCCGATATACAAAAGCTTTCACAATATCTTCTTATGATACGGTACATTCTTGTGGGTTTATGATTTATGGGGACTTCTCTGGGCCAAATAAGCATTGGTTTTCGGTTACGGATTTTTCTGAAAGGTGCTTTATAAACTTGTTTTTCCTCTTTTGTCAATCGGCGTAAAATGAGTCTCGGCATTATAAAATTTATGAAGGCATTCATGAGATAAATCATTAGCTCTCCAACTAAAGGTGTTCTCAAAAGCCGGAATCCCCAACGGTGGGACCATTTCATAGATTTCCAACGCCAGGATTTTACAAAAGCTTCCATGAAAGCGACCTTTTTGATTTTCTCCGGGTGATAGTGCATATATTGAAACCCCAGGGCTGAGCCCCAATCATGCATCACCAGCGTGATGTTTTCCAGTTCGAGGGCTTCGATAAAAGCCTCTATGTACCTGTAATGCTCTTCAAACCGGTAAGTGCCGTTAGGTTTCCCGGATTTTCCCATGCCTATTAAATCGGGGACAATGCAACGGGCATACGGGGTGAGATAGGGGAAAATATTTCGCCATAAATATCCGCTGGTAGGATTCCCATGCAGGAACACTACGGGGTCGCCTTCCCCTTCATCCAGGTAATGGATATAGGAATTTTTTACATCTTTGTAATGACTTCTCCAGGAAAGATTTTGGGTGCTGATAGATGTTTCTCTTTGATTGGGCATTGGTATAAATTTTACAGGGGTTTAATATTTACATTTTATAAACTCTTAGCTGTGAAGTGCCTAAATTAAAGCCGTGTAGTTGATCTAATTTTTCAGCCGGAAGCAACCCATCCATTCCTTTGTATTGATTGTATTTTTTGAAATAATGATAATGGTCTTTTCCGGCTATACGCTCCACGGCGTGCACCATACCTTTGGCAAGGCTGTTAACTGCATTATCCGGCGCATAGTCTACAACCAGCAGATAGCCTGAGGGCCGTATAATTCGCGTCGCTTCCCGGACTATCTGTTGGGCTGTTTCTTTAGGTTTTTCGTGAAGGGCATAGCTAATGATGCCCATATCGTAGCTATTATCAGGAATATCCATTGCAGTGGCATCTCCCTCCCTGCAATTTACAGGATTTTCTCCCTTTTGTGTTTGATTGAGCATAGAAACAGACAGGTCAATACCTTCGAGGTTTTCGAAGCCGTGACTTTTCAGATATTTCAATTGCTTTCCCGTACCACAGCATATATCAATTATGCTCTTTGGCTGTAGTTGAGAAGCTATATGGGTGGTTTTTACCCTTACCGAGTGCAGAAAAGGATAAAGCAGGATATCATAAACGCCGGCAAATTTTCGGTATTCGTCCATAGATTTTGCTTCTTCTAAAAAATAATGTTTTCATGGCAAATCATATCTCACCCATGATTTGTTCAATCAATTATACGGCTGGGCATAACCTTTTCTGAGCAGTTCTTCATTCAAGCTTTCCGTAGAATCGCTGAAGAAAATGGTTCCGATAAAGCGGCCATAAACGCCTGCTTCTTTTTCGGTATTGATGCTGCATTGGTTTTGGTTGGCTTCAAATCGTTTAATAACAAAATTTTTGGCCTCCATACCATTTCTATATTCCTCAGAGTCCTTTTTCCGGCGCCAGATTTCCGGAGTGTCAATTCCTTTAAGGCGGATGCGTTGCTGTGTAGTCATTCTGAACCCAAGGTCAATGATGAGATCCAGGGTGTCACCGTCAACCACACGTTTTAATTTTCCTTTGTATTCATACATTTTTGTTCATTTGGATAGTAAGTATCAAAATTATGAAAAAAACAATTATCAAAGTTAAAAACCAACTCAATAACTATTTTAAAACGACCGATTTAATCTATTCAGAGTTGTTAGGAAAATTTTTTTAAATTTCGGAAAAAGAAAACTTATGGAACCTCAAGACAATTTTAAACCCGGCGGCATCATTTTCATGCGAACTCAGATGCCCGAGCGACTTAAAGATTTTTACATGAAAAGAGTAGGTGCCGATATGTGGCTTGACCAGGGAGCGTGCCAGATTTATAAGTTTGGCAATATGCTTTTTGGTTTTTGTGATAGCGAGCCTGCCTCAATGGACGGTGTTCTCACTTTTTTTTATCCCAGCAAAAAAGAAGTGGATAACATGTATGCCAAATTTGAGGATAGGGCAACGACATCAGCCAAGAAGAACGAAAAATTCAATATTTATCATTTTTATGCCGAAGATCCGGAAGGGAGGAGTATTGAATTCCAGCATTTCAATCATTCCTTAAAAGCTTTTTAGGGTAAAAACAAAAAACCCTATCACTGCCAAGCGATAGGGTTTCGTTTTTTAACAACACCGGTCTACATTCCCAGGATCTCGTAATTCAGTTTTCTGGGATTGATGCACATAACGGGAATCTGTGATGCATTGAAGATAATATCTTCATCGTAACTCCCCAGCAGGAAACGCTTAAATGTGCTATCAGGATTAGTCATAATCATAATCATATCAGCGCTATGGGCTGTGGAATAATCTATCACCTGCTTGGTAAAATTCTCATCTTTCCCGGCAATTTCCAGCGTATGCTGTACGCTGTTTTTTTCCAGGTAAGAGGCTATACGCTGAGCAGCGTCTTGTACTGCCTTGGAAGCTCCCCCAATTTGGTAAACATGAATTGTAGCGTCGAATTCTTTAGCCATAAAGACAGCCCACTTAGTTTTTTCCCAGGGACCAGCCTCATTAGTAATCGGTAGAACAATTTCTTTAAAACCTTTTTCAAACGCGCGTTTCTGTACTACAATGACCGGGCTGGGCGAACTGGTGATGACTTTCAGGGCATAGCTTCCCGTTAGCTTTTGCATGCCCTCCTTACCATGTGTCCCAAGAAATACCAGGTTGGCACCTTCATTTTGGGCTACTTCACCGATGGTCGTGAAAATGTCGCCGGGCACGGATTTGGTTTCGACTTCCAGGGATTCCCTGGCCTTTATTTCATCTGCTTTTTCCTGAAGCTTGGTTTGTATGTGAGCTTCTCCTTTGTCTTCTTTTTTAAGATATTCTCTTGTGTTTTTATCTATGACGTGAAGAAGCATTATTTTGTAATTGAGAAATTTAGCCGCTTGCGCAGCATGGTGTATTGCATTGTCACAAACTTCGGAAAAGTCCGTTGGGACCAGCACTAAATTTTTCATATTTTCATTCATAGGTTTTTAAAAAATTAAATTAGACTTTGAAGGCGGAAAGATACGAAAAAAATGCTAAATCAGGGCAAACAAAATATTAACAAGATTATGTATTTTGTTTATCCGCTGAAAGAAGTTTGTGTGCAAATCCCCATTTAACAAGAGATTCTTCGATTTTTTTGAAGGATATGGGCTTCGAGATAAAATCTACCATACCTGCATTGGTTGCCTTATCGATTGTAGATTGTAAAGTATTGGCCGAAATGGCAATGATTTTGTTCTTGTCTTTATTATCCATTTTTTCCATTCTTTTCATCACTTCTTTAGCCACCTGGAAACCGCTTTTTTTAGGAATTTGAATATCCAGCAGTATAATATCATAAGTTTTTTCCCTGATAGCAGCCATTGCTTTATGACCGTCTTTAGCCGTATCAGCTTGATAGCCTAGCTTTTTAAGCAGCATTAACAGTAAATCAAGATTTGAGGGTTCATCTTCCACCACCAAAATATCCAGGGGTAGTTTAGTAGCGAGTTTTGTATCCAGTTTATGAGGCTCTTTTCGGATTTTTTCCTCAGTGACGTTCTTTAAGATTTTCTCAAATAGATGGGTCTTGTTTTCTATTGATTGCAGATGATCGACGAACATATCCGAAGAAAGGATAAAGGATTTCTTGGTTTGCAATACCAACAACGGGAACTCCGATTTGCCGGGTAAGGATTTAATCTTCCTGGCCAGGCTTTTTGCAGTTATGTCGGGAAGGTGATCACTTATGATACCAAAATTTAAATCGGTCTCCCGGATAGTTTTTTCGATGGCATCTTTCTCGGAGTCAGCCACAAAACATTTTATGCCCCATTGCTGGAGGGTTTGATTAAGCTCTTGCTGGTAGCTAATGTTTTCCGATACGATAAGAGCCTGCAGACCTATAAATTCCGGAATGCTGCTCGAAAATTCAGAATCCTGAGAAGAAGGTACAATTTCAATAGGGACGGTGATATGAAAGTGAGTATGGTTTTCTCCTTTCTGAATAGTAAAAGTCCCGTTAATTATATTGATGAGTTTTTTAACAAAAAGCAGCTTGAAAAAGCTGTTGTTACTGTCTATGGCTTGCTCCCAGTTTTTGTTTTCGTCCGTGGTCAGGTATTGGATGTGTTGGTTTTCCAAGGTGGAAGGATTATGGGTGATAATAAATTTTATGGCGTCGTTAGACTGGTTAAGTACGTCTTCTTTAACCTGTATGGTGATTTTTTTCTGGTCTTCGGTATTTTCGGGATCACCCATGCTGAGAAAAAGGATCTGTTCCAGCCTTGATTTATTGCCTTTATAAAATTTGTTAATCCCTTCCTGGTAATGGGTGGAGACTTCCACATTCTTTTTGGAGATGGTGTTTTTATAAAAGTTTTCAATGGCATTCTGTATTACCTGCTCCAGATCGAATTGCTCCGGTTCTTGATTTTCAGTACTTTCCAATTGGATAAAATCAAGAATTTCATTGTAAATATCCACAAGCGATAATCCGTTTGTCTGGATGCGGTCCACCAATTGTTGCTGCTCTGCATTTAAATTCATTTCCTTTAAGAAATTGGACAGGCCTATGATGCTATTCATCGGTGTCAGGATTTTGTGAGTCAGCAAAGCAAGAAAATCATGGAAAGATATATTTTTTCCCTGAATGTTTTCTTGTTGTTCTTTCAGTTCTCTAATCTCTTCTTCGAGCTTTGCTATTTTTTCGTCGTATTGCGTACTGTCAGTCATTTGTTTTAAATCTTGGATTAAAGATTAATATTACATTCTATCAAATGAAACAGAGATCAAATCTAATATTCTCAATAGAAAACGTTTTTTTACCTTGTAAAATTGAGCAAGTGCTCTAAGATAAATATTATACTTTATTTTTCAAAAAAGATGCTGTATAAGTATTTGCGCGATGCATTTTTTCGGGTTCACCTTCAAATACTAAATGACCACCTTTTTTGCCTCCTTCAGGCCCGAGATCTATTATCCAGTCGGCACTTTTAATGATTTCGGGATTGTGTTCTATAACCAATACCGTATGGCCGTTAGCTATTAGTCCGCTAAAAGATTTCAATAATTTATGGATGTCATGAAAGTGCAACCCCGTGGTTGGTTCATCAAAAATGAATAGGCCGGGTTTTTCCAATGTTCCTTTTGAAAGGAAAGATGCCAGTTTAATCCGTTGAGCTTCCCCGCCGGAGAGCGTTGTGGCTGCCTGTCCCAGTTGCACATAGCCCATACCCACATCAGCCAGTGGCTGTAATTTTTGGAGAATTTTCGTTTCTGTAGCTGACGGATTCGAGGTGCTGCCAAAAAATTCGATAGCTCCATCGATAGTCAAATCCAGGATATCGGCAATGGTCTTATCGCGGTATTTTATATCCAGCACTTCATCTTTATAGCGTTTTCCTTTACATTCTTCACAAGTAAGATAGATGTCGGCCATGAATTGCATTTCAATTTTCACTTTTCCTTCCCCCTCGCATTCTTCGCAGCGCCCTCCGGGGATGTTGAAAGAGAAAAATCCGGGTTTATAGCCTCTCATTTTAGCCACAGGTTGATCGGCAAAGAGATTCCTGATATCGTCAAAAGCCTTGACATAAGTAGCCGGATTGGAGCGCGAACTCTTCCCGATCGGATTCTGGTCAACCATTTCTATAAAACCTATTTTGTCGTATTCCCCTGTTAAACGGTCATAAACTCCGGTCTTTTCTCCGTAGCCTCCCAGCATTTTTTTAAGGGCCGGGTAAAGGATGTGTTTCACCAGGGAAGTTTTCCCCGAACCACTGACACCGGTAATTACGCTCATGATGTTCAGGGGTAGGCGGACGTTAAGGTTTTTAAGATTGTTTTCCCTGGCTCCCTGGATTTCGATATAATCCTTCCAATGTCTACGGGTTTCCGGAAGGGGAATATTTTTTGTCCCGTTGAGGTAGGCCGCCGTCAAATTGTCTTTTTCTTCCGGGAGCTCTTGTTGTGAGCCCTGAAATACCAGCTGACCGCCGTTTCTACCGGCCATAGGGCCGATATCAATAATCTCATCCGCCGACCTGATAATTTCTTCATCATGTTCCACCACGATGACAGTATTACCGATGTCTCTAAGACGTTTCAGGACGTTGATTAACCGGTGGTTATCCCTGGGATGGAGCCCAATGCTGGGCTCATCCAGGATGTACATGGAACCTACCAGGCTGCTGCCGAGCGAGGTCGCCAAATTGATGCGCTGGGTTTCACCTCCTGATAAGGAATTAGACATGCGATTGAGCGTAAGGTAACCTAGCCCCACCTCATTCAGAAAGTGCAGACGGTTGGTGATTTCCGTCAGGAGCCTTTGAGCGATTTTATGATCATGAGAAGAAAGCGAGAGGTTTTTAAAAAAATCCAGCGTTTCATCCACCGGCAGTAAAAGTAAGTCAGTTATAGACTGACCGCCGACTTTCACAAACTGGCTGTCCTTCCTCAGGCGAGTGCCTTTGCAGGAGGGACAAGTGGTTTTTCCCCTGTAACGCGAAAGCATGACCCGGTATTGAATTTTATAGGACTTGGATTCCAAATATTTAAAGAAATCATTGAGCCCAAAGAAATATTTGTTGCCTTTCCAGAGGGTGTCTTTTTGCTGCTCTGTCAGTTCGTTGTAAGGTTTATGTATAGGAAAATCAAACTTGTGGGCATTCATAATCAGCATGTTTTTCCACTGACTCATCTTTTCGCCGCGCCAACAGGCAATGGCGTTTTCATAGACGGAAAGGGCTTTGTTTGGGATGACAAGGTCTTCATCGATGCCGATAATGCTGCCAAAGCCTTCGCACTTTTTACAGGCCCCATAAGGATTGTTAAAGCTAAAAAAGTTGACCGTGGGCTCTTCGAACTGTATGCCATCTTTTTCAAAACGGGCAGAGAATTCTTTGATGTTCGGTTCTCCGTTTTCATATGTGATAACCTGGCAATCATCCCCTCCTTCATAAAAGGCTGTTTGAATCGAATCGTTCATGCGGCTCTGGGTTTCTTTGTCTTTTTTTATTACCAGCCGGTCGATAACCACCTTAAGGTCTTTTGAATTAGCATTTACTTTTTCGCTGCCGGATTTATCGATACGAATGGTCTTACCGTTTTGCATCACCCGGCTGAACCCTTGTTGCTGTAGCACTTTGAGTTGCTCTGTAAGTACCCGGTCATGGTGTTTATGGAGCGGACAGGTAATCATTGCCTTAGTCCCTTCTTTAAAAGAAGTCATATAAGCTACCACATCCTCAACCGTATCCCTTTTAACTAATTCATCTGAAACCGGGGAATAGGTTTTACCGATACGAGCGTATAATAGTTTCAGGTAATCATATATTTCCGTACTGGTACCTACTGTTGAGCGAGGATTGCGTGTGTTTACTTTTTGCTCAATGGCAATAGCGGGGGCAATACCTTTAATGTAATCCACTTCGGGTTTTGACATACGCCCTAGGAATTGCCGGGCATAGGCGCTTAAGCTCTCGATATACCTGCGCTGTCCGTCGGCATATAAGGTGTCAAAGGCAAGCGATGATTTTCCTGAACCCGACACCCCGGTGATGACGATAAACTTGTTTCTCGGTATGGCAACGCTTAAACTCTTGAGATTATGGGTGCGCGCTCCTTTAATGATAATGTGATTTTTAGCGTCTGCTTTCTCAATGTCTCTATACAAAATAATTTCCCCTTTATTAATGTCAAAAATTTTTAAGAATATTTGCTTTAATTAAAATCCTACCTTATATTTGCTGCAAATCATAATTTGCAAAAATAATTATTAATCAAAAACGGGAGGCCTATCGAGATACTTTTACGATTGAATTAAAATAAAAATCATTATGAAAGGAAGTTCAATCAGTGATAAGGAGCTGATACGAAAGTATCTCGATGGCAATGAGAATGCCCTTGAACAGCTCATCGAAAAGCATGAGAACCGTATTTTTGCTTATATCCTTATGGTTGTTAAGGATAAGGATCTGGCCGAAGATATTTTTCAGGATACATTTATAAAAGTTGTGAATACACTACGTTCCGGGAACTATAAGGAGGAAGGAAAGTTCCTTCAATGGGTCATGCGTATTGCCCATAATTTGATCATTGATCATTTCAGGAAGGAGAAGCGTATTCCGGTCATGGAAAACAGTTTCGAAGATTTTGATATTTTCGATACCCTGAGCCCGGAAGACCCTTCAATAGAAGATAAAATGGTAAGTGAACAAATCAGAAGAGATGTTCGAAAACTCATTGAGTACTTGCCGCAAGAACAAAAGCAGGTTCTGAAAATGCGTCATTATGCTGATATGTCTTTCAAAGAAATTGCCGAGCAAACAGATGTGAGTATTAATACTGCCCTGGGAAGAATGCGCTATGCCCTGATAAATTTGCGAAAGTTCATTTCGGAGAAGAATATGGTGATGACCAAATAATTTTTAAAGCAGTAGCGAAATAAATACTTCTTTGGCTGCGTTAATATTCTGATGTTTAATTAAAACGCAGCTATATGGAGAAAAAATTTACGCTTAACACAATCTTGTCAAAAGCATATCAAGAAGTGAGTGCTGCAAGTGAAGATGATGAATTTATCCGCAAGGCTAAGCCTCATCGACATGTGGTTCAAACGATAATGAATTATTCCAAATCATTGTCCGTTTATCAAACACAAAGCGCAGGAAGAGTGCGGGTTAATAGCAATTAAGTTGTTAGGGCTCTCGTTGAGTATCATCTTCAGGTTGACAAGAAGAAACGTTTTAGAAGGTCCGGGCACAATTTTTTACCGGGCCTTTTTTTCTTATTTTTGCCCAAGATTACCTTTTCCATGACAAAGAAAGAGCGATATCAACATTTTTTAGAGTATTTCTCGACCCATCATTCCCTGGCCGAGACAGAACTCCATTATTCCTCCCCTTACGAATTAATCGTAGCGGTAATTCTCTCAGCTCAATGTACGGATAAGCGGGTAAATATGATCACCCCTGATTTTTTTAAAAGATTTCCGAGTGAAAACGAATTGGCTGAAGCACAACATCATGAAGTGCTTAGCTATATAAAGTCCTGTTCTTTCCCTAATAATAAAACTAAACATTTGATAGGGATGGCACGGATGCTGAAAGAAGAATACGGCGGGGTAATGCCTTCAGAGATTAAGGAACTGCAAAAACTCCCCGGAGTGGGGCGTAAAACCGCCAATATCATTGCTTCCGTAGTGTATAAAAAACCGGCACTTGCTGTGGATACCCATGTTTTTAGGGTCTCCAAAAGAATAGGGTTAACCACTAACCCCAAAAATCCGTTGGATGCCGAACGCCAGTTGGTTGAATATATCCCCGAAAAAAAATTGCGTATTGCTCATCATTGGTTGATACTTCACGGCAGGTATATTTGTACCGCGAGAAATCCCAAATGTAATGAGTGCCCGATAAGTTTTTTCTGTCGATATTATGAGGAAAATGTAAGGATCCCACTGGAGAATAATAATAAATAAAACCGGACTGAAAAAACGATGCATTTACTTTAATTCGTATATTTGTTAGTGCAAAAAATGTTTTATGACGCATTTGAAAGAAGGTGATAAAGCTCCTTATTTCAGGGCTAAAGACCAGGAAGGAACCCCCATAGATTTAAATGACTATAAGGGTTCTAAATTGATCTTGTTTTTTTACCCAAAGGCCAATACTCCGGGATGTACAGCTGAATCATGTAATCTCAGAGATCATTACTCGCTTTTGCACGAGAAAGGCTTTAAGATATTGGGAGTAAGTGCGGATAGTGAGAAGAAACAACAGAATTTCAAATCCAAAAATGAGCTCCCTTATTCCCTTATTCCCGATACCGAAAAAGAAATCATACAAGCTTACGGAGTATGGGGCAAGAAGAAAATGTACGGCAAAGAATTCGAAGGAATTCACCGTACCACTTTTATCATTGATGAGGCAGGAGCGATTGAAAAAGTGTTTAGCAAGGTGAAGACCAAAGAGCACAGTGAACAAATTCTTGAGCATTACGAAAATTAAAAACAATTCTTATGGCGAAATCAAAAGATGAAGAAAATAACAATACAAATTCAAATCAAGACAAAGAAAAGGCTTTGCAACTCGTACTTGATAAAATGAACAAAGAGTACGGTAAGGGAACGGTTATGAAACTCGGCGATTCCAAGGTGGAAGATGTCCCCGCCATTTCTACCGGTTCTATAGGACTGGACCATGCTTTAGGGGTCCAGGGACTTCCCCGCGGACGTGTTGTAGAAATATTCGGCCCGGAATCTTCCGGGAAAACGACCCTGGCCATACAATCCCTTGCCTCCGCCCAGCAAGATGGGGGTATTGCTGCTTTTATAGATGCTGAACATGCCTTTGACCGATTCTATGCCAAAAAACTGGGTGTAGATATTGATAACCTGCTCATCTCCCAGCCGGACCATGGTGAACAGGCCCTTGAAATAGCTGACAACCTCATCCGCTCGGGAGCTATTGACATTCTCGTGATCGACTCGGTGGCAGCACTTACCCCTAAGAGTGAGCTCGAAGGGGATATGGGTGAGTCAAAAATGGGATTGCAGGCACGTCTCATGTCGCAAGCCCTGCGTAAATTGACGGCAACCATTAGTAAGACAGGCTCCACTTGCGTGTTTATTAATCAACTGCGGGAAAAAATCGGGGTTATGTTTGGGAATCCCGAAACCACGACCGGTGGTAATGCCCTGAAATTTTACTCTTCCGTTCGTATTGATATCCGTAAAATTGGCCAGATAAAAGATACTAGCCAGGTTATGGGGAATCGTGTAAGAGTTAAGGTGGTTAAGAATAAAACCGCCCCTCCATTCAGGCAAGCGGAGTTTGATGTGCTCTATGGTGAAGGCATATCCAAAATGGGTGAGATAATTGACCTTGGGGTGGAATACAATATTGTGAAGAAAAGCGGTTCCTGGTATAGCTATGGTGATACCAAGCTGGGACAGGGACGCGATGCGGTTAAAAAGCTGCTCGCGGACAACCCGGAACTGGCAGAAGAACTCGAGGGCAAGATAAGAGAGAAATTAACTTCAGAATCGGAAGCGGAATAAGACCCGATAGAACACTGAAATGCGGATAGGTCCATGATGCTTTATTCCCGGGAGTGATCATCATGGTTTTATCCCTTTTTAATTTTTATAGTCTATGATGAAAAATCTATTAGTTGTTTTTGCGATTGGGGCAGCATTAGTGATGACCGGTTGCAGCACGGAAGAACAAAAACAAGACACCCAACAACAGGAAGAAGATAAGGAGGAAACTCAAACTTCGATTGAAGAGCTCAATCGGAAAATCAAAAAGGATACAGCCAATGCGGATTTATATCACCGGAGAGCAAAGCGACGTTACGAAAATTTGGATCTTAACAAGGCCTTGAATGATATCGGTCAGGCGATACAATTAGAGCCCGGTAATGATGAGCATTTGCTTTTGTTAGCCGATATTTATGAGGCCATGAACAAATTTGAAGATTCCAAGGGTGTGCTTGAACGTGTGGCCAATCGTAATCAAAGAAATGTAGAAGCCAACCTTAAGCTTTCCCGCCTGGAGCTCGCCTATGAGAATCATCAGCAGGCTATTATGCGGGCTAACAGGGTGCTTAAAACTGAACCCGAGAATACCGAAGCCATTTACCTGAAAGGATATATCTACCTGGAGCAAAACGATACAGCAAAAGCCATTGATCACTTTATTCGATCGGTCGAGAATGATCCGGAATTCCAGGATCCTTACCTGCAATTAGGAAAGATATACTCGGAGAGAGGTGATCCGCGAGCTGTTGATTTCTTTAATGGAGCCCTGAATATGAATCCCGACGATGTTGAAACGATGTATCTTTTGGCCATGCACTACCAGGAGCATAAGAGATTTGATAAAGCCATGCGTACTTATCGTAATATCCTGGCGGTTGATTCGACAAATGCTAAAGTTTATCATAATATGGGGTATATGGTTATGATTTACGCCGAGGATTTTGATGAAGCTATAGAACATTTCGACAAGGCCATTAAACACCGGCCCGATTATTATCAAGCCTATTACAACCGGGGCTATGCCTATGAGTTGAAGGAGGAATACCAGAAAGCCCGTGCCGATTACAGAGAAGCTCTTAATATCCGATCCAATTACAAAAAAGCCATTGAGGGGATGAACCGGCTGGATAATGTTATTTATTGATTGGTTGTCAGGTCCAAACTCTCTTTCCGCCCCGACGATTTATCCATTTATGCAGGATGCTATAAGCTTCACCGCCCTTAATGCAATAATGAAAGCTTTTTATATTTATGAAAATGTTGGACTTCAGTCTAAATAAATCGATTCTTCACTTGTTTCCTAAAAAAGAAACTTATATTTTTGTACAAACTTAAGGAAGTAATGAACCGAAAATTTAAAATTGACATACTCGGAGAAGCGATTGATTTTTTGGATTCATTAGACGAAAAAACAAAGGAAAAAATTTATTATAATGCACGAAAAGCACAACTAACCAATGACACGGCATTGTTTAAAAAATTAAATGAATTTATTTGGGAGTTTAGAACAAAGTATAATAAGAAGTACTACAGACTTTTAGCTTTTTGGGATAAAACGGATGATGAAGAGACTTTAGTTCTGGCAACTCACGGATTTGTTAAGAAAACCCAGAAGACACCTAAAAGTGAGATAAGAAAGGCTGAGGAAATTCGCAAAGAGTATTTTGAACAAAAAAAACAGGAAAATGAAAAACGATAGATTAAAAAGAAAAAGCTTAGACGAAATGATAGACGAGCATATCGGCGAGGTTGGAACTGAAAAGAGAGATGCTTTTGAAGAAGAACTGCGCTTAGATATTTTAGGTCACACTATAAAGCAACTTAGAGAAGAAAATAACCTAACCCAGGCTCAACTCGGGGAATTGGTTGGTGTTAAAAAAGCACAAATTTCCAAAATTGAAAATAACCTGACAGATGCGAGATTTGAAACAATCTTAAAAGTATTTCGGGCTTTAAATGCAAAGATAAATTTCAATATCGAATTAAAGAATCAAGATATGCAGATCGGATAAAAATGCTGAAGAATAGGCTTTGGAATGATAGATCGAGCGGTGATATCAGTAGAAAACTTACAATCAGGTATAAAACATTAGATTCCCGCCCGAATTACGAACCTTTGTCATTCAGTCGGGCGGGCCTCACTTCATCACTCAGCTATCGCTCCGTGATTCGTTCGGAATGACCTGATTATGGGGGCAGGAGGGGAAAAAGGGCCGCGCGGCCGCAGTTGAAATAAAACGATGGTGTCCGCGCGGCCCTTTTTCCTTTGTATCCCCGTCAAATGGGTCTTTCCGACCGGAGATACGGAGCGATAGCGGAGTATCGGAGGGAGGAATCTCATAAAAACCTTCCATCTCTCTCCTCCCCACACGCCCCACGCCAAGAGCTGGCAGGTTGTGAGCTTGACCTTCCAGCTTTTTGGGCGGACTGTGCGGAAAACCGGAAAATAAATCCAGGCTTCTCCGAGTAATAATGATAAAAATAAGGTGAGCCGCTACCTCAGGCCTTGTGGGCATCATGCCACTCTTTCAATTCCGGGATTAAATGATTTTCGATATCCTTTTTCAGGGTTTCGAAGGTAGATTCAAGCCGGGTTTCCCCTTGCCGGATTTTTTCTAAAAAATCCTGGGAATCGGATAATATTCCGGGGACACCGAGTTGAGCGAGGTCATTTTTTAAAGCATGAGCGGCAAATTCAAGGTTTTGTGAGTTATCTTCTTTCATGGCCTCTTCTATCTCGTTTTTTCGCTCAGGCCAGCTATCGAAGAAAATCAGGATGACCTCGGCCATAATTTCTTCAGATAACATCTCCAGTTTTTCATTGAATTGATTCTTGTCCAGCACACCCATTATTCCTGGTACTCCTCTTTAATTTTTTTTAATTCTTCCTCTATATGGTTGATCTTTTCCTTTAGTTGACTGAGTATCTCATCGGTTCCTTCGAAAGTTTTGTTTGTTCCTTTGTCTTCAAGAGCTTTAGCTAATGAATGCGCCCCATCGGCATGAAAATGAGCAATGACTCCTTTTAAACTGTGAGCCGTAGTTCTTAACGTTTCAGCATCCTGTTGGCGAATAGCTTCTTCAATGCTTTTAAGGCGCTCGGGATACTCTTCGAAAAAAAGGTCGATAATTTCCACTATAATTTCCTTATCATAAGCTTTAAAGCTTTCCTGAAGTGCTCCTTTATCAATTTCCATAATTTGTTTATTAGTCTACAGGCAAATATAAGGTATTTTGTTTATATTCAAAGGGCAAACAAAACGCGTCTTATTTTCCGCGCAATTGTTTCTAATTTTTTGTGGTCATGATTATCCAATAATACAATAAGATGGTTCTTTCCTTCAAACATTTGCATTAGTGAACGGAATCCAAAAATACCGCCTTCATGTCCATACATGTTAAGGATTTTACCGTTTTGGAGCGTATCCCTTGATGTGGTGAATCCCAAACCGTAATGCTTATGCCGGGCCTGTAGCATTTTTTGGTTTGACTCTTCAGAGATTATCCGGTTATCATGCAGGGCTTGCTGCCATTTATACAAATCGCGGGCTGTGCTGTATATGCCACAACTCGAAAAAGCCACTGAATAATTAACATGGGGTGCCTTTTTGAGCTGCCCGTTACCGTGGGTATATCCTGTGGCACTTTTCTTAATGATTGTATCGTTTTTATATAATCCGGAGTTGTTCATGCCTGCCGGGTCAAGAATATGCTCCCGGAGCACTTTTTCATAGGGTTTGCCGGTAATTTTTTCGATGATAACTCCTAACAGGTAATAGCCTGAATTAGTGTATTTTAGCAGTGTTCCGGGTTCAAAGCGGAGGTCTTCTTTCCAGAAGTTACTTACAAACTCACCGGGTTGATTCTTCAGGTGCATACGTTTTGCAAAGAAATCGAGTCCTGTATAATCGGGAATCCCTGAGCTATGCTCCAGTAAGTGACGGATGGTTATTTTCTCCGCTTTATCGCGGGGATACTGCGGTAGGTACTTGGCTATACTGTCGTTCAGTTGCAGCCTCCCCTCCTCTACCAGGCTCATAACAACTGTGGCTGTCAGGGGTTTTGTGCAGGAGCCAATCCTGAATTTGGTGTGCTTCGTGTTGGGTATTTCCCAGCTTTCATTAGCGTTACCCCATCCTTTTTCATAAAGTATTTCTCCGTCTTTGGAGACAAGGGCTACGCCATTAAATTGATTTTGCCGGTGATGTTGCTTTAACAAAGAATCTATTGCTGTAGAATAAGCCTGAGATTTTGCCGGTAAGCTGTAACTCATTAATAAGGCCATAAAAAGGGTTGAGATGAATGTTGCCAGGCTTTTTATCTTTCTTTGTTTATACATCAATTCATTCTTTAGACAGCCCTTGAGCTATTTTACGGCTTTTCCTCGTTGCGCAAATGTAATAAACTTTTCCCTATTTGCCTCACCTCATATTTGGAGCAATCATTTAACCCGATGGTTTTATAGCCTAATTCATAGGTGTTGGAGCACTTAGGATTAGGAACAAACAGTGGGTTTTTCCGTGATGGGCTATTAGCCATTTTGTGAAAGCCCGTTGCGGGGTCTTAATTCAAAAATTCCGGAAAAGAAACATGTTTAAGCTGATGACAATTTCCTGAATTTGTACGGATAATAAGTTGGAAACCCCAAAACATGTAGGTCACTAGTCCTTGTAAAACAAGTCAATATATTTTAACGCACCGCTTTCGGGATGTAATTTTAGTTTCATGTCTTCGGTCCAGGGCGCATAACTTACAATACCAAACTGGTTAATGCGCATACGGCGAGAGATCATCGCCTCTTCGTCAAGCCTCAAAGACACTCGGGCAAAATCAGGAACCCTGTAATGAAGACCTTTTTTCTCCTTATTCGTGTTCATGATTTTGGTCGCGTGCTTCTCAATGTTTTGTGTCGTCCGTTCATTTTCGGCTTGCAGAATCAGCGGACGTCCTATCGAACTGTTCGGCTGCCGGATTCCCGAATGGAGGGAAAACTTGCATAGAGTTTTTTGGGTTGTGTTTTTAGTCCCGCTTTCGGGAATCCACTCAAAACTAAATTCTTCAAAGCTGGTTACGGTTTTTCCGGTGAAAAGCGCCCTGTATTCATCCTGGCGTTTTTCCAGTTGTTTATCCATGTATTTGATAGTTCCTTCTTCATAAGGTGTCTCCTGGTAACCGATGGCAAGGTAATACCTGTCCTGGTGAATTTTTTGGATTCGTTGAGCAGCGTCGCGGGCCATTTCTTCCTTTGTTTTATTCTGCCAGCGTGTTGTGACACTGATATCCTTTTTTACGGACGTATCTACCGTAATCATGCGGATGGTAGTATCCTTGACCTCTTTACGGGCATTAACCGCTTGAAAATCGAATAGTTCGGATTTATCGGTATCGGCTGCATCTGTTGTTACAATGGATTTACGTTTTTTCTTTTCTTCCTTTTCGGGAGCAGTGTTAAACCCTTCCAAAAGGCCGGCTTCATCGAGAGCCATGATTAAACGGCGGCTCTCGTCCAGTTCCTCCGGGGTAAATTCAACGAAAAAGAATTGTTCGGGGTCCGGTTGCGTACTTGTTGTGAGCGTAATTTCAGTAATGCTGTATGTCGTCTTATCATTGGTTTGCACATCACTTTCACCCAGGAAATCATCGGCGTAATCTGCCAAAGGTCCTGCATAAAAGGCTTCCTTCTTGACTTTAAGATCGACATGTACAATCGTTTGGGGCAATGAGTAATATATCCCGTTCGGGGAAAGGGATTTATTGGCCGGTTTGATCGAGTTTTGCCCCGAAACCGAGAATAGAATAAAAAGAGATACAACAACCGCAAGTAGCTTTTTCATGAATTAATTTTTTTTTCAAAATTACGAAAAAACCAATATTAAAGAATCAAAATAAAAAAGGGAAAGGCGTTATACTTTCCCCTCTAGTTTTATTTATTTCAGAAAAAGCAACTCCCTGTATTTGGGGAGGGGCCACAATTCATCATCAATGAGCAATTCAAGCTTGTCGATATGGTAACGGATACTGGAAAAATAGGGTATGACCTTCTCATTGTAGGCAAAGGCCATTTTTTCATGATCCTCCATTTTATTAGCGATTTTACGCTCCTCTGTCATCGCAGTCACATTATCCTTGATTTCCTGGATATGTCCCGAAATATCTTTTATGGTTTGCACTTGGTTTTTAGATAGCCCTGTAAAGGTTTTTTGGTCCAATACTTCCTGCAAACCCTTGACATTCTCCAGTAGCGTGTTCTGGTAGCGCACGGCAATCGGGATAATATGGTTGATAGCCAAATCCCCGATAACCCGGCCCTCAATCTGTATCTTTTTGATATATTTCTCGATTTTTATAGCAAAACGGGCTTCGAGCTCTTTTTTATTCAGGACCCCCGTTTTTTCAAAGAGATCGACTGCTTCTTTGCTGAGAATGGTTTTCAGGGCAGCCGGAGTGGAAGGAATATTCGGCAATCCCCGTTTTTCAGCCTCTCGTACCCATTCTTCGCTATAGCTGTTGCCTTCAAAACGAACAGCTTTTGACTCGGTTATGGTTTCTTTTACCACCTCCATAACGGCCTGATTCTTGTCCGTTCCTTCATCTAATTTTTTATCCACCTTATCGGCAAATTCATTCAGTTGTTTGGCCATGATTGTATTTAAGGCAATCATGGGTTTCGAGCAGCTTTCGGAAGATCCTACGGCTCTGAATTCAAACTTATTGCCGGTAAAGGCAAAGGGAGAGGTCCGGTTGCGGTCGGTATTGTCCGTTAAAATTTCAGGTATTTTGGGAATATTGATATTCTGTTCATCGCTGCCGGGATCGATCCAATTATTCCCTTTCTCCAGCTCATCAAGCATAGCCGTTAGTTTCTGACCGATAAATACTGAAATAATTGCCGGTGGGGCTTCATTGGCTCCGAGGCGTAGATCATTTCCCGCTGATGCAATGTGGCCTCTTAGCAGTCCTCCATAGTCATGAACAGCCTTTATCGTATTGACAAGGAATGTTAAAAACCGGAGGTTGTCCTCCTTGGTCTTTCCGGGAGAAAACAGGTTCTGTTCCTTGTTGGTTTTTAACGACCAGTTGTTGTGTTTTCCGGAACCGTTAAGCTTTGAGAACGGCTTTTCGTGGAGCAAAACGGTCAAGTTATGATGTTTGGCGATTCGAACCATCAGATGCATGATCAATTGATTATGATCGACCGAAATATTGGCTTCTTCATACACCGGTGCGCATTCGAATTGGTTAGGGGCCACCTCGTTATGGCGGGTTTTAACGGGAATCCCCAACCTGTGGGATTCATATTCAAATTCCTGCATAAAATTCATCACCCGTTCATTGATACGCCCGAAATAATGGTCCGATAGCTGCTGGTCTTTGGCAGAAGCATGGCCGAAAACCGTGCGTCCTGTCAGCACCAGGTCGGGACGGGCACGGAAAAGGGCATTATCTACGAGGAAATATTCCTGCTCCCAGCCCAGTGTAGCTGATACGCTTTTCACATCCTCATCAAAATAATTACACACTCTTGTAGCTGCGCTATCCACAGTGCTCAGTGCTTTCATCAACGGGGTTTTGTAATCCAGGGCTTCGCCGGTATAGGCAATGAAGATAGTGGGTATACAAAGGGTAGCATCCAGGATAAAAGCCGGAGAGGAAGGGTCCCATGCCGTATAACCCCGGGCTTCGAAAGTGTTACGCAACCCGCCGCTTGGAAAGCTTGATGCATCGGGCTCCTGCTGTACCAGTTGGTTACCGTGAAAGCTTTCGATAGCTTTTCCGTCATCCAGCGGATCGACAAATGCATCATGCTTTTCAGCCGTTGAGCCGGTGAGCGGATGGAACCAATGGGTATAATGTGTGGCCCCTTTCTCGATAGCCCATGCTTTCATGGAAGAAGCTACCTGGTCGGCAGTTTTGCGATCAATTTGATCGCCTTGGTCAATGGCATGATTGACCAATTTGTAAGCCTCGTGGGGCAGATACTCTCGCATGACCGTTTTGCTGAAGGTGAGCTCCCCGTAATAGCCGGAAACTTTCTCTGCGGTTTTAAAATTATTTGGTTTCCTGGAAAGCTCAATTTCCAGGGCTTTAAATCTTAGATTATCCATAGAACCGTTTTTTGATATATGATTTGATTAGGTTTTGTTAAAAAAACAAAACTACTGATTTATATATGTGTATCAAATGATTCATTTGTTAAATAAATGTAAAAACCATAACCCTAAAAACATGATAAAACCGTTGACAAGAAGTAATTCAAAACCAAACTGATAGCCCCCGAACCAAGCTTCAGAGTTTACGCTCAGTATGTAAGATATAACAGGGGAAATCAAAGCCAGAACAGGTATAGCCGGGTCCCTGGATTTCTTCCGTGTAAAAAGTCCGAAAGCAAACATCCCCAGAAGCGGCCCGTACGTGTAACCTGCTATGGTGAACAACCGCGAAATAACCGATTGATCATTAATAGCTCGGAAAACGATAATTATCCCTACAATAATAATCGCCACAACAATATGCACGAGATAACGCAGCCGGGTTTTTTGTTTGGACGACCAATCCGTGCGTTTCCGGATGCCCAGGAAATCAACGGTGAAAGAAGTTGTCAGGGATGTGAGCGCACTATCCGCACTGGAATAAGCCGCTGATATCAAGCCGATCATAAAGACAATTCCGGCAAACGGCATTAAATGTTTTAAGGCAATAATGGGAAATAAATTATCACTACGGGTGGGGAGGTCTATGCCTTTTGCCTGGGCGAAGATATACAGGGAAGCTCCCAATGTCAGGATAAGAAGATTGACAGGTACCAGCGCGGCACTCATCCAGTAAACATTTTTCTTGGCTTCCTTAAGGTTGCGGCAGCTAAGGTTTTTCTGCATCATATCCTGGTCCAGGCCGGTCATAACAATAGCAATAAAAGTCCCGCTAACAAACTGCTTAAGGTAGTGGGTTTTGGCTGTCCAGTCCACATTGATCATTTGCGTGTATTCGCTGGCTGAAAGGGTTTGAATAAATTCATTGAAATCTAATCCCAGGTTGTTTTTGATTAAGAGTACGGAGACAATCACCGTCAGCAACATGAAGGTTGTCTGGAGCGTATCCGTCCATACGATAGTTTTGATACCCCCGCGAAAGGTATATATAATCATCAAAACCATAAAGGCGCTGACGGTAACCCAAAAAGGCATCTCCCAAACATCGAAAACAAAAACCTGGAGCACATTAACCACCAAAAACATCCTGAAAGAAGCACCTATTAAGCGGGAGACAAGGAAAAAGAAAGCCCCCGTTTTATAGGACCAAAAACCAAAACGATTTTCAAGATAAGTATAGATGGATGTTAGGTTAAGTCTATAATAAACCGGAAGCAAGACATTGGCGATAACATAATATCCGACCAGGTAGCCGGCCACAATCATCATATATGAAAATTGTGTGGAACCTACATCACCGGGGATGGAGATAAAAGTGACACCCGACAGGGAAGCACCGATCATCCCGTAGGCCACCACGTACCATGGAGATTGGCGATTCCCCAGGAAATAAGCTTCATTATCGGCCTTGCGGCTCGTAATGAAGGAGATAGAAAACAGCAATACTGTATAAACCAGGAAGCTGATGAATATCGCCGTTGGTGTCAAATTCTCTTATTTTAGCGTGTTTATTTGATTAAAAGAGCGAAAGATAATAAATCCTCCGCCACGAAATGGGGTTTATCTTTCCCCTTTTGTTCTTCAAACGTTTGAGATAAACATAATGCCGTGTACATTCCCGCTCTGCGTCCGAATGCTATATCCCTGGCAGTATCACCTATCATCAGGGATTTGGAAAAATTGACTTCCGGGAAATCATGTTGTGCCCGAAAAGCCATGCCGGGATTCGGCTTACGACCGGGCGAACGATTTTCCTCCAAATCAGGGCAGTGATATATGGCATCTATCCTCCCTCCTTTTTTCTCAATTTCCTTTATCATCTTGTTATGGATATCTTCCAGGGTATGTTCATTCATCAGTCCTTTACCAATGCCTTGTTGATTGGTGATGATGAATATCCGGCCGAATTTTTGAGAAAATATCTTCATGGCCTCCAATACTCCCGGCAAAAATGCAAATTCCTCCCATTTGGTCACATAGCCGTCTTTAATGCGCCGGTTTATCACGCCATCGCGATCCAGGAACAGGCTCCATTCTTTATCAATATCCAAGTCTCTTAAATTCATGCTGTGCTCTTTTGTAATCTTCCGGTATGCCTATATCCAGGAAATAATCGTCAAAACCGACACCATAAAATTTTTGCTGCCCGTATTCCTGCTCAAGCACATCTTTTTCAAAACTAAAATTCCCCTGGTAAGAAATTTGTTCAAAAAATTCCCGGTCACCAAAATAGATACCTCCATTGATCAGACCTTCTCCTTCCGTTTCACCTTTCTCCAGGAAACCTTTAATTCTACCATATTCGTCCGTAGTAACCGCTCCATAGCGAGCCGTATCCTGTACTTTTCTGAGAGCAAGTGTCAAATCGGCTTTTTTCTCCTGATGAACTTTTTGCAGCTTATTCAGGCTGATTTCAAAAATTGTATCACCATTAAGAATATAAAACTGTTGCTCTTTCGTTACCGGTAAAGCGTTCAATATGGCACCGCCTGTCCCCAACGGTTTTTCCTCTTCCGCATAAGCTATTTCCATTTGCAGGAATTCGTTTCCAAAATGGGCGATGATACTTTCTTTTTTGTACCCTACGGCAAGAACGACACGGTCTACTCCATTGCTCTTCAGATAAGCAAGTTGATACTCCAGGAAAGGACGACCATTGACAGGAGCCATGGCTTTGGGTAAATCGCTTATCACCCCGCGCAATCTTGTGCCCAGCCCACCTACAAGGATAATCGCTTCCATAAATTAATTTTTGGGGAACATTTTTGATTCGACGGCTTCACACACAATGTGGCCTATCATGATATGCCCTTCCTGGATGCGGGGTGTATCGCCGGAGGGCACTCCTATCAGGATATCAGCGATATCTTTCATTTTGCCTCCCGTTTCGCCTGTGAAAGCCACAGTGATCATGTTTTTCCGCTTAGCCTGCTCCAGGGCTTTAACGATATTGGAGGAATTTCCTGATGTGGAAAGCCCCACCAAAATATCACCTTCCTTTCCCTTTGCTTTAACAAGCCGGCTGTAGACTTCATCGAACGAATAATCATTGGCCACAGCCGTAAGGTAAGAGGTGTTTACATGGAGAGCTTCGCTATGCAACGGCTCTCGGTCGTAATAAAACCTCCCCGCAAGTTCTGCCGCAAGATGCTGGGCATCTGCAGCACTACCGCCATTTCCGCAGAATAAGACTTTCCCGTCCTTATCAAAGCAATCTTTTATTTGGTCAATAAGGGTGTTTACTTTATGAATAAACGCCTCATCTTCCATCAGCCTTTTTTTAAAATCGATTGAAGCCTGTATTGTATTTTTAATGTCCATATTGGCTTATTTTTCGTTTACTGACCATGTTTTTAATCCGTTAACAACATAATCATATCTTTTGGCTTGCCCCCCATATTTTTTTTGCAGTGCTTTAATAACTGAATTCCGGGTCATGAGGGGACAATAAAAAATCATAAATCCTCCGCCACCGGCACCCGAAATTTTTCCCCCCGTAGCTCCGGCATCCATTGCCGTCTGGTATATTTCATCGATAAAGGGATTACTGATGTCGGTAGCCATATTTTTTTTGTGCTGCCAACCAAAGTCCAATATCCGTCCTATCTCATCCAGATGGCCCTTCAGCAGCGCCTCCTTCATCATGAGAGATTGTTCTTTAAGTTTATGCATGGCTTCGATAGAATCCTCATTTTTCTCAAGCACGTTGGAGGACTGCGTTTCGATAATTTTTGCGGAAAGGCGGCTGGTTTCCGTATAGTAAAGCACAAGGTTGTGAGCCAATTCATTCATATAATCGCTGCGGATGCGGAGAGGATTCACAATAACATTATCTTTTTTGAATTCCATAAAATTCACCCCGCCAAAGGTTGCTGCATATTGATCCTGCTTACCGCCGGCCATATTCAAATCCAGGCGTTCAATTTGGTAAGCAAGACTTGCCATGTCGTATTCTCCCAGGGGAAGCTGAAACCACTCGGCGAATGCTCCCAATATGGCTACCGTAAGGGTGGATGAAGTCCCTAAACCACTACCGGCCGGCGCATCTACATATGTGTATAAATCAAAGGAGGGAATTTTACCGGGCGGAAAATCTTTCATAACCCGGTTGAAAACCCCTTTGTGTAGATCAAGCGAGCCATTAACTTCGAGTTGGGAAGATTGTTCGAACACCCTTTGCTCTTCCTTGTCCACCGAATGAAGCCCGATTTTCCCATCCTTACGGGGAATAATGGTGGCATAAGCATACATACTGATAGTGGCATTGAGAATAGCACCCCCATAGATTTCCGAGTAAGGAGCTACATCCGTTCCTCCGCCAGCCATTCCAAGTCGAAGAGGCGCTTTACTTCTGATGATCATGTTATGAGTTTATCTCCTTTATTTTCTTATCCAGTTGGTCGATATTATCCAATAAAGAGGTCCAGGAGTATTTTTTCTTCTCTTCCTTGATATTTTCAACAAACTCCTGCTCTTTATCTTCTTTAAAATACCGGTATATCGCATCGGCAATTGAATTTTCATCCGGGTTTACTACATAACCTACTTTTCCGTCCGGAATTAGTTCCCCAAGTCCCCCGACATTAGTCACAATCATTGGTTTTTCAAAATGATAGGCGATTTGTGTCACGCCGCTTTGTGTAGCAGATTTATAAGGCTGAACAATTAAATCAGCAACACTGAAGTATAAACCCACCTTACTGTCAGGGATAAATTCAGTCTTTAGGCTAATATGCTGCTGCAAGCCCAAATCTTTGATCAGCTTATAGTATTTATCAGAATTGGAATAAAATTCTCCTGCAACAATGAGTATTAGTTTTTTCATTCGGCTTTTCAGATGGCTCATCGCTTTAATTAAAAGGTCAAGACCTTTATAATCTCTTATGAAGCCAAAAAAAAGCAGGTATTTTGTTTCTCGATCCAAATCCAGTTCCTCGCGTGCAGATAGTTTATCTTTCCCTCCTTTGTAATGGTCATACAAAGGGTGTAAGGATAAGATTCCCGGCTTTTGGCTGTTCATCTCTTTTAGGTCATTGACGACCGATTTTGACATCGATAAAAAGCCATCTACGGACTCGACGAAATATTTTGATAAAACCCAATCACCCATTCTTCTTTCATGTGGTTTTAAATTGTGAGGGATGGCAATTGTGTTAAAGTTTCCTTTTTTTCTAATCAAGCGGGCTATCGAACCTAAAGCCGGTGCTATGTATGGCAACCAATAATTGATAATTACCAAATCGGGAGCTAATTTAATAAGTTCATTTGCCGTAACGTACCATGAAAAAGGGTTGATGGAGTTGATCGTTCGCCTGATATCCAGATCATGAGGAAATGGTTCATTAGAGAATTGTGTTTTCCCGGGAAAAAAGATTCTCGGATACTGCAGAGAAAAAGTAAAAAGGTGTACCTGATCTCCATTAGCGATGAAAGCCCTGGCCATACGTTCGTTGAATGCGGCTATTCCTCCTCTGTATGGATAAGCCGGTCCGATTAAACACACTTTTCGCGCCATTAACCTAGTTTTTTGATTCCACTTTGTGTTTAAATCCTCTCCGTTCCTCTACGCTATATTTATTCCTGTCAGAATCAGACCGGGAGATCATCTCAGCTATAAACCCTGTCATGAATAATTGCGCCCCGATAATCATACTTAATACTCCTAAATAAAACAAGGGCCTTTCAGTCATATTATAGACGTCTAACGCCACTTTCAGGTAGGTAAGGTAAAAAGCTATCCCAAAACCAAGAATAAAAAGCACCGTGCCTAAGGTTCCAAACAAGTGCATAGGCCTTTTCGCGAATTTAGATACAACCATAATCGACAAAAGGTCGAGAAACCCTTTTATGAACCGGTCCATACCGAATTTGGTCGTCCCGTATTTCCGGGGCTGATGTTGTACCTTTTTTTCGCCTATTTTGTTGAAGCCATTCCATTTAGCAATTACGGGGATGTATCGGTGCATCTCGCCATAAACTTCTATGGTCTTAGCAACGTTTTTTTGGTAAGCCTTCAAGCCACAATTAAAATCATGCAGATGAATCCCGGACATCAATCGCGTAAAACCATTAAAAAATTTGGAAGGTATCTTTTTATTAAGCGGATCATGGCGTCGCTTTTTCCAACCGGAAACCAAATGATATCGCTCCTCCGTGATCATTCGGTGAAGCTCGGGGATTTCTTCGGGATTATCCTGTAAATCGGCATCCATGGTGATTATTACGTCGCCCGAGACTTCAGAAAAACCTTCATTCAATGCGGCTGATTTTCCGTAATTTCTGCGAAACTTTATGCCTTTTATTTGCTCATGGGATTCAGTGAGTGACTCTATGACTTCCCACGAAGTGTCATTACTGCCATCATCTATAAAAATGATCTCAAAAGTCAGCTTATTTTTTTCACAAACCTTTTTGATCCATTGCGTCAATTCCTCAAGGGATTCTTCTTCATTAAAGAGAGGTACAACAACTGATATATCCATTGCTAAAATTCTGTAATTACTTTGTTCGCTTCAAAAATACCGATACAACCAAAGAGAGAAGCAATCCAATCAAAGTAGTATAAAAAATCCCGGATAATGCCATCCAATGGGGTTGCATAAATTGTTTGGTTATGGCCATCGACTGGTCTAGTTGTTCGCCTTCCAATCCTTGTTGGTACATTTTTTCCCGTGCGGCCTGAATCATAGGTTCAATAGCCTGGGGATCGATGTACTTGTACAATATGAAGGTGAATATCCCCGACAAAAGCGAAGCAAAAAGAGCGAGCAGAGTGCCCAGCCCGATACCCTGACCGTAACTCAGCGTACCTCCGGCTTCTTTATCTCGATAGAATTTGATTGCCAGAAACATTCCAATAAGGAGGATGGCATAACTAACATAACTCAGATATTGATTTGTCGTCGCCTCAAAAACATAGAGAACCAGGTTATAAAGTATCATAACCAAACCGGTCACTAAGCCGAAAGTGAGGGCCACGCTGCTAATAGATTTACGTGATGCTTCCATAGGTTGCTGATTTAAGTTATGCCACAAAAGTAAGAATTAAGCGGCATTGTTTTAAAAAAACAGGTACGAATTTTGCTCGGAAAGTAAAGTTTTATACTTTTGCAAACTGTCGGGTAAGTCTTGTACGACCAGCTCCCGCTGAACTCCCCCAGGACCGGAAGGTAGCAAGGGTAGGCGGTTGAGCGGTGCGATACAAGTCGCTTGCCCGATTTTTTGTATTAGGGGTGGTAAAATGAATTTCAATTTACTAACTTTGTGGGAGTAGGAACCATCTTTTAAAAGCTCACGAGTATGATATTAAAACTTCATGAAAACAATCCGAGTGAAAAGCGCATCCAGCGTATTGTGGAAATATTAGAGGATGACGGCGTAATAATTTATCCAACCGATACGGTTTATGCTTTTGGGTGTTCCATTAACAGTCAAAAGGCAGCCGACAGGATTTCCCAGATAAAGGATACCAACAAACAACGCGATGATTTTTCAATGGTGTTCAGAGATATCAGCCAGATCTCAGAATATACAAAACCAATACCCAATGACATATTCAAAATAATGAAAGAAAGCTTGCCCGGCCCATTCACATTTTTGCTGGAGGCGAATCATAAAGTACCTAAGCTTTACAAAAACAAGAAAAGAGTGGTGGGTGCTCGCATTCCTAATAACAATATTCCCCTGGAAATTGTCGATCGATTGGGGAAACCCATGCTAACCACTTCCGTGCATGATGAAGACAGTATTATAGAATACACCACGGATCCCGAACTGATTCATGAGCGATATCATAAACTTGTGGATTATGTCATTGATGGTGGACCCGGCGATAATGAGGCTTCTACGGTAGTGGATTGTCGTAATGATACCATTGAAGTAATACGTCAGGGGAAAGGGGTTATTTAGCTGAGATAGCCCTATTCTTTACTGTGTAGCATTAAAATTTTTCACGCTATAAGGTTTGGATATGTTTTATAAAGATTCTAATTTTGCAGCCGCATTTTGCGAAAGCAATGATTCCGTAGCTCAGTTGGTAGAGCAACGCCCTTTTAAGGCGTGGGTCCTGAGTTCGAGCCTCAGCGGAATCACCGTTCAAATACTTTTCCGATTCCGTAGCTCAGTTGGTAGAGCAACGCCCTTTTAAGGCGTGGGTCCTGAGTTCGAGCCTCAGCGGAATCACCTAAAAGCCTGCCCTTACATAGAGCAGGCTTTTTTTATTAACAAACTCTTCTTTAAAAATAATTGCTTTTATTCCCCATATATCCCAATGTATTTATTAAATTGCAAGCTTTAACCAATCTAACATAAAAAAATACTGCACGTATGAAAATTTCTATCGTAGGAACCGGTTATGTAGGGCTTGTTACAGGAGCCTGCTTTGCCGATGTCGGCATAGATGTTACTTGTATTGATATCGACCAGGAAAAGATTGATAGCCTCAAAAAAGGGGAAGTTCCGATTTATGAGCCCGGACTGGAAGATATAGTCCATAACAATCTTCAAAAGAAGCGTTTACATTTTACAACAAGCTTGAAGGAGATTATTGATGATTCGGAAGTCATCTTTAGCGCCGTTGGCACACCGTCGGATAAAGACGGCAGCGCCGATCTGAAATATGTTTTGAGTGTAGCCCGCGAAATCGGCGCAAATATGAACAAGTATGTATTGGTGGTTACCAAATCCACCGTACCGGTAGGAACCGCTGAAAAGGTGAAACAAGCTATACAAGAAGAGCTTGAAAAGCGAGGAGCAGATATACCCTTTGACGTAGCTTCCAATCCCGAATTTTTGAAAGAGGGAGCTGCTGTAGCAGACTTTTTGAGACCCGATCGCATTGTGGTGGGTACCGAATCGGAAAAAGCGGAAAATATTATGAAAAAGCTTTATAAACCATTTACGATGAATGGGCATCCGGTGCTTTTCATGAATATTGCCTCCGCTGAGATGACCAAATATGCGGCCAACGCCATGTTGGCGACAAAAATTAGCTTCATGAACGATATTGCCAATCTCAGTGAAATCGTCGGCGCGGATATCAATATGATTCGAAAGGGGATAGGAACGGATAAACGCATAGGCCCTTATTTTATCTATCCCGGAACCGGATACGGGGGGTCCTGCTTCCCGAAAGATGTGAAAGCTATAATAAAAACGGGTGCTGAAAGAAACTATCACCTTCGCGTGTTGGAAGCCGTGGAAGAGGTCAATGAAAAGCAAAAAACGATCCTTTTCAGAAAATTGTACAACTATTATAATGGGGACCTGAAAGGGAAACAAATCGCCATGTGGGGATTATCTTTTAAACCCAAGACCGATGACATGCGCGAAGCTCCGTCGCTTTCCCTTATTGAAAAGTTATTGGAAGCAGGAGCTACTGTTAAAGCCTATGACCCGGCAGCTGTAGATGAAGCTAAGAGAGAAATCGGAGATAAAATTCAATACGCTCCGGATGAGTACGATGCGTTGATAGATGCTGATGCTTTGTTGTTAGTAACCGAATGGCCGGAATTTAAATTCCCGAACATGAACATCGTCAAAAGATTGATGAAACGAAATGTCGTATTTGACGGACGAAATGTTTATGATATCAAGGAAATGAAAGAACTCGGTTTTGATTATTACTGTATCGGTATCGATACGGAAGACGTATAAAAATTTCAATGGAAGGTTATCCAAAAAAAATGATTATGCGGTAATTACAGAAATTTGAGTAACTGCATTTTGGGTGACCTTCTTATCATTTAAAAAATTATCTCCATGAGAAAAAGAGTTCTTGTTACGGGAGGAGCCGGTTTTATTGGCTCTCATCTTTGCGAACGATTGCTGAGCAATGGACATGAGGTGATTATGCTGGATAATTATTTTACAGGCTCCAAAGAAAATATTGTTCATCTCATGGATAACCCGTACTTTGAGATGGTTCGCCATGACATTACGCAACCCTTTTTTATCGAGGTGGATGAGATTTATAACCTGGCGTGTCCCGCTTCACCGATACATTACCAGTATAATCCTATTAAAACGGTTAAAACTTCCGTAATGGGAGCGGTTAATATGTTGGGGCTCGCCAAGAGAATTAAAGCTAAGGTACTTCAGGCTTCTACGAGCGAAGTGTACGGGGATCCGGAGGTTCACCCCCAAAAAGAGAATTATTGGGGGAATGTAAATCCCATCGGGAAGCGTGCCTGCTATGATGAGGGAAAGCGGGCCGCGGAAACGCTTTTTATGAATTATTACCATCAGAATAATGTGCGGATTAAAATAATGCGGATTTTTAATACTTACGGGCCACGCATGCATCCCAATGACGGACGCGTTGTATCAAATTTTATCGTTCAAGCCCTGAGAAATGAAGATATTACGCTTTTTGGCGACGGTTCGCAAACCAGGAGCTTCCAATACATAGACGACCTGGTCGAGGCCTTTATAAGACTGATGGATACGGGTGATGATTTTACCGGGCCGGTAAATATTGGCAACCCGGGAGAATTTACGATTAAAGAGTTGGCGGAAAAAATCATCGAAATGACCGGGACCCGATCAAAAATACATTACAAGCCTTTACCGAATGATGACCCGATGAAGAGAAAACCTGATATTTCCCTGGCTAAGGATAAACTTAACTGGGAGCCTGAAGTTGTTCTGGAAAATGGTTTGAAGAAGACCATTGAATATTTTGACGAGCTTTTGAAAAATTCGAAGTATGAGGATACTTATTACAGGCGCTAACGGGCAGTTAGGCTCTGAAATAAAACGTATTGCTTCCGGTTATCCCGGGCATCGGTTCTTTTTTGCCGATGTCGATGAGCTGGATATTACGCAATATTCGCAGGTTGCTGAATTTCTGGAAAAGCATAAAATCGAAACTGTTATCAACTGTGCCGCTTATACGGCCGTTGATAAAGCTGAAGAGGAAGAACAGCATGCCGAAATTATTAACGGCAAAGCACCGGGCATATTAGCTTATGCAGTAAAAGAAAGGGGCGGAAAGCTTATTCATGTTTCCACGGATTATGTCTTTAACGGGAAAACATACATTCCCTATAAGGAGGAAGACACGCCGAACCCTGAAACGGCCTATGGACGAACGAAACTGGCCGGGGAGGAAAGAATTCGCAAGCAAAACGCCGATGCTTTTATCGTAAGAACAGCCTGGCTTTATTCTGAATATGGGAAGAATTTTGTAAAAACGATGATTCGGTTAGGCCATGAAAAAAATGAGATCGGGGTGATATCTGACCAGGTTGGGAGTCCGACTTATGCCCTCAACCTGGCAGAAGCCGTATTAAAACTTACCGGTAAAATAGCCCGGGGAACAACTATTTATCATTATTCCGACGAGGGAGTTTGTTCGTGGTACGACCTGGCAGTAGAAATCATGAACTACAAGGGATTTGCTTGCAAGGTGAAGGCCCTGGAAACGCATCAGTATCCCACCCCGGCCAAGAGACCGCCCTATAGTGTTTTGAATAAATCAAAAATCAAAAATGACTTAGCTACCGATATACCACATTGGAGAACGAGTTTATTAAAATGTTTGGAGAATCTTTAAAAAAACAGCAGTTATGGCAGTAGAAAAGTACATTTTAGAAAAAGCACAATCCTGGGTCGAGGGGAATTACGACGAAGATACCAAACAACGTGTCAAGTGGTTGCTTGATAATGACGAACAAGAATTGACCAATGCGTTTTACCAGGATCTGGAGTTTGGCACCGGCGGCCTGCGTGGTGTGATGGGCGTTGGAACCAACAGGATGAATAAATATACGGTTGGAATGACTACACAGGGCCTTGCCAATTACTTGCTCAAGACCTATCCCGGTGAGACGCTTAAGGTAGCCATAGCTTTTGATTGTCGCCAAAACAACACGTTTTTTGCCCGAACTACCGCCGATGTATTATCCGCCAATGGGATCGAGGTTTATCTTTTTAATGATTTGCGGCCGACCCCGGAGCTATCGTATGCTATCCGTCACCTTAAATGCCACAGTGGGGTTATGATTACCGCTTCCCATAACCCGAAAGAATATAATGGGTATAAAGTTTACTGGAATGACGGGGGACAAATCGTTCCACCCCATGACAAGAACATCATAGCGGAAGTGCAAAAGATTCAATCCGTAGATGATGTAAAATTCGAGGGTAATCCGGAACTGGTAGAAACTATTGGCGAAGAAGTGGATACTTCCTATATTAACCGGATCAAGAACCTTTCCCTTTCACCTTCACTAATTCAGCGTCAGCAAGCCCTTAAAATCGTCTATACTCCTTTGCATGGTACCGGTGTAAAGCTCGTTCCCAGGGCTTTGCAAGCTTTTGGTTTTAAAAATATTTACCATATTGAAGAACAGGATGTTACAGACGGGAATTTCCCTGCTGTCCGTTCCCCCAATCCCGAAGAGCCGGCAGCATTGGATATGGCTATCAAAAAAGCCCGGGAAACCGATGCCGGTTTGGTTATGGCAACCGATCCGGATGCCGACCGCGTAGGTGTTGCCGTCAAAAACGATAACGGAGACCATGTGCTCCTCAACGGCAACCAAACCGCAGCTATTTTGATTTATTATCTCCTTACCAAGTGGCAGGAGCAGGGAAAATTAACCGGCCGGGAATACATTGCCAAAACGGTGGTCACTACCGATCTCCTGCAAGAAATCGCCGACCACTTTGACGTACCCACTTACAATACATTGACCGGGTTCAAATGGATTGCCGATTTGATAAGAGAAAAAGAAGAAAAAGAGACCTTTATCGGGGGCGGGGAAGAAAGCTACGGCTACCTTGTCGGAGACTTCGTCAGGGACAAAGATGCGGTGATTTCCTGCGCTATGATAGCTGAAGCGGCAGCCTGGGCCGCCGAAAAAGGCAAATCTTTGTATCAGTTGCTTCCGGAAATTTATCAACAGTTTAGTTTTTATTATGAGAAGCTGATGTCGGTAAAAAGAGAAGGTAAAGAAGGAGCGGAGGAAATACAGCAATGGATGAAGAATTACCGTCAGCAGCCACCCCAGGCTATTAATGGCTCACCCATCGTCATGATTAAGGATTATTCAATTAGCGAAGCAAAAAATGTCAAGGAGAACAGGACTGAAAAAATTGATTTGCCGCAATCAAATGTCCTGCAATTCTTTACCGAGGACGGTTCCAAAATAACGATGCGCCCCTCCGGTACCGAACCGAAAATCAAGTATTACTTTAGTGTGAAAGGAAAACTGGAGGATAAAAACGATTTTGAACGGAAAAAAGATGAATTGGATAAAAAGATAGATAGCATTATTAAAGACCTTAAGCTCGAAAAGTGATTTAAAATCCGGGCTTTTTTTTTGTCTATCTCTCTCAAAGACCGTTATTCCGATACTTAAGGCTTTAAAAATCTCACTTAGCTATAATGACAGTAATAAGCCAATCATTCTTTGGAAACGGTCCAAAAAGGTATAAACCGGCCGTTAAAATAATTTTGGAAACACCAAGGCACCAAGATTCACGAAGAAAGACGTATAGCATAATTGGAAAATATTAAAAATTGATATAGAACTATTTACAAAAATAGTCATTTCATAAAAGATGAATATTCATGATTTTAAAAGAAATGCGAAACTTTAGTTCCTTAATAAAGGCTTACTAAAAATCATAATCAAAAAATTGGCCATCTGTACGATCGAGAATTTCTTTGAACCCTTTAAATAATTATTACTTTTGTTATGCTAAAAATGATGGACTTCGGGTTTAACTGATTGTTTCGGAACCAATCAATTTCTAAAGTCCGTCAAGAGGAGAAATTAAAAAAGGCTTGTGCATGAATTTTGAAGGTGGGAACAGACAATTCCCCATTTGGGTTCTTAGTGATATGGAGCCCAGTTATTTGGAAGAAAACCTGAAAGGGCCTTTCGACTATCGGCATCCTTCACGGCATATTGTATGCACCTCCGTTTTTAATGCCATTCAGCATCATGTTTATAAATCCATCAAAAAGAGAGTTGATGAAGCCTCCTTTAGCTACTTTACGACCTTCCCTCAGAAAGTTGAGAAGCCCAAAATCAATGATGTGATATGGGAAAATGGAATCCAGGATGAAATTTCGGAGCTCAAAAAAGAAGTGGACACTTACCGGCCGTCCGTAATACTTTCTTTCGGGGCTTTCACCTACGAATTGCTACGAAGGACGCAGGAAAATAGTGCCGCACGCAGCTATGGCTCCTGGACACCGGCAGAGCTTGGAGGAGAATTCAAAACATGTGTGAACGATTTTGATATCAATGCAGTTAATATTTTCCCCCTTATGGATCGCAGTATCATAGGTTGGCGATTTCTTGAAAGCCATGAACAATTTGTGGGTAAAAAGAATGCGGATTATTTTCAATACGCCGGAAGGGAAATTGCCCGTTTGCTTGTTACCCATCAGGATGAGCTCGATATCTGGATAAAGTAAATAAACCCTGATTTTCTGCTTATCTCCAAATCTAGACACTTTTTGTAATTTTGCACCTTAAATTAAAAAAACTATGGCTGAGGAAAATACAAAACCTATTTACAGCAAGCATGTCGGCGAGATGCTGACCGTAGCCAATGAATATTGCATGTTTGTAGAAAAAGCGGAAGATTACAGGAAACAGGATATCATAGAATATATGTATAAAATTCTTCCTATGCTTTATCTTAAAGGGATATTAGTGCCCGGGACAACCGTGGGAGACCCCTCGGCGAATGAAAAATACGTCAATGAAATGCAATGGGAGCGTGTATTTTATGCTGTGAAGGGGAAACTTGAGGAAGATGATAAGTATTGGATAGTGCGAAACACCGGTCTTAATGAATATGAACCCCAGGAAGCCAGCCTTTCGGATAACCTGGCCGATATTTACCAGGATATGAAGGATTTTCTTATGCTTTATCAACGCAATAGCGATGCAGCTAAAGAAAATGCCGTGGCCGATTTCAAAAATCTTTTCCAGAATCATTGGGGCATAAGAGCAGTTAGGGCATTAAACCGGTTCCATGAACTCATGTTTGATCCCAATAAGGATCCCTTTGCCGATGAGAACAAGTTGGGGCTTGATTAAGTAATAATACCAACATTTAGGGATAACCCTGCATTCTGGAAATTTCTATTTTTGCTCCCTGGATTTGGTTTAACGGAGGATAGTGAATGACATTATATGATCTGGATCAAGGCGAGCGGGGAGTGATTACCAAGGTAAAGGGTCATGGCAGCTTCCGTAAGCGAATCACTGAAATGGGATTCGTCATCGGCAAAGAAGTGAAAGTGATCAAAAAAGCTCCCCTGCGCGATCCGGTAGAATATAAAATCATGGATTACTTCGTAACGCTCCGCAATAGCGAAGCCAAATTGGTTGAGGTGGTTTCGGAAAAAGAAGTAGTCCGGGAGCAACCTTCCTTTAACGGTACTATCGATAGCCAGATTCTCAAGCGAGCCGCTTACAAAAAAGAAAAGACTGTTAATATCGCCCTGGTAGGTAATCCCAACTCAGGCAAGACCACTATATTTAATTATATAGCAGGAATGACCGAGAAGGTGGGGAATTATGGCGGTGTTACCGTGGACGTCAAGAAAGCCAATTTCCATCTCGACGGATATGACTTCAACATTATCGACCTACCCGGAACCTATTCTATTACAGCTTATTCCCCTGAAGAACTTTTTGTACGGGAATACATCCTGGAGGAGCAACCCGATATTGTTATCAATATGGTGGACTCCGGCAATCTGGAAAGAAATCTTTACCTCACCACCCAACTTATCGATATGGATATTAAAGTGGTGGTGGCCCTGAATATGTATGATGAGTTCCGAAAAAACGGCGATGAACTCAACTATGAGAAACTGGGGCAAATGTTGGGGATTCCCTTCATACCCACGGTAGGTAATCGTAAAGTTGGGATTAACACTTTATTCCGGAAAGGGATTGATGTGTTTGAAGACCGGGAAGACAAAGTCCGCCATATCCATGTAAATTATGGCAAAGTCCTGGAAAAAGGAATACGCGAGGTCGAAAAAGCTATTAAGCAATCCGGGGAACTCAATATCCATAAAATTTCCCCTCGTTTCCTGGCCATTAAACTGCTGGAGAATGATGAAGATGCGCTGGAAAAAGTGCGTAGTCTTTCTGATAGCAACGAGATACTTGAGATAAAGGACGAAGAGGTTAAAGAAATCGAACGGATGTTGCTAGACGATTGCGAGAATTTGATTACCGATGCCAAATATGCTTTTATCTCAGGGGCTTTGCATGAAACGATGGCTCAGAGTAAGATCAAGCGCATCAGGAAGAGCGAAATCATCGATACGTTCATCACCCATAAACTCTGGGGGATTCCCATTTTTGCCTTCTTTATGTGGCTGACCTTTTTTGCTACTTTTAAGCTGGGCGAGTACCCGATGGAATGGATCGAAGGCGGTATCGGTCTACTTAGCACCGAACTGAGCCAGCACATGCAGGATGGTATTCTTAAGGATCTATTGGTCAATGGTATTCTCGGAGGCGTGGGTGGTGTCCTGGTATTCCTGCCGAACATCATTATCCTTTACTTTTTTATCTCTCTTATGGAAGACACCGGATATATGGCGCGGGCGGTGTTTATCATGGACCGGTTGATGCATAAGATAGGATTGCACGGTAAATCTTTCATCCCTTTGCTCATGGGTTTTGGTTGTAATGTGCCGGCGATTATGGCTACACGGACTATCGAGAGCAAACGCGACCGGATGGTGACCATGCTTATCACCCCCTTTATGTCTTGCAGTGCGCGGCTGCCGGTTTTCATCCTATTGATTTCGGCCTTTTTCCAAAGTTACCAGGCAACGATTTTATTTGCTCTTTACCTGCTTGGGGTCTTAATAGCTATAGGCAGTTCGATGTTGTTGACCAAATCCTTTTTTAAAAAAGCCGAGCAGCCCTTTGTGATGGAATTACCACCCTACCGGTTGCCCACATTCCGCAGCCTTGTTAAGCATATGTGGTCCAGTGCTCAGCAATACCTGCGAAAGATCGCCGGTGTTATCCTTTTAGCCTCTATCATTATTTGGGCATTAGGCTATTTCCCGGTAAATGTGGATTATTCAAAAGATTATAAAAATGAAATCGCTTACCTGGAGCGTAACAAGGATTACCTGTTAGAAAGCGGCCAGCAAAAGGCCGGAAGTTATTCGATGGAGTTAATCGAGAAAAGAATCTCCAAACTGAAAAGGCAACGCCGGGCTGAAAAACAGCAAAAGTCGTACATTGGTAAGATCGGGAATTTCGTGCAACCGGTTATGGAACCGCTGGGTTTTGACTGGAAAATGACCGTAGGAATCATAACCGGGGTGGCGGCCAAGGAAGTGGTGGTAGGTACGCTGGGCGTCCTCTACCAGGCGGACCCCGAAAAGGCAGAACAAGGCAGCGGTGATTTGGTGCAAAAATTGCAAATGCAGCAACACCAGGAAGGTCCCCGTGAAGGGAAATCGGTTTTTACGCCGCTGGTAGCCTTGTCTTTTATGATTTTTGTGTTGATCTACTTCCCCTGTGTGGCAGTGATTGCAGCCATTAAAAAAGAATCGGGAAGCTGGAAATGGGCCCTTTTTGAAATTTTTTATACGACTTCCGTAGCCTGGATAGTGGCATTTTTAGTTTACCAAACAGGCTCATTAATAATATAGCTTATGAATATTCAGGAAATTATTGTACTCATCATATTAGCCATTACTGTATTTTTTGCCATCAGAAAAATGATGCGGAAAGTAAAAAATCCCGCCGATTGCAGTAGCTGCAGCTCGGGAAGTTGTGAAGCCTGCGAGCTAACGGATCTCAAAAAAGATTATCATAACCGGTCCGGAGAAATGGCCGGAGAAAAAAAGAGATAGGAAAAGTGAAGGTTCGATAGGCAGACTTTCCCGCTTACATCTTATAGAGATAAATTCTGTGACTTATATCCTAACCTCAGCATTGGAGCAAAGTTAACCCCAAATTTCTCCCTGCCCGGTAGTATGGTCTTGCTGTAATAAGCTGTTAAGTCAAGGGCTGCGTATAGACTTTGCTGGAAGGAGAGTTTAACGCCCACACCTCCGACAATTCCCATCCCTATTCCTCCTTGCTTAAAATCATAATCATTGGAAGGATAATTGGGATTTATCTGGTCGGTGCTGTAATTTGATTGAATGCTTCGTGTAAAGGTTCCGATATCGATTTTATGGCTCATCACGGTAGTGTTGTTAATGCTGATACCACCTATCGCATAATAGGAGAAATGTCCGGGAGCCGGCCATCGTTGTTTGATGCCGATATCGATTAAGACGCGTTCCTCCGTAGCCCGGATGTTGCTGAGTTTGTACTTCTCAAAACCAAAATCATCGTTGGGATCGATGACCTTAAAAGTGCCGTTAGCTTGCAGCTTTACATACTGAAAGTTGATAAAAAAGCCGGTCGTTGAATCGGTGTGATATTCCAGGTGTAAACCCGGCATAGAAGCACTGTTGTAGGCCATATTTTGGGGCAATTCACCGATTTCATACTGTTCGTAAGGAATTGCATCCACGATGTCCTCGCGAATTTCATCATTATCCGTAATCCGTGTAATATCATTCACGCCCTGACCATTATAAAAATTGGCTGTATTGTTGTCGGCAATATAACCGCCGAACTGGATGCCATATTCCCACCAGGGTTTTACCGTATCATTTTTTGTTTCGGGTTGGTTAAATTTTGTTTCGGGTTGGGCAAAGGTGTTTAGCCCCATAAATAAAACAAATGCCAGCAATAAATTATAGCGCATGCCTAATCCGTTTCAGTTTTACAATCAATTCTTCCAGCTTTTCCAGTTGCAACATGTTAGCTCCATCCGATTTAGCTTGCGACGGGTTGGGGTGCGTTTCGATGAAAATGCCGTCGGCGCCGGAGGCTATGGCAGCTTTACCAATCGTCTCTATCATTCCGGGCTGCCCGCCGGTGACACCGCTGGTTTGGTTCGGGCGCTGCAGCGAGTGGGTAATGTCCATAATGACGGGCACGTTGTTTTGCTGCATAACAGGAATCCCCCTGAAATCGACTACCAAATCCTGGTAACCAAAAGTGGTTCCCCTCTCGGTAACCATAATGTTAGGGTTCCCTGAGTCTTTCACCTTGTTAACGGCAAAAGTCATAGCTTCCGGTGATAAGAATTGTCCCTTTTTGATATTGACCGTTTTCCCGGTATTGGCAGCAGCTACCAGGATTTCCGTTTGCCGGCAAAGAAAGGCCGGGACCTGGAGGATGTCGACATGTTTGGCCGCTAAGCGGGCTTCCCCGGCCGAGTGAAAATCCGTTATGACGGGAATATCCAGTTGTTTCCCGATTTTTTGCAGCACTTTCAGTCCTTTTTTGTCCCCTATTCCCGTAAAGGAGTCCAGTCTTGAGCGGTTGGCTTTTTTGTAAGAAGCCTTGAAGATAAAAGGAAGCTCGTACTTATCCGCCACCCCGGCGAGTTCCCGGGCGATTTCAAAAGGCGATTCCTCATCTTCGATAACACAAGGGCCTGCTATCAGAAGAAAATTGCCGGTATCGGTATGTTTTAGTTTTTCAATGTTGTACATCGTGCTACGAAATTACTAAAAATCATATTTATCTCTCCACCAGTTTTTCAGTCTTTTTTGAATGTCTTGTTCTTTCGGGTTGTTTTGCGGCTGATAAAGCATGGTTCCGGCTATCTTTTCGGGCATAAATTCCTGCTGCACAAAGTTGCCCGGGTAATCGTGAGCATATTTGTATTGTTTACCGTACCCGATGTCTTTCATCAATTTAGTGGGGGCATTGCGAATATGGAGAGGAACGGGTAAATCCCCCTCTTTTTTGACAAGTTCCTGCGCCTCGTTGATAGCCATGTAAGCGGCATTGCTTTTGGGCGAAGAGGCCAGGTAGATGGTAGCCTCCGATAATATGATGCGGCTTTCGGGCCAGCCGACCTTCTCCACGGCATTGAAACAGCTTTCTGCCAGCAAAAGGGCGTTCGGATTAGCAAGGCCGACATCTTCGGACGCTAAGATAACCAAGCGCCGGGCGATAAATTTAGGCTCTTCCCCCGATTCAATCATGCGGGCCAGCCAGTATACGGCAGCATTCGGGTCAGAGCCGCGAATCGATTTGATGTAGGCCGAGATGATGTCGTAATGCATCTCGCCGGATTTGTCATAAAGCGCCAGGTTTTGCTGGACGATCTCCATTACCTTTTTATCGGTCAGGGTGATTTTTTCTTCCGAAGCATAAGCACTGGCTGTCATGTCAATGGCGTTGAACAGTTTTCGGGCATCTCCGCCCGATACCCGCTTCAGAGCCGCATCTTCTTCGATGACGATATCTTTTCCCAGGTGTTTCTCCAGCTCTTTTTTCCCGGCCTCCATCAACCGGTCGAGATGCTCTTCCTCGAGAGATTTCAGAATGTAAACCTGGCAGCGGGAGAGCAAGGGAGAGATAACCTCAAACGACGGATTTTCGGTGGTGGCGCCAATCAATGTGATAATCCCCTGTTCAACGGCTCCAAGCAGCGAATCCTGCTGCGATTTGCTGAAGCGATGGATTTCATCGATAAACAGGATAGCGCCCTGCACCGCTTTGGCGTGTTCGATGACTTTCCTGACGTCCTTCACGCCTGAGCTCACCGCACTTAAGGTGTAAAACTGCCGGTTCAAAACCTGCGAAATAATGTAAGCCAGCGTAGTTTTGCCAACACCCGGCGGGCCCCAGAAAATCATCGAAGGAATATTTCCCGATTCGATGGCCTTGCGCAATACCGCACCTTTTCCCACCAGGTGTTCCTGCCCGATGAAGTCATCCAGCGTATCCGGTCGCAATATTTCAGCCAAAGGTTTTCGCATCCCGAGGATTTTTGTCAAAAATAGGAAAAATACGAAAGAAGGGAATTGGTTAATTAGTTAATTGGTGAATGGTTGAATGGATGTATGGTTGAATGGTTGAATGAATGTCTGAGTGCATGAATGGGCCGTTCGGCGAAGCGTCCTCGCTTCGTCGTCTTTATTCTTTGAGCCTCTGGCTTCAAGAATGAATAGGTCAAAGGGTCT
>JAIPAH010000076.1 GCA_021740175.1 Bacteroidales bacterium
GGCTGCATATTCACGGTGGCTACAAAATGAACAAGATGTGATACAAAACCACTGGATTCCCGGAATGCAAAGAAAGCTGATGATAACCACCGAAGTAAAAATTCTGACGGTGAATGATTTGCGTTAAAAACGCAAAGAATAATACGCCCGAAATACAAATTTGCGCGAGCTATGCCAACCATACAATCATTCAACCATCCAACCATTCAACCAACTATCTGCCAAGACCTTCCATCTTCCCCTCCCCGCTAAGCCAACACTAAAAGCTGGAAGGTCATCCATACAATCATTCAATCATGCAATCATACAACCATTCAACCAACCAATCAACACATCATCACATCATCCAATAAATCACCCCAAATTACTCTTTTCAGCGCTTATTACTACCAAATAGCAAAAAACAAGAAACACGGAACAAGGAACAAAAACAACATTCTTCAAATTATCCCTAAATTTGCAGGAAACTAGTGAAGCATGAAACTGGCAGCTGAAGAATTTTTAAAACTATCGGATACAATTCCCGTGGTAGATGTCCGCTCCCCCAAAGAATTTGCCCAAGGACACATTCCGGGAGCCCGCAGCTTGCCTTTATTTGATAATGATGAGCGGGCAGCCGTAGGAACGTTGTATAAACAATCGGGGCGTTATGCAGCCATTCTTCGCGGGTTGGATATGGTCGGACCTAAGATGTCCTCTTTCCTGGAAAAGGCTGTGAGCTGGGCACATGAAGGCCGCATTCTCGTCCATTGCTGGCGTGGGGGCATGCGCAGCGAAAGCATGGCCTGGTTATTCGAAAAAGCCGATTTGCAGGCAGATACGCTTTACGGGGGCTACAAAGCTTACCGTCGCCATATCCGCCGGGCCTGGAGTGAAGAAAGGCCACTGGTGATTCTCGGCGGAAAAACCGGCAGCGGTAAAACGGAAATCCTTCATGAGCTGCAGAAAACCGGGGATCAAATGCTGGACTTAGAAGGAATTGCTCACCACAAGGGCTCGGCCTTTGGGGCTATCGGGCAAAGTCCGCAACCCACTAATGAGCAGTACGAAAATAACCTGGCCGATCACTGGCGGCGATTCGATCCTTCAAAGCCGACCTGGCTGGAAGATGAAAGCCGTGCTATCGGAGCTGTCAACATTCCCGAACCCTTGTATAAACAAATGTATCCGGCACCGGTGATTGCCATTCATCTTCCCAAATCCGAACGCATCAAAAGATTAGTTCATGAATACGCCTGTTTTGATAAAGAAAAACTGGAAGCAGCAATCCATCGAATAAGTAAGAAGCTGGGCGGCCAAAACGAACAAGCTGCCGTCAAGGCCCTGCATAATGATGATTACGAGACTGTGGCCGATATTACGCTTGGGTATTATGATAAAGCTTACACCAATGATTTAAAACAACGGAAAGAAAGTCCCGTCTTTCCTTTAACCCTTCAGGATGATGATCCGGAGAAAAATGCTGCGGAAATTCGCCGCTTTTACTATGAAGAAGTTTTAAAGAAAGCGAAACAATGGATTTGATATACCTGGATTACAATGCCACAACGCCCGTTGACAAAGAGGTAGCCGAAGAGATGCGTCCCTATCTCGATACTTATTTCGGAAACCCCTCCTCCACTCACCGGGAAGGGCTAAAAGCCAAAATGGCCGTCGAAAAAGCCCGCAGCCGCCTTGCGGGTATGTTAAATTGCTCTCCCGATGAAATCATCTTTACCAGCGGCGGAACCGAATCGAATAATTATGCCATTAAAGGAGTTGCCTTTGCCAATCGCCATAAGGGGAAACATATCATCACTTCTGTGATAGAGCATCCGGCCGTTAGCGAAGTTTGTCGTTACCTGGAAAAAGAAGGGTTTGAAATCACCCGGCTACCTGTGGATAAACATGGGCTTGTCAAAGCCGGAGAATTAGAAAAAGCCATCCGCCCGGATACTATCCTTGTAAGCATCATGCATGCTAACAACGAAGTGGGAAGTATCCAACCCATTGCCCAACTGGCAGAAATCGCCCATAGTCACGCGATCACTTTCCATAGCGACGGGGCGCAGTCGGCAGGAAAGACCCCGACGGATATGCAGGAGCTTGGGGTGGATTTATTCTCCATAGCCGGACACAAACTTTATGCTCCGAAAGGTATTGGCGCTTTGTATGTTAAAACGGGCACCCATCTCGAAAAACTGATGCATGGCGCCAGCCATGAACGTAATTATCGCGCCGGAACCGAGAATGTGCTGGAAATCGTCGGCCTGGGGAAAGCCGCAGAAATCGCCAAACGCGATTTGGAGAAAAACATGAGCCATTACCGGGAGATGCGTGACCTTTTAGAGTACGAATTAAGCAAGGATATCCCGGGTATTCGCATCAATTCACAGGATGCGGAGCGGCTGCCCAACACAAGTTCGGTAAGTATTCCAAAGGTGGAAGCCAATACCTTGATCGAAGAGCTGGAAGGAATCGCCGTATCGGCAGGCGCTGCTTGTCACACTGATAAAGTGGATGTCTCATCGGTACTGGAAGCAATGAAGATACCGACGGAGTATGCCATGGGAACGATTCGCTTCTCTACGGGGCGCCAAAATACTGCCGAAGAAATCAGGAAAGCCACAAAGATGCTTTCCGATAAAGTAAAGCAGATCAGCGGTGAAGAACAAGAAACAGTCACCCACCCGGCAAGCAGTACGATTAAACTGACGCACTACACCCATGGTATGGGATGTGCCTGCAAGCTGCGTCCCCAGGACCTGGAGGCCGTATTGAAAAACTTCCCTTTGCCCACCGACCCCAATGTTTTGGTCGGCTCTGATACCTCTGATGATGCGGCGATTTACCGTATCAACGAAAGTCAAGCTGTCGTCCAAACCCTCGATTTCTTTACTCCCATCGTTGACGAACCCTATCATTTCGGGGCCATTGCTGCAACCAATGCCCTGAGCGATTTGTATGCCATGGGCGGCGACCCTTTGTTTGCACTGAATATCGTGGGTTTTCCCGGCAACCGTTTGCCGATGAGTGTCCTGGAGGAAATTCTGCAGGGCGCTCGCGATAAAGCTACCGAAGCCGGCATATCCATCCTGGGAGGCCATACGGTGGAAGATACCGAACCCAAATATGGCATGGTGGTTTCAGGATTGATTCATCCTGAAAAAATTATAAAAAACACCGGGGCACGTCCGGGCGATAAGCTAATAATTACCAAACCCATAGGTACGGGGATTATTTCCACCGCTACGAAAAGAGGTTTGACGAGTGAGGCTACCAATAAAAACGTAATTGAGCTCATGAGTACATTAAACCGCCTTGCGGCAAATGTTATGACAGACTTTGATGTCAGCGCCTGCACAGACGTGACCGGCTTTGGGCTAATAGGCCATCTGCGGGAGATGATTTTGAATACCCCGACCGGCGTTACCCTGTATAGCAGTAAAGTGCCCGTCTTGGAAGAGGCTCGTGAGTTTGTCACCGCCGGCATTGTACCCGGCGGAACCGAGAATAACCTGGATTATGTAAAACATGAAGTCCACTGGCCGGAGGATCTCTCCCAAACGGAAAGACTGATTTTATGCGATGCCCAGACGTCAGGCGGGTTATTGATTTCCGTGGCAGAAAATGAGGCTGCTAACATGATGGAAAAAATGGAAAAATCAGACGTCCAGGCATCTATTATCGGAGAATTTTCCGCGGAAAATCCGGGAAAAATTACGGTGAAGAAAACAGGTTAAGGTTTCCGCAAATTTTCTTGTCTCCGGGAAAAAATGAAATTTAGAAAAATCGTTAATTTAGCTACTTAATCAATACCCAGATATGAAGGATTCCGTTTCCTTAAATCAAAAGTATACACGGGTTATTGACCTGGTAACCCATGCATCCTTCATTGTACTAATTATTGGGGCAATTGTCTTTTATAAGGAACGATTGCTTGCCGATTCGTCCTATTACCTGTTTCAGGTAATCAATCAGCAGTTTTTCCACATCGAACATGCACGGTTAATTCTTGTATTCTCGCAGATTCTCCCTTTGCTTGGGACTTATCTCGGTATTTCAATGAAAGGTATCTTACTGCTCTACTCCCTTAACCATGTGTTATTTCCCTACCTGGTATACCTGGTAGCACGATATCGTTATGACTTTCCGCAAGCAGGGATCATTTTTATCCTTCTTCAAATTATTGGCATTACTCACGGATACTTTGTCCCCATGTTTGAACTCTATTACGGTTCTTACCTGCTTATCTTTTTTGCGATTTTATTGCATCGGCAACCTAATAGCAAGTCTTTTCCGGCTTTTCAGCTTTTCCTTGTTCTCTTAATTCTTTCCTCCCATCCTTATGCTTTTCTTCTGTTGGGCTTTGTAATTCTTTCGCATGCGCTTAGAACAAAATGGCGATTCCGCAAGCAATACATCCGAATAGCAGCTCTAATGGCAATATTCATTGTTTTTAAACTGTTTTTTGCCACCGAATATGAGCAAAACAAATCCCAAGCTTTCATTTATGCCCTGACCCATCATACTTATGATCTGGATTATTTAAAAAACCTGGTGCTCTTTCTTTTCCGTCATTATACCGAAGTTTTAATGATTTTTGTCATAACCGTAATTATCTTTTTGTATCAACGAAAGTTTATTCAATTCTTTACATGGCTGGGGTTTACCTTTCTTATTCTCGCCATGGTGAATGTATCACATTACGGTTTTGAAATTTCCCGTTACCAGGAGCAAATCTATTATTCATGGGTATTTATGATTGTTTTTCCGGCGCTATTTTATGGGTTAGGGCAAATCGAAAAGAAAAAACCGAAGTTTCTGCTAATCCTATCTTTTCTTTTGATTGGAACCTTCCATACAGGAGATATTCTGAAAATTTCAAAAGAATTCCTAAACAGGCGTAAAAATATGGAACGTGTCATAGAAAAAGGCACTCATAAAGCAGGGGACAAATTTTATGTAGACATTTCCGAAGTTAAGGGGACTAATCGTGTACCTCCCAATTGGTCTTATCCTATAGAAACTATGCTTTTGTCAGTTGCCGGAGACAAAGAATGTGTTACGGTTTGTACCTCCGATGATATGGAGTTTGCCCGAAAACAAGGAGAAATAAAGCCGGGAACGTTCCTTTTCAGGAAATGGGATGTATTTCCCCTGGAATACCTGAATGAAAATTATTTTAAATTGACTGATACGGGTTATAAAAAAATTGAGGTGTAAAAATAATCACTTATCAAATGATTAAAATTAGTAACTAACTTTACACCTCAATAAAAAAACACCCCTATCAAACCCATAACAAAGAAATATTTTTGGGAGTATGAAATTAAATGGCAAATATTATCTTCGCACCAGCATATTTTTTAACAAACAAGTACAATAAAATTAACATCAAAAAATGCTAAGTCTTGATATACCCGGATTCAAGAAGCTTACTGTTGAAAATCTTGCACTGGATTTCAATGGTACAATTGCCTGCGATGGAACCATCAGTGACGAAATTAAAACTAAACTCAACGACATCGCCGGATTTTTAAATATATATGTACTTACGGCAGATACTTTCGGAAGTGCAAGAAAGGAGCTGGAAGATGTCAACTGTGAGTTGGTTATTTTGAATGAAAACGATCAAGCTGCCCAAAAAACCCAATTGATGGAAGAAATTAATCCTTTACACTCCATCGCCATAGGTAATGGGAGAAATGATGTCAGAATGTTGAATGTTTCTGCTATCGGAATTTCTGTGATTAATGGCGAAGGGGCCTCAGGCCAGACGCTTACCAGTGCTGATATTGTGTGCCGCAGTTTTATGGAGGCCATGGAGATGCTGGAAAATCCCCGAAGAATAAAAGCTACCCTAAGAACCTAATAAAGCCACACAAGTTTCTCTTTAAAGAAAACTTATGCGGCTTTAAACCCCTACTACCCGATAGGTGCTATTTATTTCAGCGCAGCCATTGCTGCCTTATAGTCGGGCTCTTGAGCTATTTCAGGAACTTGTTCGGTATATATCACTTTACCCTCTTCATTGAGAATAATAACAGTACGTGCCATAAGCCCTGCCATTGGACCATCGACGATTTGCAACCCATAATCCTTAGCAAAGGTACTATCGGGGCGCATTTCACATGTAGAAACGACATTATCCAATCCTTCGTTTGAACAGAAACGGCTATGGGCAAACGGAAGATCCTTGGAAACACTAACAACTACAGTGTTATTCAGATCACTCGCCTCTGCGTTAAATTTCCGAACCGAATTAGCACAAACTTCCGTATCGAGGCTGGGAAAAATGTTCAATACTACTTTTTGGCCCTTAAAATTGTCAAGGGAAACATCGCTTAGATCGGTTTTGGTTAGCTTGAAATCAGGTGCCTTGTCGCTTGTTTTCGGAATATCTCCATTCGTGTGAATTTTGTTTCCTTTTAATGTGAGTTCTGCCATTTTTTCAGATTTTTATTTTTGGTTTGTTTATTGTCATGTAACGAATGCACCGTGTAATTGTTTATCTGTTTAACGTAGATTTTTAGTTGAAATGAGAAGAGAGTTTTTTGAATATTAATTTGAAAAAATTAGTATATTTAAGAGAACTTGAATTTATCAAACTAAAAAACAATCATTATGGCAGAGGAAAATCAAAATACACAACAAGATTATAATCAATCCCAACAGACATTTCAGGATCAACAATCCTCACGTTCCGACCTGGTAGCGGTTTCAGATATTTTACCGGATAAATTAACCATCGTCCCCATATTAAACCGGCCAATATTTCCGGGGGTAATGATGCCTATGAATTTCAACGGGCAAAGAATCATTAATTCCATAAAACATGCTTATGAGAATGAAAACGGCTATATAGGCATCGTCATGGTTAAGAATGAAAATGAGCAGGATTTCGAGCAATCCGAGCTTTATAATTTCGGAACCCTTGTAAAAGTCTATCGCTATCAATCCACAGCCCCGGGACAAATACAAGTGGTATCCCAGGGTATGCATCGGTTTGAATACCAGGATACCCTACAATACGAGTCTATCCTTAAATGGAAAGTAAAATATCATAAAGACCCGCAGGAAAAACCCGACGAAGTTCTTAAAGCCTATACCAACAGTATTATATCAGCCGTTAAGGAACTCATCAACCAAAATGCGCTCCAGCAAGAGCAGTTAAGAATGATTCTCTCCAATATCCCCAATGACAAACCGGGAATGTTGATGGACCTGGTATCTTCCATCCTTTCGGCAGAGAGCGAAAGGTTGCAGGAATTGCTTGAAGCAACTTCCCTAAGCGACAGGGCTGAAAAATTACTGGTCCTTTTGAAGGAAGAGATAGAGCTTTCGCAAATCCAGTCTAAAATTCAAAAGCAGATTGATGAGAAAGTCAACAAACAGCAAAAAGAATACTTCCTGCGGGAACAACTAAAGGCTATCAAAAAAGAGCTGGGGATTGAAAAAGACGACAAATCGCAGGAGATAGAGAAAATCAAGGCCAGGATGAGAGACCTGAAGCTCACCGATGAGGTAAAGCAGGTGATTGATGAAGAGATTGAAAAGATGCAGGTGTTGGAGCCTTCCTCCCCGGAATACCAGGTCACCCGCTCTTATCTCAATACGATTACCGAGCTGCCGTGGGGCATTTACTCGAAGGATAACCGTGACATTAAACGGGCAAGGAATATCCTCGACAAAGACCATTACGGGCTGCAGGATGTAAAGGATGCTATTCTCCAGTATATCTCCACTATTATCAAACGCGGAAGCATCTCGGGCAGCATTATTTGCCTGGTAGGCCCTCCGGGTGTGGGGAAAACTTCCGTAGGGCGCTCCATCGCTCATGCCCTTGACCGGGAATTCTATCGCTTTTCGGTAGGCGGTATGCGCGATGAAGCTGAAATCAAAGGCCATAGAAGAACCTACATCGGGGCTATGCCCGGTAAAATCATCCAAAGCATGAAGCGCACCCAAACATCCAACCCGGTTATTATGATGGATGAAATCGATAAAATGGGCATCAGCTTCCAGGGCGATCCGGCTTCAGCATTGCTTGAGGTCCTGGACCCCGAACAAAACAAAGATTTCCTGGATCATTACCTGGATGTGCGGTATGATTTATCCAACATCCTGTTTATTACTACTGCCAATCAACTGGATACCGTGCCGCAACCATTGATTGACCGTATGGAAGTCATTCAGCTTCCGGGTTACATCCTTGAAGAAAAGGTGGAGATAGCCAAGCGCTACCTGATACCCCGTCAGGCTAAGCGTCACGGGCTGAAGATGAAAGAGATTAATATTACGGATAAGGCGCTCGAGATTCTTATCGACAAATATGCCCGCGAAGCCGGTGTGCGTAACCTGGAGAAACGTATCCAGAAAATCATGAGGAAAGTGACGCTGAAGCAGGCTGAAGAAGACGTGAAAAAGGTAAATATCTCTCAAAAAAATGTGGAAGAATTCGCCGGTAAACCGGTCTTTACTACCGAGAAGCTCTACGAAAAGAGTATGCCCGGAGTTACCCTCGGGCTGGCCTGGACTTCCATGGGAGGAGCTACACTCTATGTGGAGGCCAACTCGGTTGTATCCAAGTCGGGTGGATATAAACAAACCGGGCAGCTGGGCAATGTGATGAAAGAATCCACGCAGATTGCCTATTCCTATATCCGCTCCATTCTTTGTCAGAAAGAAAAATATTGCAAGTTCTTCGACAATAACCAGGTCCACCTGCACGTACCGGCCGGAGCTACCCCAAAAGACGGTCCTTCGGCTGGAATCACCATGGCATTGGCTCTGTATTCCCTCGCGACTTCAAAGCCGGTCAGGCGGGACCTGGCCATGACAGGCGAGTTGACGCTGACCGGTAAGGTGCTTCCGGTAGGGGGAATCAGGGAAAAAACAATTGCCGCCAGAAGAGTTGGTGTTTATAACCTTATCTTTCCGAAAGATAATAAAAAGGACTTCGACGAATTACCGGACCATCTAAAAGACGGTATTAAACCGGTTTTCGCCGATTATTTCGACGATGTAATGAAGGCGGCCTTTAAGTAGATGGTTTTTAGGTTTCTATGTTTTTAAGTTTGTAAGTTTCTATGTATTAAGTTTCTGAATGGCTGTGGCTAAGGGCCGTCCAAAAACCATCAGGGAGGATATTCAGCAGCTTTTACCCTTAACTTCTCCCGGTAGAATAACCGGGACAGGCTCTAAAGGGAAGTTGCTGAATATCATTAATTTTTAATTTATATTTGTCATTCCAAATGAAGATTATGGAGCGATCGTCACAGGCTAATCACAGGAAGGTGTTGCAGCTTTTGAAAAAAAACAAACGAGATATACCCGCAAACAGTGTAGCTGATAAAGAAAACTACATCGGGAAAATAGAGACCTTATCGGAAATGGTGGATAGGTATTGTGTCGAATGTGAGGAAATCGGTGATTTTCAGCGAATGCTTCTCGAACTGGCCAATGATCTGCCTTTGAATGCCAATCCTTGCAAAGCAGTCCATCGCAGCATCAAAAAGCGATTCCAGGCAATCATCAAGCATTTGCAAAGCGTCCATGGTCTTAGTTTGCCCCATCAGTTTCGTGAGGCGGGAATTGTAATCGGCGCTGCCCTGCTGGGGATGGCTGGCTTTATAGTGATGGCGTTCAATATGAATTTTCTTTACCCGCTGGCAGGATTGCTGGTAGGTGGTCTCGGAGGTTACCTATGGGGCATAAAACGCGATCGCAAAGCACATGAAGAAGGTACTGTAATCGACTGGAAAGAGTAGGAGGAAAGAAAGAGCAACTAACTGATTCTAACCCCAAAACCTATAAACTTACAAACTCACAAAACCTACAAACCTCTACACATTAAACCGGATGTTCAGGATATCGCCATCCTGTACGATGTAGTTCTTGCCTTCGAGACGAAGCTTCCCCGCTTCCCGAAGTTTGGCTTCCGAGCCTTTATAGGCGACAAAATCTTCATACCTAATAACCTCAGCCCGGATAAAACCTCGCTGTAGATCGCTATGGACCACACCGGCAGCTTGCGGAGCCGTGCTGCCCTTACGCATCGTCCAGGCCCTGACCTCCTTTTCTCCGGCCGTAAAGAAAGATTCCAGGTTGAGGAGCGCATAAGCTGAACGAACCATTTTATTGACGCTGGGTTCATCCAGGCCGGAATCGTTCAGAAATTCATTACGTTCTTCTTCCGTTTCCAGGTCGGCGATTTCGGCTTCCAGTTGGCCTGCTACCGTCAGTATTTGCGTATCCTTTCCTTTCAGCGCCTCTTCAACCTGCCTGACGTAATCATTTCCTTCTATAGCAGCATCCTCATCTACGTTGCAAACATACATGACCGGTTTGTCGGTCAGCAGAAACATTTCATCCACAAATTTCTTCTTTTCGTCTTCTCTCATTTCATACTCCCTGACATTCCCGAAATTTTCCAGGTGTTCGGCCAACCCTTTAAGAACCTCAATGCCCCGTTTGGGGTCCTTTTCACCTGATTTGGCCGCTCTTTCAAGGCGTTCTATTTTTCGGTAAACCAAGTCTAAATCCCTGGCTTGCAGTTCGAGATCTACAATTTCCATATCTCTTACCGGGTCAATGCTTCCCTCAACATGGGGCAAATTTTCATCCTCAAAACATCGCAAGACATGAATGAGCGCATTGGTCTGCTGAATGTCTCCCAGAAACTGGTTCCCTACGCCTTCCCCTTCACTGGAGCCTTTAGCAAGACCCGGAATATCCACGATATCAACGGTTGTCGGGGTAACTTTTTTGCTATTAACAAATTCGTTGATTTTATACAACCTGGGATCGGGAACGTTAATAACCCCGACGTTAGATTTATTCGTACTAAAAGCAAAATTTGTCGCCTCTGCTTTTGTATTTGAAACGCAATTTAAAATGGTGGTTTTTCCCGTATTGGTCACCCCGATAATTCCACATGTCAATGCCATAGCCTGTCTGTCTCTAAATAAGGGTGCAAAGGTAAAATTTTTGGCTGCAGGATGAAATCCCAAGCTATCTAATCATCACCTTTTTTGTGATAGGCCTGTTCCAATCACTTCCCTGTATCACAAGTAAATATACACCCGAAGATAAATCGCTGGTTTTTATGGTAAAGGAATTTCCCGGATGTGGGAGTGATATCTGATTTTTCCGGAATACCTTTCCGGATATCCCGGTAAGGCGATAACTTATTTCCTTTGCCGGGGAGTGCAGACTGACCACAAAGTTTTGATCTGCCGGATTGGGGTTAACCTGGATTTCAGGAGAGGATTTTGATAAATACTCTTCCTTTATTTCTGTGAGGATAAAGCAATCGGGATTTTCCGGAAAGAGAGGCTCATCATCTTCAGCGTAACAAGTCAATTCAGAACCAGTGCCCGCTAACATCACCATACGTTCCAACAAACCGAATTGATGACCTATTCCCTCAATATAGTATGGTGTCCCATAATGTGAAAGCCAGTCCAGGTTGACGCGCTGACGATATTCTCCGTCAATTAATATAGAATCAACTGAAGTGACTACCACCGTTTCGTCAAAATCAGCATATAAATCCGGTAAGGTATCTCCGGCTTGCACAGAAAAATCGAATAAAAGATACTCCTGCTCTTCATTTTCGGGACGATAGTAGACTTTTCGATCGACGTTTCGAATGCCCCCGCAGAAAAAATGCTGATTAAATCCCAGCCAGTTTCCGTTGTGGACTACCGAATAATCTTTAAATAGCGCATTGTAATTGGTGCCATCAAGAGTTGTGTCACCGGAAAAATAGTATTCGATATATTCATCCCACTCCCAGTTCATTTCGTATTCGTATTTCCACACATGCCAATGCGAAGTGCTATCGGCCGGAATAGGGATGAATTCACTTCCGGGGTTTTGAGAAAATGTGTGTGGTATCATGAATAACATAAGGATTGCGAGGTTCAAAAATCGTGTCATAGGATGTGGATTTTATAGTTACAAAAGTAAAAATAATATTTATATGGAATAAAAACAAGTAAAACTTAGTATTAATAGCTTATCATTAAAAAAATTGCTTCACAAAAGGTTTTTTCCTATCTTTGTTAGGATTGATATTTTAACCATAGAATACTTTAATCCTATGTATACTATAAATATAGATGAGAATCTTGGGAACCTACTGGATAAGGAAAACATAGATGCCGAAAAAGTTTTAAAAGAGTATTTAATGTTGGACTTGCTGAATAGGAAAGATAAGTACGATTCCATCATTAAAAAATTTGAGAAGAAATATAATGGTAAGTTTTCTGAAATTGAAAAACAAGTGCATAGCATGAAAAATCAGGAAGACTTTATCACCGAAGAAGACTTAATGGAATGGGAATTTGCCGAAAAAGGACTTCAAGATATTGAAAATTACCTTAAAAAAATTGGTTCTGAGAAATGATTCTTGAACATTTGTCAGTTCTTGAGGATTATATAGAAACTTATCAAGTCGATGCATTTGAAAAGATAGGTAAGAACCTTAAAGTTTATGTTCTCATCCAGTTTAAAAATCGCTCCATTTTGTATATTAAAGAGATTATAATTCATGGCAGACGAAAGTATGTCTATCATTGGCAAGACAAAAACGAGGAGCTCATTTGCCGATGGGACAATGCACCACACTGGCCCGATATCAAAACATATCCTCATCATAAGCATCTGAAGCATAAGGTAGAACCCTCCTATGAAACCACCACCAACGATATCTTTAGACAGATTAGAATAATGCTGGAAAAAAGAAAATAATTTTATACAATGAAAATATCGTTTAACTATTAAAACCAAACCATTATGAGAAAACTAATCACATTGGCCTTACTTGCTGTATTTGCTACAGGAAGTGCATTCGGTCAGGAAAAAGACCAGGCAAAATTTAAAGAGTACGAACCGGGATACTATGAGAACTTTATCCTGAAAGATGTGCGCGCTGTCAAGAAAGATAAAAAAGAAGAGGAAAAGGAGAAAAAGTTCCTCATGGATCAGTCGGGCATGGATTTACCCAACAAAATGGATTTGTATGAAAACGAAGTATGGCATACCCCCACGATTTCGCAGGGAAATGCCGGTACGTGCTGGGCTTATAGCACAACATCGTTCTATGAGTCAGAGGTAAAACGCCTGCATGACATGGAAGTCAATCTTTCGGAGATTTATACGGTGTATTGGGAATATGTGGAGAAAGCCAGGAGATATGTGAAGAAGCGCGGCGATTCGCGGTTCACCCAGGGCTCCGAAGCCAATGCCGTAACCCGCATGTACAAAAAGTACGGCATTGTCCCCAATAGTGTGTACGACGGTTTACCCGAAGAACGTAAATTCCATTCCCATGCGGCCATGTACAAGGAAATGCGTAATTATCTGGAAAATGTGAAGAAAGAGGATGCATGGAATGAAAAAGAGGTGCTCGCAACCATCAAATCCATTATGAATCACCACATCGGGCAACCGCCTTCGGAATTTGAATATGAAGGAGAGATGATTACGCCTAAGGAGTACCTGCATGATGTCCTGAAACTGAACCTGGACAATTACGTAGAGATTCTTTCCTATAAGCAGAAACCTTACTGGGAGCAGGTGGAATACGAAGTTCCGGATAACTGGTGGAACAGCGAGGAATACTACAACGTGCCGCTGAATGTGTTTATGGATGTAGTTGAAGAAGCCATTGCTGAGGGTTATTCAATGAGTATCGGCGGAGACGTTTCGGAAGCGGGATTTTCTCATGAGACAAACTGTGCAATAGTGCCCACCTTCGACATTCCCGCTCAGTATATCAACGAAAACTCCCGGCAATTCCGTTTTTCCAACAGCAGCACAACGGATGACCACGGGATGCACCTGGTAGGCAGTACAGAATATAACGGCGACATGTGGTACCTCATCAAGGATTCCAGCTCAGGTTCAAGAGATGTCGGCAAAGACAGCCCGATATTCGGCTATTACTTCTTCCATGAAGATTACATCAAACTGAAGATGATGAATTTTACGATTCATAAAGACGCAGTGGAAGATGTACTAGAGAAGTTTTAAGTAAACAATTGGCAAAAGGCAGTGCCGAAAAACTTGCAATCTGCGATTGCTTAGTTTTTCGAGCCCGCCCGAACGTACCGACATTCGGTACGGGCGCGACATCCTCGAAAAAAAGTTTATACTTTCTTTTCGGGATTGGCAGTTGGCAATAGTTTTTGCCGGCTGCCGGTTGTTTTTAATCCAGTGGATTAAATTTTGATGAATCCATCAAAAGGACATCACTCCCTTAGATTTTGTTCTAATTTAATGATGAGTAGTTTTTTCGGCAAGTGGTTTTATAAATTAGCCTTATTTTTGTAAAAAGTAAAATATTCTTTACCTTTGTTATTCGAATTTAATTCTATCTCAATGAAATGCTCTGAGTTGTATAGAATTTTGATAAAAGATGGATGGTATCCAGTTTCTCAAAAGGGCTCACATGTTAAGATGAGACATAGAATTAAACAAGGTATTATAGTTTTTCCAAACCATGGCAGTCAGGAGGTTGCAAAAGGACTTGAGAAAAAGATTTTAAAAGATGCTGGATTAAAAAAATAAGAAAATGGTACCTAAAAAAAGCATAAATATAATTGTGGAAAAGACGGAAACAGGTTTTTCGGCATATGCTGAAGGTTACCCGATATTCACCACCGGCCGGAATGTGCCGGAGATACTGAATAATGCACTGGAGGCTGCACAATTATATTTTGATGATGATAGTCTGACCCACGACTATCTAAACCTTGAAATAGATTTTAAACAATTTTTTAAATACTACCGTTTTTTGAATGCTAATTTCCTGGCTAAAAAAATTGGTATAAACCCAACTTTATTATCCCAATATATTAATGGACATAAAAGACCTTCAAAAAAACAGACGCAGAAAATACTCGATGGTATCCATGAAATTGGTCAAGAACTTACCGAAATAAATCTAATCTCTAAAGAATA
>JAIPAH010000004.1 GCA_021740175.1 Bacteroidales bacterium
TAAATAAATCCAACATGAAACAAGTAATTACAATTGTATTAGGAATTTTTTTGGCTACGGCTTTGTATGGTCAGGATCAGGCGCGTTATATCGTAAAGCTTACTGATAAGAAGTCTGATAAATATACAAAAAGCCAGCCCGAAGCCTTTCTCAGTGAAAAGGCACTGGAGCGCCGCGCCCGCAATGGTATATCCATTGATGATAAGGACCTCCCGGTCTCTCCCGAATATGTGTCCCGGGTTCGGAAAGCGGGGTATACGGTGACAAACAGGATAAAATGGTTGAATACTTTGATTGTCGAAGGCCAGGGAGAACAAGACCTGGAAACGTTTAACTTTGTGGAAAGCGTCACATCCGTTCCCCGGCAAAAGCCAGAAGGTGAACAAAAGCCCTTTTTTGCCGCCGAAAAGCAATCCGACGGTCCTATGCATGGGAAAAGTGTCCGGGGTGATAACGAATATGAATACGGTGATGGATATAACCAGATAGCTATGCTCAATGGGCATCTGGTGCATAATCAGGGCTATGACGGTGAAGGAATGACTATAGCAGTACTGGATGCAGGCTTCATGGAAGTTGATGAGATTGCTGCATTCGACAGCCTGTGGGCCAACGAGCAAATCATTGATACCCGCAATTTTGTGAATGATGAAGATGTGTTCAGTTCCTCGATTAGCTCTCACGGTATGATGGTGTTGTCAACGATGGGGGGGTATCTCCCCGGTGAATTGGTAGGCACGGCGCCTAAGGCCGATTATCACCTTGTGCGAACGGAAGATGCTAGTGATGAATACCTGATGGAGGAATATTATTGGGTCGACGGCTCCGAATATGCTGACAGCATAGGAGCTGACATTATCAACTCTTCCCTGGGTTATACGGATGGTTTTAATGACCCGGATAATAATCACACCTACGAAGATATGAACGGCGATACCACGCCCGTGACCATAGGGGCAGACGTTGCTGCTGAAAAAGGAATCCTGGTGGTTAATAGCGCCGGAAATTCGGGTAACGGTGAATGGTTCTACATTGGAGCGCCTGCCGACGGGGATAGCGTGATGGCTGTCGGTGCGGTGGACGGCGATAGCAATTATGTCTCCTTCAGCTCCAAAGGCCCCACTTACGACGGAAGGCTGAAACCGAATGTAGCTGCCAAAGGTTCGGGAGCTACGGTGGCTTCGTCATGGGGCGGGGTTACCTATGCCAGCGGTACATCTTTTTCTTCCCCGATTACAGCAGGTATGGTGGCGTCGGTGTGGCAGGCTATGCCTGAAAAATCTAATATGGAGCTCATTGAGCTTATCCAGGAGAATTCTCACCAATATTCCGATCCTGATACCCTATTAGGGTATGGCCTTCCTGATTATAATGCAGTTTTAAATGCTACGGGAACTTCGCTGGAGCAAAAGGAAGCGATCGCTCTTTCGGTCGGGCCGAATCCCTTTGATGATTATATTTTGGTAGAGACGCAGAATAGCTATGAAAAATTAACCTATTCGATTCACTCTGTGAGTGGAAAAGTAGTCAGCCGGGCTACGGTATCTTCTCCGCGAAAATCTTTCCGGATAGACCTGTCTGCCAAGCTACCCGAAGGAGTTTATATACTACGGGTGCGCTCTGAAGACCACATGGTAGCGCGTAAAATTGTAAAAAAGTAAGCAATTAAGGTATATACAGATACATCAAAAAGCCGGTGAACTGCCGCCCCGGCTTTTTGATGTTGTCGTTCGTTGTAAAATGGATATATCCCGGAAGATAAATATGAACTAAATATCAGTTAAAAATTAAAAAAAAAGTCAATATAAATCGTTAAATTTGTAATAAAATCATGATATTATGGATGTAACAGAGTTAAGAGCAGATCTTCACAATATGATTGATAAAATATCCGACAGGGAAATATTACAAGCTATAAAAACCCTTTTGTCAGAAAAAGCGACCACAAAAACAGATTGGTGGGATAACATAAGTGACGAAGAACGGGCAGAAATAAAACAAGGCCTTTCAGAAGCAGACAATGGTGAAGTCACACTCCACGAAGAAGTGATGAGAAAGTACAAGAAATGGCTGTAAAACTTGTCTGGACGAAAAGAGCTATACAAGGTTATGATCGTATTGTCAAACACCTATATGAAGAATGGACAGAAAAAGAAGTGAAAAACTTTGTACAGGAAACCGCCCACTTTTTTGAGCTTTTAAAAGAAAATCCCAAAATGCTGGAGCCTACAGGGAAGAATAAAAATTTATACCGAGGCCCAATCAATCGATTGACCATACTTACTTACCGTTATAAGCCAAGAAAAAAAGAAATCATTTTAGTGAATGTACGAGAAACCAGAAGAAAACCTCTGAAATAATAATAAATTCCTCGCGATACAACAAACCGGATACAAATAAAAGAGCTATTTAACAAGCTATTCTTCAAGCCACTTTGAGTCTTCGAGCTTCTGTGACAGCTTTTATGGATACCGGTCATAATAGGCCCTAAGCAATACAAATAAGTGAGAAGAAAATCCCTTCTAAAACGATATTACCCGGTATTCTTTTTTCATAGATTGTTTTTGATAACCATCAGTTATGATTGGCTATTGACATAGAACATCATGTTTCTTCTTTACTCCATGTCAAATAGTTATTATTCTATTGTCATCCGAAAGGGTAGGAGGGAATCAGACCACGTTATAATAAACATTTGTAACAAGTCAGGTTAATAAATAGTGTACACAAATGTATACAATGTTAAAAAAATAGCAACTTCATTGTTCACAAAAGTAAATAATGACTATAAAAAGGATATTATTGAAGTTAAATTGTGAATATGAGAATTTTACACAATACAATTAAAGTAAAACTAATATTTATTTAAGCTTTATATCTCTATTTACAATAGTAAATTGCTTAAACTTAATAATCTAATTATCAGTTTTTAATATTTACGTATTAATCTCTGCTTGAAATAATTTAATAAAGTAAAAATGTATACAAAAGTAAATTACAAACGTATTTTTCTATCCTGACTATTTTTATTACATTTGTATAATAACTAATAAATCCCAAAAAAATGGTAGACCGACTAGAACTTCTGTTGCAGGCCAAAAACTTAAACTCTTCCCAATTAGCTGATGAAATCGATGTCCAGCGCAGCATTATGTCGCACGTTATGAATGGAAGAAATAAGGCCAGCCTGGACTTTGTTTTGCGTATTCTGAAACGGTTTAACGACATAAATCCCGATTGGTTGTTATTCGGAAAAGGCAGTATGACCAGGGAAAATAATCTTTTCAGCCAGGAACAATCCGAAGCAAATAATTCGTTGAAACAAGAGAATCAAGAGCTCAAACAACAAAATGAGCAACTGCAACAAACCCTACAGAAGTTACAGCAGGATAAAGAACAGCTACAGAATTCTTCGCCACAAGTTACCCCCGGACAATCCGAAGGTCAGACTGAGAATAATGATGCAAAGGAAGAAGATACTCCCGGATACGGATACCGCGCCACAAATTCAAAAGCCATTCAAACAATTGTGGCCCTCTATAGCGACGGGACCTTCCGGGAATACCAAAAAAGTTAACAAATGTATACGATTATACAAAAGTAAACACTAAAACCGTTCCGCATAAGGAAAGAAGAAATTACATTCCCGCTCAGCGTTTTCAGGACTATCAGAACCATGCACGGCATTTTGCTGAATGTCGTAACCACATGCATAACGGATTGTTCCTTCCGTTGCTTCCTTAGGATTGGTAGGACCGATTAGGGTGCGAAAATCTTCGACGGCATTTTCTTTTTCCAGCAATACAGCCACAATAGCTCCGGATGTCATAAAATCGACCAAATCTTCATAAAAAGAGCGATCTTTATGAACGATGTAGAATTCGCGGGCCTGTTTTTTGGTCATTTGGAGCATTTTCATGGCAGCAATGCGGAAATTGTTTTCGTTCACGGTGTTGAGTATCATACCGATGCAATTGTTTTTTACAGCACGTGGCTTGATAAGCATAAGTGTTTTATTCGACATAGATTCTAATTTTGAATTAAAGATTAAATTTACAGTTTTACTAAAAAAATTAAACTCCCGCTAAGGTTTTTTTGTTTAGGGCTTTCCTATTTCTGAGCGAAGACAATTTTTAGTAATTTTGTTTGCTTAACCGAAAAAAGCACAAATTTTTGAAAATTAAAAATCTTGATACTTTAAAAGCGAAGATCCAACAATCGCAGGAGATTGTCCTTACCAGCCACCGGCATCCCGATGGCGACGCCATCGGTTCGATGTTGGGGCTCTATCATTTCCTCAGGATTACAGGTGCAAACCTCCATTTAATTGTCCCCGACAATTATCCTTCCTTTTTAAAATGGCTGCCCGGCAGTGATAACATCCTGATATACGAAAATCAAGCCTCCACTGCCGATTCATATATTACAAGGGCCGATCTCATCTTTGCACTCGATTATAACGATTTCAGCCGCACCGAAAAGATGGAAAAAAAGCTAAAAAAGGCCTCCGCTTATAAAGTGATGATCGATCACCATCCGGAGCCTGATACTGAGGCATTTGACCTGGTATATTCCTGGCCGGGCTATTCCAGTACAGCCGAAATCATTTACACGCTCTGCCATTCCATCGATACGCTGAACAAATTGGATAAGCCGGCGGCCATTGCTCTATATGCCGGTATTTTAACCGATACAGGCTCTTTCAGCTATTCCGTCAACCGCCCTGAACTTTTCGAAACCATAGCCCAATTGCTACGCCTGGGCATTGATGCAGAAAAGATCAGCCGAAACATTTACGACACCTATTCCGAATCACGCCTGCGCTTGTTGGGCTATAGCATTACCCATCGTATGAAAGTGCTCGGCGATCTCGCTACCGTATATATTTATCTCACTCAAGAGGATATGGAATACTTCAACTACCAGGATGGCGATACCGAAGGGCTCGTCAATTATGGCCTTTCGATTAAAGGGATTAATTTTTCGGTGCTCATGAAAGAAAACCCGGGAGTTGTGCGGCTTTCCATGCGCTCCAAAGAAGGCTTCTCCGTCAACCAATTTGCCCGTACCCATTTTGACGGAGGGGGCCACGAAAAAGCAGCAGGTGCCAATTCTTACATGAGCCTTTCGGATACGATAAAAAAATTTGAATCGTTATTACCCCAGTATAAAAATCAGTTAACTTCTATTAATGAATAAACGTCTTATGTTAACGCTGAGGGCCACAGGTATTTTACTTACAATGATGTTGCTTACCACCTGCAACAATCCTCCGCACCCCCCTGACCAGGAAAAACAACAAAAAGACCAGAAACTGGAGGAAGCACTTATAGAAGCCAATAAGCGAGCTGTATCGGAGGAAAAGTACATGATCCGCCGCTACATAAAACGCCATAAATGGGATATGAAAAAGACCGGCTTCGGCATCTATTATGGCGTCTATCAAGAAGGCGAGGGAATACAAGCGCGGAAAGGAATGAGAGCTACGCTTGATTACACCATCCAATTGCTCAACGGCTATGTGTGTTATTCCTCCAAAGAAAAGGGAAGCCCCAAAAAATTCATTATCGGAAAAGAAGGAGACATAGTCTCGGGATTACACAAAATTATGCCCCACTTGCAGAAAGGTGATAAAGCCAAGATCATTATTCCTTCCTACCTGGCACACGGAATCGCCGGCGATAAAAGAGAAGTCCCTTCCTCGGCGACTTTAGTGTACGATATTCACGTACTGAAGCTGGAACGTCCTTAATCACAGAATCTCCATCGTCATAGCCCCAAAGCGTCTTTAGGTAACCATGCGTTCTATAAGCTCTAATAACTCTTCCGGCCTGAAAGGTTTGGTAAGATACTCATCCATACCGGCATTAAGGCATTTGACACGGTCATGCTCGATAGCATAGGCTGTTATGGCAATGATGGGCGTGTACCCACGTTGGTCTTTCTCTTCATCTTTACGGATAGATTTCGTCACCTGAATACCATCAGTCAGCGGCAATTCTATATCCATAAGAATCAGATCATAATCGTTTTGTTTGTATTTTTGATAGGCAATTTTCCCATTCTCTGCAATATCAAGCTTATGCCCGGCCTTTTGGAGTGCTGCAGATGCAAATTTTTGATTCAGGTAGTTATCCTCCACCAGTAAGAGGCGCTTAGGAGTTGACGAGTGGTAAGGATGTTTTTCGATAGTGGTTGTTTCTTCATGCTTTTTCAGCGGGATGTCGACATAAAAGCGACTGCCGGAAGCCCCATCGCTTTCAAAATCAAACGAACCGTTTAATTTTCGCGTAAGATAGTAGGCCAGAGCCAGCCCAACACCTACATCCTCCGAGATAAGAAGATTAGGATCGTCAGTGGGCTGCAGCCGTTCCCGGATCTTTTGCTGTTTCTCCCTGCTCATTCCCGTACCCGTATCCGTAACAATCCATCGCATCAGCAAGTTTTCCCCGGATTGGTTTAGCATCTGCCAATAAAGCACCACCTCACCTTCACGCGTATTTTTAAAAGCATTGCTCAAAAGATTCACCAGGATTTGCCTGAGGTGATGCTTGTCCCCGATCACATGCTGCGGCATCTCATCTTCGCGGCTGATCTTCCATCCAATACTTTTGCCGCGGGCAACAAGTTCATACTGATTTTTTAGCTCATCTACGAAAGCCGGCAATTCAAAGGCCTCCGCCTTCATTTCAATCGTACCGCTCATTAATGCCGAAAACGTCATCATGTCTTCCACCGTTTGCGACAGAGTCTCTACGGAATCCTTTATAGCCCGGAACTGATCTTTTTGCTGATCGGTAAGTGTGTACCGGTCAAACATCTCCAGCATGCTTAGGATGCCATTAAGCGGTATGCGCAGGTCATAACTAAGGTTATGCAACAGCATCGTATTGCTATGGTAAAGCTTCTTTTTCTCCTCGAGAAAATGCTTTTTCAGCTCAGTAATTTCTTTTTCTTTCTCCTCAAGCCTTTGCTCCAGGCCGGGCGATTCTTCTTCTCCCATATGGTTCTCCTATTTTCGGCTTAGAAAATTATAGACCATCGTCAGCAAACGTTGCTGGTTAATCGGTTTGGATATATATTCATCAAAACCCTCCTCCAGTAGCCGTCTCCTGTCCGTATGCATTGCATAGGCTGTCTGGGCAATAAAAGGGATCTCTTTGTATTCGGGGTACTTTTTACGAAGATGCTGCATAAGTTGTATACCGTCCCACGGACTGGGCAGATTGATATCAAAGAGCATCAGGTCAAAAATCTTTCCATCTTTATACGATTTACTTACCTCCTCCAACGTCTGATCCCCGTCCTCCACAGCAACCACGCTCCAGTCATTCTGGAGCATCTTATGAATCACCAATCGGTTCATGCGGTCATCCTCCACCAAAAGAATATTGATTTCGCTGGCAGGCTTGATAAGCTTCTGGGTAGTTTCTTTCCCGGAAGAAGAACCTTGCTGTTGAGAGTCCTTATTCATAGCCTTCTCTTTTGTCGGAAGATAGATTATCACATTGGTTCCCTCATCTTTTTTTGACTCAATTTCAATGCTTCCACCCATAAGTTCCAGTAGCCTTTTGGCTAAGGGCAAGCCAAGGCCTGCACCCTGATAAGCCCTTGAATAACCGAGACTTTCCTGGCGGAAAGCCTCAAATACCCTGGGCAGATAGTTTTCATCAATGCCCACCCCGGTATCGCGGATTTTGACAAAAACTTCATTGCGCTCACTGTCATAATCGCTGGTTATATTAACAAATCCCTTTTCCGTGTATTTTATGGCATTATCAATAACATCCGATACCACTTTCGATAAACTCGTCGGGTCGGTATACACTATAGGCGTATCTTCCAGCTTCATGTTAAATTTCAACCCTTTTTCATTAGCCTTAAACTTATATAGTTCCGCGCTTTTTTCGATAATTTGTTTCACATTAGTATCCTGACGCGAAATCTGCAAATCATTAGCTTCGATACGGCTGATATCAATGATATTGTTAAGAAGATGTAGCAACCGCTCGCCGGAAGTTTGTATGCCCTGGGCATATTCATATAGCTCTTTATTTTCCATGAGCGACAGCTCCGTCTCAAGAAGGCTTGAAAATCCGATGATTCCATTGAGGGGCGTGCGTATCTCATGGCTCATATTCGACAGAAAGGCATTTTTAAGGTAATTGGCCTCCTCGGCATCCTTCAGGGCCTTTTTCAAATCAACATCCTTTTTCTTGTATTCCTCAATCTCTTCCCGAAGCTCCTTCGTTCTTTCGTTTATTTTGGCTTCCATATTTGTTGAGGTTTCATTAAGCTTTTTTTGCGTCTCATCAAGTTTCTGCTCCTTTTCCTGAAGCTGTCCCTGGTAATCCTTCTTCATTCTTCTGTAACGCACCACCAACCAAAATACCAGTAATCCACCCAATAAAGCCACACCTGCAATCACAAGATAAAAAACCGTCCTGCCTGCCTCCAGCTTTTCCATTTGCTCCTGTAAACTGTTAATATGCCTGGATTGCCAATGCTCTTGCAGCTTTAATTTTGTTTCAAAGAACGCCTCACGATCTTTTTGTTGCTTATCATGCAACGAATCCGCATAAGTCCGGGAAAGTGTCTGATGCTCCAGGGCTTGGTTTTGTTGATTATTCTGCTTATATGACAAACTTAAAAGCCTGTGAAATTCACTGAGTAAGGCAAAATCGCCCCAAGCTTCAGCCTGTGTGAAATATGCCTGTAAAGTATCCCTGGCATTACGGGGATTACCTTTTTTTAAAAGGGTGGAGGAGAGGTGTTGAATATTGCGCAGTAAGCCGTCTTTATCCCCGTGTTTTTTATTGTACAGCGCACCCCTGGAAAATTGTTCAATGGCCTTTTCATAGGCTTTTCGCTTAAGCTGCGTTTGTCCAAGACTATTGTATAGCGAGGCAATGCGGTGAGTATTACCCTGCGGTTTTTGAATGGTAAGCGCTTTTTGGTAGAAATTCAATGCCTTGTCATAATTGTAAATGTGGCGATACAAATCAGCCAAATCCATCCAGAAGAGAGGCTTCATCTGCTCATTATCCCTTTTTGTCAGTAAATCCCCGGCTTTTTGGAAATAAGTGAGAGCCTGTTTAAACCGATCAATGGATGTATAAGTCATAGCCAGGTTCGCATAAGCCGTAGCCTTAAATACAGGATTCCGGCTTTCTTCCAATGCCTGGGTTGCCGAATCCACATATTGCATAGCAATCTCCGGTTGATTCTTCGAATAGAGAACTGTTGCCTGGTTAGTGAATATCGTGGCTTTTTCGTGCGGTAGAGCGTTTGCCTGGTGACTCAAATCAGCGGCTTTTTCAAATTGATTCCGGGCTATATTGTAGGCATGATATTTATGGTAGGTAACCCCAAGATTATTGAAGCTATGCATCACGCCCCGTGAATGATTCTGCTCCTTAAAAGCATCTCTGGCTTTTAAATACAAAGCCACCGCCGAATCCGCCTTTCCCTGGTGCAGGAGATAATTTCCCGTTTTTATCAGGGCGAAACCTTGTTGCGGGGTATCATTTTGTTCTTTGATAGCTTGCGACGGGAGATCAGCTTGTTCCCCGGTGCTGTCAGTATCGATACCCTGAATAGCTGTTGACAGTTGATTATACAGCGTACTCCTGTTATTTTCCGGGACCAAGGGCCATTGCATTTTGACACTGTCCATTTCGGCACTGTGCTGAGGAGAAGCCTGTGCCATGATACCGGCGCATAGAAGCAGAACAACCGTAAGTATATAACCTTTTACCCCATGAACCTTCATAAGCTTATTTTATCCCCACATAAACATTTTCCAATGGATTTATAGACAGCTCCTTATACTTTTTATCCCAGCCATCCTTTCCCGGGTTGTGTACTTCTGCCGTAAAACCCGCTTTTTGTAATCGATCCTTATAATCCCGTCCGTAGAGACGCACATGGTCAAACTGTCCGAAACGCATCTCCCTTTCTTCGGCATTCCCCGGGTCAGCTTCATCCGTTTCGGATAATGCCAGCGCGACGGGTACCTGCAGGATTGCTTTCCCCTGTTTTTTCATCACTCTTCTGATTTCTTGCATTGCCTCAATATCTTCTTTGACATGCTCAAGTACATGATTACAGATCACCATATCAAAGCTCTCATCTTCAAAAGGAAGGTCAGTCACATCCATTTGTACGACATCCCGATCATAGTAATAGTCGCGATATCCTTCTTCAAACTTATCTCCCGTTTCATAATGAACATGGGATATATTTTCCAGCAAATGCTTCACACTTCTTGCCGGAGAAATATGGAGTATCTTTTGAGCCTTTTCAAACACATCGGTCTTTTCTTTCAGATACAAATAGATCAAACGATCGCGATCCGTCGAATAGCATCGAGGGCACACCATATTAGAGCGCCGCCCGGCACCGGCAATTTTGTTCTTTTCCGCCAGGGGATTGGGATAACCACCTTTCAGGAACTTGCGGAAAGAATTGCCGCAAAAGGGGCAATAATAGTTGTTGCCCTGGTATATTATTTTGAGAAACTTTTGCCAGCCTCCCCTAAGTTTAATAGCTACCGGGTAAGGGATAATACGTTTTAATACAGGTTTAATGTTCATCATGTTAATGTTTAAAAAATTTTCCTCTCCATTGCTCATTCATTGTCTCCAATTTATAAAAATAAGAGCCCGAAGGCCAATGCGATACTGGTATAACCCACTTATGCTCCCGTTTTTGTTCCCGGAGAGTTGTGGAAAATACAGTATTGCCCATTACATTGAAGACCGTTAAAGAACCGTCGGCAGGTTGGTACAGATGCGCTTCAATGGTCAACCTGAAATGCACCGGGTTAGGAAACACTTTAACCCGCCTGTCATTATCGTATTCTTCTATACCCACACCCGGTTTGTGACATTCATAGGCCCCTATATCCATACCACCTGCATGAGGACGGGTGCGATTCTCAATATCAAAACTCATCTCATCTATTGTTCTTCCGGCATTAACCAGTGGGGAATTCACCTGGAGGTCAAAATCATAATTTCCCGGCTGGTCGAAACCTGCAGAATTAACGTTTTGATCAAAATAATTGTTTTTCTTATCCATGGGAATGGATTCAGAAGACAGATGAATATATGCGTCCTCTCCTTCATCTTCATATCCACCCGGATTGATGACGACATTATTATACGCCCTGCTGCTCTCCAGTTCCTCGTTTCTGTGGCTAATACCATAGGTACGGGGCTGAATAATCGTATTGTTGTAGTAGTGCATGTAGGACTCATCGGGAGTATAACGGTGATCGCAAAATATGCCATGCTTATGCTGATTGGCTCCTTCGTCGAAACTTTGGCCAGCATTAACAATCAAGTTATTGTAGATTTTCTGATTTCCTGCTCCCAGAATATCCATACCATCACCTTTTCCATCGATGATTTTGTTGTTGTAGCAATCACACACACTGCCCGTACCAATGAGGATACCACTCATTTGAAAATCTACAGCCTCTTCACTGTCATGGTTTATATTATTTCCATAAATAGCACAATCTTCCACAGCGGATGAAACCTGTATCCCATCCCATCCCGTATATTCAACACGGTTGTCATACACTTGCACCCCCGAATTGACATGCGGGAGTACATGCAGCGTATCACCGTTGCATTCCACATCAAAACCCTGCAAATATTTTGAACTCCCGATGTACATTCCTTCCGTACCGGTGTGATGGATGTAATTATCATGAATAACGATATCCTCCTGGATAAAATCCCCCCGCGTCCCTTTGATCTGGCCATCCTCACAAAACGGATCCGTTTTGGCCATCAACCCGGCAAAAGCGGTATTACTGATTTCAATACCCCGTACTTCTGCCTTTGAACTGAGATTATCTATACTCAAACCTGTTCCATTAGCTACTTTTAAGATTTTTATCCCATAAGTGTAATCATCATCACCTTTTCCGCTCAGTACGATATTATTACAATTCCAAAAGGAAATACCATAGTAATGATCCGTATCGAAAGTTACTTCCCCGTTGTGATTACGAATCGTCACAGGCTGATCAAAATTCCCCTCAGGATCAATATTACGGATCAGCAGGTATGGTTTTTCTCCAGCCTCCAGGCAAATCACATCCCCGGATTGAAAGTCATAATCATTTCCGTCAATCAACGTCGTTTCAGACGGTATTGTGATGCTGCACTGTCCCCGGCTCTCCAGTCCGGTGAACAGCATCATACCTAATACGATCAAAAAAATTATTGTCCTCGTTTGGCTCTTTCCCATGTTACCGTTTGACCTCCTTTTAAATATCGTAATAAACCAAGATACACAGAATAATTCATAATCAAAAAATAATAGGGTACAAAAAGTACCTTTTTGCGCAACTGCTTTTCCTCGAGAAACCATCCCACTAAAGCAGCCAGGTAGAACAGCACCTGCAAGGCCAGCAGCAACGGATAGAGCTGCATGGTAAAGATACCCTGATGCCAGGCAAGTATCACATTCAATATAAAAATCACAGGCAGCGAAAAAGGAGCCACTGTCCATCGCAGTACGCGGTGGCTAATATACTGAAAGGTTAGCGTTTTATACTTAAACGGATTCAGCAATGATTTCAACCTTACGATCGACTGAAACCCGCCTGCTGCAATCCGCACTTTCCGTTTCAGTTCTTCCCTGACATTGGCCGAAGCACTTTCAACAGCATAGGCATTGGGATTATATCCAATGCGGTAACCCTTTTGAGCTACTCTCAAAGAGATAATAAAATCATCCAACAACGTATCGCGCTCAACATTTTCAAACAATTCCCTGCGAATAGCAAAAAGTTCACCGGCGGCTCCCACCACCGAATAGAGTTCAAAATCCCATTTCTTTAACGTGGATTCGTATTTCCAGTAAATTCCTTCCCCGGCACTGCTAGCCTCCTCGGCTTCTTTTGTAGAAATACGCTTTTCACCGGAAACACAGCCCACTTCGGGATTCTTAAATAAATTAACAATTTCCCTTATCGAATCCTTTCCGAGGATAGTATTTCCATCCGAAAAAATAACAATCGGGCTTTCCACAAACTGCATCCCCCGGTTCATAGCAGCAATTTTCCCGGCGCGCTCATCCTTATGGTATACTTCTACGCCTTCATATTGTCTTAGAAGCTCCGGTGTGCCATCATCAGAACCATCGGTCACCCATACCTGCCTGATTTTTTCTTTCGGATAATTCAGCTCAAAGCCATTCCTGACTTTACGGTCAAGATAGTCCTTTTCGTTGTAGGCAGCCACAAACAGTGTCACCTCGGGTTCATATCCCATATCCCTATAGGAAGATTTTTGTTTTTTCAGTAAGCGCTTGAGGCGCACCACGATAAACAAGACAAGGCCATAGCCCAGATAGCTATAGAAGACCAGCAGCAAAAGAACCCAGAAAATAATCGCAAGTGTATGCATAAACCATTGATTTACAAATTTTATTCTATTTTACTTTCTCCCATTGCTTTGTTTCAGGATTGTATTGCTTCACAGGTTTTGCCGGATTACCGGCCACGATGGTAAAGGGGGCGACATCCCGCACCACAATACTTCCGGCAGCCACCACAGCATTTTTCCCCACCGTTATTCCGGCGGTAAGCACGCTGTTAGCCGCTATCCAGGCCCCGTCCTCAATAGTGATGAGCTGTGTATTCGTCGGCTGGTTATGGATAGGTTTCGTGACATCTTCATAGCCATGATTCAGCCCGCTTACCACCACGTTCTGCGCGAACATAATGTCATTACCGACATGTACCGGTCCAATCAATGTATTACCGAGCCCGATGCGCGTCCGCTCTCCGATGAGGATATCTCCCACACCATTATTGATGGTAGCGAAATCCTCAATAGTAGAATCATTGCCCAACTCGAAACGATTCCAGGGCATCACATCCATACGCGTGCGGCGCCGTATCAGCGACCTTTTCCCCTTTTTATGCCGAAAAGGATTGATAAACCACTTCACCCAGAGCCTGGGTCTGGCCTGGTTGCGGGGCATCATCAACCGGATCGCCAGATTTTTAAACTTTGGATTGTCCCGAACAATGTCTTTTATGCTCATTTTTTTTGTTTTTCAATTTCGTTGAAGACCCGAGATATATTTTCTATATTTTGATCCCACGTATGCTCGCGGGCTACCGCTTTCCGGCGGTTCACATTCTCATCTTTTTCCTTCAGCGCCCGCTCGCATCCTTCTAAAAAAGCCTGATAATCGTCAGCCAAAAAGACCACTTTCGAAAACATTTTCATAGTTTCTGTTTCTACTGCGACCACAGGTTTCCCCATGGCAAGATATTCATCGATTTTACGGGGATAATTGCCGATAGTGATGGCATTGATAAGCTGCGGATTAATGGCCACATCAAAAGCCTGGATATAAGCAGGAAGTTCTTTAAGCGGTTTTTTGCCCTTAAAAGTCACATTCGGCAAGCGATGTAATTCACTCTTTTTAAAAGTCTCGTCTTCAGGCCCTACCAAAACGATGTGCCACTGCGGTTTCTTTTCGGCGAGATAACGTATCAGCTCAATATCCAGCCTGGCTGCATTCAAAGCCCCGGCATATCCGATGACCATCTTCATCACTTGCGTTTTTAAATCCGGAACCCCCTCTTGCTCCCGGAAAAGGGAGAGGTCTACACCCTGGCCTACATTATAACTGTTCGGGTTGTAAGGCAGTGCCAGGTTAGCCAGGTACTGTGAATTACACAATACGGCATCCGCTTTTTTCATCATCAGCCCTTCGATACGCTTACCATGGTGGCGGTAAAAATGTGTGGCTGTAATATTATCACGGCTGTAATAAATAAAAAGGCGTGGTTGCAGCAATTCCTTCAAATACAGGGTGCGGTAAATATCCCCATCCTCGAACAGGATGAAATCCCGAAAATCAAGCTTTTCCAGGGCCCTTTGTATTTGCTTGGCAAAGCGTTCGTTATTGATACGCATCAACATATTAAAAAGAGGCGCAAAGGGGATTTTACTTATGGATTCCATGATGGCCGGAGGGTTGAAAACCCAAAGATTTTCGTCATACTGTTCTAATGGCAGCCGCTTTTCCCGGATATCGCGAAGACGATTTGCCACATCCGGATCTTTCCTTTTACGAAGAACCGTACTACGATCCAGTGGATAATTGACATACAAGACCCTGTTTTTTGTGGCCAATTTTCGAGCAATATTTACTGCATTGCTGCCCCCTTCGCCATAAAAATTCTGAAGGCCTGTCATCACTATATCCCGGTTTTCAATCATGCCTCGTTCATTTTCTCTTGTTCAACCTCATTGATATGGTTATAAATTTTATTCACAAAATTTTCCCATGTATGGGAAGAAGCAAAATCAATGCGCTGGCTGTGAAGCTTGGGATTATCCTCTTGCAGGGCTTGCTCAATTTTGTCAATAAATTCCCGGTGAGTATCGGCCAGGTACGTATAATCCTTGAAAAAATCGTTCATGAAAGTAGTTTTCGTAGCTACAACTGGTTTACCCAACGCAAGCCATTCATCAATTTTTAGCGGATAATTAATATCTGTAATTTTATTAACAACCTGTGGGTTAATTAATACATCTATACCTTTGATGTAACGGGGAAGACTTTTGTAGTCCTTTTTTCCAAGAAAAACTACATTATCTAATTGATGGAGGTCGGAAGACTGAAACTCTTTATCTTCAGCTCCAATTAACACTAAGGTCCATTCCGGCTTTTGTTTCGCTATATGTAATAGTACATCAATATCTAAACGAATGGATGTTAACGCTCCTACATAACCAATAATAGGTCGTTTAGTAATATCTTTCAATTCATTTGGAATTACTAAAGAATCATCTTTATCATTAAATAGTTCTATATTAACACCTTGTCCAATCATGTAGGAATGTTTGTTATATTTTTTTCCGTAATCGGCAAAATAATAGCAATTAGCCACCATTAAATCCATTTTTTTAATCAGTTTGGGCTCTAGACGCGTTCCATGTTTTGCGTGGTAAGCAACTTGTGTTACTAAATCACGGAGTAGATAAATTGAAAATCGTGGTTTCAAAAGCTCTTTGAGATAAAACCCCCTCAGCATAGAGTTATCATCTAAAAGGATATAATTTTGGAACCCCAACTTATTAGCAGCCCGTTTAATTTCTTTACTAAAACGAAAATCATTCATATAATTCAACAAATCATGCATCCAGGCAAAAGGTATCCAGTTAATAGATTCAACCATGGTTTTGGGTGTAAAAACCCATAAGTTTTGATTATGTTGGTAAATATCGGCTTTTTCTCCTTTCAACACCTTCCTTCGATTTTTTACACTTTTCTCATTAGGATGTTTTAGCAGCTCGCCGCGGTTAATAGGTAAATTTACATATAAAACCCGATTTTTCTTTGAAATCTCGATAGCCGCATTCTTCAGAGTGAAATTATTATTTTGTTCCCATTGCCACAGTCCGAAGCAAATAAAGTCTTGATTTTCCATCATTATTTTTCTTTTTGATTTAATGCATTATAATAAAGTTTTAAAACATTGTACGCCATAGTCCTCCAAGTAAATTTGGATGCCCGCCGATAGCCTTTTTCTATTAATTTTTCTCTAAGCATAGGATTTTTAAGAAGTTCCATTATTGCATCTTTGATTTGTTGCGGCTTATAAGGGTTTACAATTTTCGCTGCGTCCCCTGATATTTCAGGCATAGAAGAAGTAATGGAAGTAATGACCGGCGTACCGCAGGCCATAGCCTCCAGCATGGGGAGCCCAAAACTTTCTCGAAGTGATGGATATAAAAATATAACAGCCATGGTATAGATTACTGGCAAATCAGTATTGACGATATATCCGGGTAATAAGATATGTTTCCGTATCTCTTTTTTCTTTATAGTACCAAGCAATCGATTCAAGGTTGATTCATCATAATCAGGAATGACAAGCTTTAAAGGGTCTTCGGCGTTTTCTACATAATTAGCAAAAGCTTTTAAAACACCTTTAGTATTCTTTTTCGGATCTGTATTGCCCAGAAATAAGAGGTATCGGTCCGGAAGATTATATTTTTGTATCACAGTTCGTCGTGTTTCGTCATCCGTGACGGGCTTAAAATGACTGCTTACACCATTATATATTGCCACCAACCTATTATCGTGCTCATCAATATCAAAAAAGTCACGGATACGTGCCTTTTCATATTCAGAAACAGTAATGATGCTCTTACTTCTTTTAACGACTTGAGGAGTAATCCATCGGCGGTAAAGATTCCCCAATTTTTGATACCTAGTACTTCCTTTTTTCATAAAGCGCAGATTTTCAAGATAGACTATATCATGAAGGGTGAGAATGAGTGGTATTTTCGATACAATAGGACCTGTGATTGAAGTACAATGTATTAAATCACAATTTTCTTTTGCAGCTGCTTTGGGTAATTTTATCTGTTCCCAAAAAGGGTAGGCACCTTCAATTAAATGAATTTTAACATTCTCGCTCTCGGTTAGCACATGATCATTTTTGTCAGGTTTAACAAAAACTACGTACTCATTTTCACGGTCAATTTGTTGGATGTTTTTTATCAATTCCAAAGCAACAATATCCATTCCATGCTTTTTTGTTCGGAACAGCCGCTGAGCTTCTATACCTATTTTCATGATTTACAGTTCCCTAACAGTTTCTACTTTTAAAATATTGAAACACTTTCTTATTAATGAGAAATGTCTTCATCAACAATAAATAATTTTCATTTAAGAAGTTATGTATTTCGCATATATTTTTTCAACTTTTTTAGTGAATTGATGAATATCAAAGTTTTTTCTTACAAATTCATACCCGTTATTAGCAGTTTTCTTTCTAAGGGCTTCATCATTTATAAGGCGTAGTAATGTTTCTGCTAGTTGTTGAGGCTGACTTTGAGGAACTAGATAACCCGTTTCACCGTTATAAATAAGCTCTTTAGTTCCGCCAACATGACTCGCCACAACTGCTTTTTTCATCGCCATTGCTTCAAGAATACCAATGGGGAAACCTTCCCATAAAGAAGGCAAACAATAAATATCAATCGCATCTAAGACAGAAGGAATATCTGTGCGAAAAGGCTGAAAGATTACTTTATCTGTCATATCTAATTTTTGAGTCAATTGTTCTACCTCACTTTTTAATTCGCCATCTCCTACCATTAAAAGTATAGTATTGGATGATTTTGATTTTACATACTCCATTGCTCTTACCATTGTAAAAGGATCTTTTTGAACAGTAATTCTTCCTATATAACCAATGACGATTTGTTCATGTGTAATACCTAATTCTTCCCGTACTTTTTGGGGATAATTATTGGCATTGAATTTTTCAAGATTTACCGCATTATATATCACTTGTGATCCAGAGAGGCCAAAACGACGAATACCCTCTTGTTGATTACTTTTTGATACATTAATAGTTAAATTAGCCTGACGTGTAAGAAAATTTTCTATTTGCTCAATTGTTTTACGTTTTGGAAAAAACTGATCAGAATGAAAAGCCCATCCATGGACAGTATAAAGTAGAGGAAGATTCAATTTTTGAGCAGATTTGAATACATTTGACATAGCTCGTGTACCATGAGCGTGAACAAGTTTTATGTCTTCTTCCTCCATATATTCCCTAACCGATTTCCAAATTCTAACGTCAAAAGGTTTTTCTGTATAAATAATCTTACATTTTATTCCAGCTTTATTTAATGCTTCAATCATTGGTCCATCGGTAAAAGACAACACAACTGGCTCATAAATAGATTTATCCAAATTTTTGACTAATTCCAGAACATGGCTTTCCCCACCTCCAATTTTCCCTTGTCGTATAGCTTCCAGAACTTTAATTTTATTCATAAATATTTTTTTTGTGTTGATTTTAATTAAATTCCTCCCGTATGTTTTGTATGTATAAAATTGCTTTTAGCCTTTTTATGATTAAACAAAGATATTAACATTAATAAAAAACCCTTTGGGAAGAGTAACAGGGCATATAAAGTTTTCGTGGTATAATATCTTTTGGGGACACTGAATATAAAACCCATAATACAAAGTACCAATAAGGGCAACCACCACTTATAAAGAAAAAACCCAAATAATATTGAAACAATATTTATAATAATCAATAAACCCAAAAGCAAGACTCTTGGCACCTGAATAAACTGGAAAGCCTTGTTGAAATAATCAAGATTTCCTTTTGAAATAAAATCCCAAAAAGAGATTAAGAAATCCTTTTTAAAATAATAGAGTTGTGCCGAAAGCCACCTCTTCCTTTGATTAGAAAATGCTATCGAATTCTGGACCTTTTCATCCAGTACGTATGCATCTTCAAGGTATTCAATCTTATCCCGATTCTTAATAATTTTAAGCTCCAGTTGTTTATCAAAGCCCCCAATAGTATTTACATCAGCCATTAGGTGTTTAAAATATTTAAAGCGAAAGATCATGGCCGAGCCAATCAAAGCAGAAGGAAACCCAAGGTTTCTATGGCCTTTTCGGAACACGTTGTTATTAATTTCCTCACTGATAGCATCTAACACCGCAAAAGGTGTGTTCTCATTTTTGGCTATTCTGTGAGCTTGAATCACATTCCGATTTTCTGTGAAGTATTTGTTAACCTTTTTTAAGAATGTTCGCTCCATCATATTGTCAGCGTCCAATACCAGGGCTAAATCATATTGGTCTTCATCAAGATATTTGAATCCTTCATTCAGAGCTTTAGATTTTGTGCTGATTTCGAAATTTACTTCTATTACCTTAATATCCAAATTCTTTAATTTTTCTACTGTTGAATCCAGAAGGGAGTCGGAAATGACGATCACATCAAATTTCTCAGCTGGATATTCTTGCTCAAGAGCATCAGACGCTACTTCAAGGATAACCTGGTCTTCACTATAAGCTGGGATTAATATGGCAAATGAATGTTCTTTCTCATTCAACGGGCCTGAAATCTTATGCCTAAAAAGAGAAGCCGTAGAAAATATCAGAAAATACAAGGTAGTTAACCCCAAATAAATAAAAACTACAATTTGAATTATGTTTAATATGGTATATAAAATTTCCATCAGTTATTATTCTTTTTTTGTTTTTTTGAATTCACGGTATGTGCTGTAGCACCAAAACCTTTCCTGGCTACCTGTAGCTGGCTCAAAGACTTAAGCATCAGCAAAAAACCATAGGGCAAATGCAGAATCGCTTTAAGCGTGCGGAAAGTATAGTATTCTCTCGGTATCGCAAGAATAAAAGCACTCCCAGCCAACATAAAAATAATCAACCATACCAGGGTAAGTGAAAAATCATTATAAAAAAACGAACCAGCAGTTAACAGAGTGGTAAGACCGATAAGTATAATTCGCGGGGGTAAAAGTTGTTGAAACATTTTATCAAAATAATCTACATCACCCTTCGTTATAAGCCGTTTAAGTCCCGTCCGGAAAAACCGACGGGCATATAATATTTGATTAAAAAGCCAACGTGTTCGCTGTCTTACAAAAGTTTTACTCAATGAAACCTTTTCATCATAAATAAGGGTATCGTGCAAATACTCAATTTCATGGTCGTTTTCCAAAAGTTTAAATTCAAGCTCTTTGTCCTCACCATAGGAATCTATAGTGGCCATAGTTTGTTTATATAACTGATACCTGAAGGCCATTCCCGAACCAATAAGCGCAGAAGAGAGACCTAACACACGGTGTCCTTTTCTAAAAATATAATTATTAATTTCTTCACTAATAGCATCCAACAAAGCAAAAGGGGTATTTGTATTTTTTGCAATACGGTGACCCTGAATAGAAGTATAGCCAGCATTTAAGGCATTGTTCATTTTAGTCAGTACATTATTTGCCATCACATTATCTGCATCCAGTATCATTACTGCATCATACTTATCATCCGGCAAACCGGCCAGCGTTTTATTAATGGCTTTGGATTTGGAGCTTTTCTCAAAAAAGACTTCATTCACAGTGAGCGGAAGTTTGTAAAGTTTATCCAATGTTTCTTTATTAAATGAGTCGGCAATTATCACTATATCATAGTCTTCAGAAGGATAATCCTGATTAAGTGCCTCTTTGGCTACATTCACAATAACATCATCCTCTTTGTAGCCAGGAATCAAAACTACAAATTTGTTTTTATTTTCATTTTGAGGAGAAGTAATTTTATTGGGAAAAGCCGAAGCAAAAGCATAAATAAAATAGTAAACAACGGCAAGGAAGAGGTAAATTATCAGGATTACCTGTAAAAATTGTAATACGTCAATAAAAATGTTCATACTCATTAGAATTTCAAATTTTATAGCATGGGATTTTCATGCACTGTTTTATCAAACATATGGTTGATATGCCAGCCAATAGCCCTGTAAAATGCCAGGAAAAGTTTTACTTTTCCTCTCAGCAAAAAGGCAAAAGCATTTTTCGGTATGGCAACAAAAAGTTGGTATAACAAAGCGATATAAAAAGCTTTTCCAAAAATATTTCTCCTCATATAAACAATTCTGTTTCTATAAAGATAGTAAATTTTTAGGGAACTTGTTTTGCCAGTGGATATAGATTCTTTGTGATATATTAAAGAATTATGAACGTAGTGAATGGAATAACCGGCACGTCTGATGCGCTCGCAAAAATCAGCCTCTTCATAGTAAAGAAAGAAAATATAAGACATCATTCCAATTTTCTTTATCACCTCCATGGGCACCATCATAGCTGCTCCATGTGCAGAAAATGTTTTACGGTCTGCATCATGCGTTCCTAAGTCTTCTTGTTGATAACCAAGAGCAAAATTCCGGATCGTATATTTAGTCATTTTGGTATATCCAGCATACTGGATAGTATGAGGGGTATGGAAATATCGGATTTTTGGACTGACAGCACCGGCGTCGGGTATATTTTGAAATTTCTTAATTAAAGGCTCCAGAAAATTGGGTCTCACCACTGTATCATTATTCAGAAATAAGACATATTCTCCGTTTGATGCCATAATTCCCATATTATTGCCTGCAGCAAAGCCGTAATTAATTGGATTTTTGATAAGCACAACATTAGGATAACGTTCTTTGATGATTTCCGGGTTATCGTGAACAGAAGCGTTATCAACTACAATAATTTCTATGTTGGGATACGTAATTTTTTCAAGAGAGTCAATGAGTTGACAAGTCACCTCACTCTGGTTGTAATTTACCGTAACTATGGATACAAGAGGATGCTTCTTTTTCATCACAGCTCAGGGTTTGCATGCACTTTCTTATTAAATATATTTTTAATATGCCAAAAGATAGCCTTATGATAGGCCTCTAATAATTCAGGTTTCCTTCGAATCAAGTAATAGAGATAGTTTTTTGGAATGGAAATAAACAACAAATAGAAAAAGGCAGCTAAATAACTTAATCCCTTGTTGTTACGTCGCATATATAAAATCCGGCTTCTATTGAGATAATAAACTTGCATCGGCGAATCGAATCCTGTGGCTATTGATTCCTTGTGCCATACTAATGAATTATGCACATAAAATATTTTCCGTCCGGTTTTTCTTATTCGGTAACCCCAATCCATTTCCTCATAATATAAAAAGAAAATATCTGACATAAGTCCCACATCTTCTATGACTTTTCGGGGAAGAAGCATAGCAGCACCAATAGGATAATAAGTCATCCTATCTTTATCATACTGGCCATTGTCAATTTGGTTAAATCCTACGGCCTTGTTTCGCACAGTAAACTTGTCTATGTGAGTATATCCGGCATATTGCAGCATTTCAGGAGTATGATGATATCTTACCTTTGGACTTACTGCTCCAGCATCCGGGTTTTGACGGCATTTATCTACAAGGGGCTCAAGAAAATCGGGTTCGACAACCGTATCATTGTTGAGTAAAAGGATATATTCACCTATGGTTTTTCTGATTCCCAAATTATTTCCCCCGGCAAAACCCAAGTTTTTATTAGATTGAATAAAATGAAGATAAGGATACTTTTCCTTTAGCCATGAAGCGTCTTCATTAGGTGATGCATTATCAACAAGAATGATTTCGATATGCGGGTAAGTAATCTTTTTCAAAGATTCAAGACATTCTGCAGTCACCTCTGAATGATTATAATTGATCGTAACTATTGATACCAAAGGATATTGTTCTTCATCCATAAACTTAAAGCATATTAGTTATTCGCCGATTTTAACCAGGAGCTATTTTTCTTCTAAATCCACTTTTCTTTCTTTCGAAAAATCTCTTTATTTTTATTTTTGATAGCTAACATTTCATCATCTAACCAAGGCGACATAAAAATAAAAGCCATTGACATGTATATGAGTATTCCTGTTGGGTGTTGATTGAACACACCATTCCCGTATGAAGCCCCCATAATTCCACCAATGGAGGCAATAAGGGCTCCTGTAATGTATTTTATTTCTTCGGTTTCCAGTCGTGCAAGGACATAAAAACTCCCTTTCAGTATGATGTAAAATGAGATGAAAAGATATAAAAATAGACCTATAATACCCTGATCGGCCCAAATATGTACATAGAAACTATCCGTTGCTATAGTAGATAGAAATCCGTGGGGTGCAAATCTTTTTCCGGGGTTTCCGGCCATTCCAATGCCCCCACCAAAAGGCTTGTCGGCTAAATATTTTTGTAAGAGCTCACGTGTTTCCAGGCGCACTTGCAATGATGCAACGTCTTGTGGACGGAAAGCAGTTCGCATTCTTCTGATTTGTGCCACTCCTTGTCCAATATAGGTAAAGCGAAAGAAGGAGTAAACACCAGTTAGTAGAATGGCCCCAATAATCAATGCCCGTATATTCTTCGTATAGATCAGATACAAAATCAAGCCGACACCTGGAACAATAATAGCCCCCCGTGTACCTGAAATCATCATGCCGTAAAAACCCAGGAATCCCATTAAACCAAACAATACCTTATTCCAGAAACCAGGTAAATGCAAGGCCAAAATAGTACCCACTACCATGGCGGCTCCTTGCTGAGCTCCATATTGCCCGGCATCACTCAAGAAAGAAAAGATTCTTAATTTACCGTAAAGAACATGTGTTGTTGCTCCTTCCGCAGCAAGCCAACGTTGTTCGGCAAAATCCGGACCAATGTATAATTGCATCATCCCTTTCAATGTGACTAAAATAGAGAAGAAAGCCCACAAATAAAGAAAAATATACAAATACTTAACCCTGTTAAACAGAATTAAAGTTAAAGGAACCGTCATCAACATGTAAACCGAAAAACCTCTTACCAGATAAAACCATGCCATTCTGTTAAGAGTGAGCGGATTAAAAAATTCAGCTACTTCATATAAAAACCATATTAAGTTTAGTAGCATCAAGTCATTGAGTATAGGCCTTAAATCCGTTTTTTTATAAAAAAACTTAAAGAAAATTGCGATAAAAGTTAAAGCTAAAAGCCCATCTATACTTAAACCAAGGGGTGGGTTGCCGGGTATATACCTTGTCAATCCAATAGCTATAAATGCGGCCACAACTAAAGAATAGAGCCCAATACGGGGGTTTACAAAGAGCCTGTTTAAGTATATCAACATAAAAGGAATAACTATAAAAAGACCGGCAATCATCAATCCGCCATTAGCAATAAATACACCTATCCCAGCAGCCACCAAAAGAAAAAGTGAGATCGCTATCGGATCTCTCAGATAGTCAGCTCCTGTTTTTTTCCTAGCTATTGATCCCATTCCTTATGTTCTTTACCATTTTTCTGTTCACTTATATTTTTTCCTTTAAAGAATCTTATCAAGTATGTTTTATAAAATTTTACCCCTTCCACCCAAATTTGGCTATAATGGATGTTAATTTCTTCCCGAAGATAATAATACCCTACGATTATTCCTATTATTGTCATAAAAATTGTCACCATTGCCACGCCCTGTAAGGTAAAATAAAAACTCATCTGGGCACTTGCCGGGAAAAGTGATTCAAAATTCAGTGATCCTTCAAAAAAGTTCACCACCAAAGAAATTCCCAGAATGTATTTCATCATCACAAAAATGACAAAAACATCCCCTACAATATTAGCTACAGTCATAAAAACCACCTTGAAAAAGTTTTTCTTCGGCCGATTCAGGCTATCCAGTGCCACCCCTGTAAAACGGCCTACTGGTAACAAAAGCCCGTATATGGTAAAAATTCTGAAAATATCTGCTGTATTTTCATATTTCATCCCTCCAAGAATAATGACAAATTCCCGGGCAAAGATAAAACCGATGATAAGTATGGGCACTATAAATAAGGTGACAGCCCCTGTATATGTGTAATAGGTTTTTTTAAATTTTTCCTTGGCACCCTCCAGACTGGCTTTTGATAAGGAAGGGTAAGCAGTGGCTATAAAACTGCGCAATGGAATTTCAATAATTTCGGTAAGTTTGAGAGGTACACTATAAAGAGCTACCCCAGTCGTCCCCATAAAGCTGCTTAAGCCCAAGATAAAAGTGTCGGAACTTTTCAGCAGGTTACTTCCGATAAGTGTCCCCGTGGTGTATTTGCCAAAGTTGAGGATGGTTTTATTAGTTTCCCGGTTGGCATGAAAGATATATTTTACCCCATCCCAGCCTTTAAACATCGTAAGTAAGCTGGTTATTAGTTGCATAGCGAGATAAAACAACACAATAGTCTGGAGTCCGAATTGGAAAAAGAAAAGGTTAAAAAACAAAAAGATTACGAATGTCCCGGTTTGTGTAATCCGAATCACTAATATCTTAAAAAACTGTTGTTTAGCTTGCAGTATCGATATCGCATTATTGAAGGGCAAATTAAGGAAAGCCAGCAGCGGATACCATACAAAAAAAAGCTGATAACCGGAATTATTGATGGTTTCAGGAAAACTTATCCTTATTGTAAATACAATAATAGCGAGAGCGGCGCTTACCATTAAACCAATGAACCAGTTTGAACCTGTCAGCCTGGCCTTTTCCTCTCCCTGAGCCCCTGATAAAAACCGGATAATGGCTGTACGGGTAATTCCGAAGCGCAGCATTTCAAGAAAATTAGCAGCCGTAATAAAGAGCACCCATTTACCAAAAGGATCTTTAGGAAGGGTACGCGTGAGCAGAACGAAACTTAAGAAGCCAAAAGCGGCGACCGATAGGTTGGCGCTTAATGATAAAAAATTTTTTTCCCTGGTTATTTTAGATATGTAATTTAACACGATTGCTATTTATTCGCCACTTTCATTTTTTTCTGAATCTTTAAACTGAACGCGCATCCTGAAAGGAGTGGTGGCCATATCTTTGTATTTTTCCCATTTTGACTTGCCGGTAGTTGGAACCCCATGCAGCATTTCATCGATAACAAACATCTCCACATCATTCAAAATAATCATGGGCTCTTCTTCTGCTACCCTATTAAAGTTTTCCAGGGCCATCCGGTCTGCCTTTTTCCATGTAGTAGTAGCCCTGGTTACCAGCAATGCAGTATCCAATGTCCGCATAAGGTCTAAGGGGTAAGTGTTATGGATGATGTTGGGGATTTCCAAAAAGATATAATCATATTCGCGATTATCCGAACGAAGGGCCGTTTTATCTAAAAGTTCTCTAATATGTTCTATATCAAAAAACTGATTATTGATATCATAGATATATTCGGATTCGGAATATTCCTGGTCTACCGAAGGTTTATAGTTGAGATACAAAACATTAGATCCAAACTCCTGAAGTTTTTCTTTAATCTTGTGTCCGACATAGGTCTTTCCTGCTTGAGGTTGTGTACTGAAAATTAACACAAAGTAAGGCTTAACCGGTTTTTTTATCGAGGTATATCTGAGCCGGAGCTTTAGGTTTTGGATAATCATTTCCGACATTCGATTATTTACATAGGGGAAATCCACATTTTCCTCCTGAATATTGAGACTAGGATAAGCACCCGCAAGATTGAGGTTTGTTGCTTTGGTAATACGTTCGGGAGTCTTATTGGAAGTGTCAAAATATTCAAGAACAAGAATAACAAAAATTACTAATATAAAACCAATGGCACCGGCAGCTAATATCAGAATTTTGGTACGGCTCGATGTGGCTGTCAAAGGGTAATAAGGCGGGTCAACCACCTTAATATTGGATGTCATTTCAAGGTTTTGCTTTCGCATCCTCGCCTCATTGAGGCTTGCGAGGAGTTCGAGGTATTCTTGTTCCGCTACATTAATTTGCCGCTCAATCCTGTTTTTAGTAGCTCCCAAAGGGGCAAAAACTTGATATGTCTCTTGAAAATCGTTCTTGCGCTGTTCAAGAACTTCCAAGGTGGCCTTCGCTTCTTCATAATTCATCGTTTTAGCGAGCCATTGGTCCAGTAAATTTTCGATTGGGATCCCCTCAATGGATTGCTGGTAGGAATATAACTGATCGACATACAGTTTCAGTTCATTCTTAAGTTCCTGCTTACGTTTCTTCAATTCCTGCACTCTGTCGGCTGTTATCTTATCATAATCCTGGGCAACCTCGTTCACGCTTAACTTAGAAGTAACCTCAGCCAGTTCTTTTCTTTTATTAGTAATTAAATCACTTTTTATAAAGATGCTGTCTTTGCGGGCTAGGTTGGATTCAAGTTTATTGAGTGAAGCCGCTGCCGCTCTCATCTGCGCCTGTATATCCTGATATTGTTTGTCGAGTCGTTCCTTTTGCGTGGCAATGGCTTCGGTTTGTTCTTCATAATTGATCAAGTCATTTTTTTCTTTAAAACTCAACAAACGGTTTTCAACTTCTTTCAGACGCTTACTGGCTTTTTGCACCTGTTCTTGGAAATAATTCACTACCTGATCAGTCTGTCGTTCTTTCAGACTTTTATAGTTTTGGATAAAGACATTAGTCAGAATTTTAAGTGTTTGCTGACAAATGCCGGGGTCTTTTGAATTATAACTGATATTGATAAAATCGGAATTTTTTACTCTGGTAACCCGGGCATTTGAGATAGCTTGTATACTGTATATGGGATGGTGGTATTGAAGCAGTTCATAGACAAAATTGGTATCACTCCTTTGATAAAAGCCCATTAAATTTTGGACCGTCTGGTAATAATCGTTTACATTAACTCCGGGCGGTATAATGGCATTTTCCTGCTCAGCTTCTGTAGCTTTCTTTTCAGGATTAACAAAACGAAAATCTTCCATCACATGTTCCGAATATTCGGCCACTCCTTCATCTTGCTGCTCCGCTCCCGCAGAAGTATCTGCCTGAGTTTCAGTTCGGCCTATGATAAGGCTTTGCCCTTGTTCAATGGATTCATCCGTAAGGTTATTCCAATTTTTCAAATCATTCACCGACACGTTATATTGTTCGGCGATACTATATAAAGTCTCCTTATCTTCGACTGTGTGAGTTTTATATTGAATCTGCCCCCGGTTACTTTGGCGATCCTGCGATTTTTTTCTAACCAGGAGACGATTCCCAACTTTAATATCCGTATCGCGAAGATTGTTGAGCGTCATCAACTCGCCAACCGTCATTCCATACTGATTTGCAATCGATTTTAGGGATTCCCCATAACTCACGGTATGATATTGTTCTTGTAAAAGGGTATCACCGGTAGAAAACGTCTGGGTTGTTTCCCCGGCACTTCTTCTATCCCTTTGCCGGGAGGTAATATTTTGGATTCTTTCCTTTTCCTGCTGTAATTCTTGATTAAGTTTTTCAATTCTTTTTTCTTTTTGCTTGATTTCTTCAAGCCTGTCCCTTTCAGCCCCGGTTTTTCCATATTTTACAACAAGGTCTTTGACTTTTTCAGGCACTATATTTTGCAATTGGTTGTATTGATCTTTGGAAATATATTTCGGAATGGGTTTCTCCATACACAAATGCTGAGCAAGAAGCCGAATAGCAGTTTGTTCTTTGGTACTGCGTGAATTTATAATTTTTATTACATTATCGAATTGCATGTTCGTTCCGTAACGGCTTATACGTGTACGGGTTTGTTTCTCAGCGGAATATCCCGAACCGATTCCAGTGAAAACAACTGTTTCAGATGAATAACTCTTGGGCTGGTCACGACTAAAAAAATAGACAGATGCCGCTAGAATGAGGGGAACTCCTATAAGCAAAAGCAAATTCTTCTTTATCAGCCGTAAAAAACTATTAATGTCCATTAATCCAGTCCTTTTATTTTATTAAACTTCATCCCGACCACTTCCTGGAGTTGATCATACGCGGTTTTGAAAGAAGCCTTTCGTTTTTCAAATTCCGTTTTCGCTCTTCGCTGAAATTCTTTTTGCTGGGTCATTTCAGTAATAGATATTTGCCCGTTAACAAATTGGTTTTCAGCCATTTGCATTTGTACATAGGTCCATTGTAAGTACTCATTAGTAAGTTTTAATATTTTTTGATTCTCAAGTAAATCATTATACAATTGAATAACTTCCCGCCTGACTTCTTTTGCTACTTGACGTTTCCTGGCCATTGATATTTCAACCCATTTTTTCTCTTTATTGATATTATTTCTGCGATCGATAATCGAAGACAAAGGGAGTTGGAGATAGATACCAACATTGTAATTGAACCTTCGCGATTCAGAAAGAAAGAAATCAGCCTCATCTTCCTGGTAATCATTAAAATAATAACGCCCCCTACTGACTTGGCCATCGAACCCCATGTGATTATAAATATCTCGTTTGGCAGTTTTAACGTTATAACGGTAGTAATCCGTTTTAAGTTTTTCGAATTGCACGCTAGGTGCGTTTGCTACTGCTGAATCTATAAGTGCTGATAAAGGGGGAATATAACGGGTAACATCATCCGAAAGCGGATCGAAATATTGTTGGCTGTTCCTCTGAGCAAGTGATGTGGAAGTTATGGCTAAAATGCTGAATATTAGTAATGTATACCTCATAATAATACGCTTCCTATTCTTACAAAAATGCTTAAATGCGATTACATATATTTCAAACGGAAAAATAAAAAACATTGTTTATTCTGTCATATCCTAAAAACAAAAGTTTTCCATAAGTTATAAACAATTCTTTTCTACCAACCCTATCTTAAATATTATATTATCCTAATCCAATTTGTTTTAAAAGTGTCCCGAAATAGGACACATTTTTCATTTTATGAACAATTATCAGACTTTTTCTTTTTGAAATAAAGCCGGAATTGTTTTAAGAATGATTTTCAAATCTAACCAAAATGAATTATTTCTGGCATACTGGTTATCCAGTGCTTTTCTTTCTTCGTCCGACATCTCACTACGCCCCCGCTTATAGACCTGCCAGAGCCCCGTAATCCCTGCAGGACCAAGAAAACGCTCACTCCAGCCATCCGAGGTCAATAGTTCAGCTTCATACAATGGTAGTGGCCGATTTCCCACAATAGACATATCTCCTTTCAATACATTGAAAAGTTGTGGCAACTCATCGATACTAGTCTTCCGAATAAACGCTCCTACTTTTGTTATCCGCGGATCATCTTTGATTTTTACAAAAGCGGATTGCGAAGTTTCTTTTTTCTGCCGCAAGTACTGATTTTCACATATTTCCTTTCCTTCAATAAAAAGCACGGGCGAACATGGACGACCTAAGCGTTCACAGTCGGGACAATACGTATCCAGTTCATCATGGTTGCCATTTTCGTCGGCGGAATATTGATTTAAATGTTTAAGTTCTTTAAGTTTTTGATCGGCTCCCGTATACATGGAGCGAAATTTATAAAAATCAAACACATGATAGCCTGTCCCCACTCGTTTAGACTTATAAATGAGCGGGCCGCGCGATTCGAGTTTGATGGCTATTGCCGTAAGCAAAAGAACAGGGGAGATGATTAAGAGGACAACCAGGGCAAAAAGAATATCAAAGGCCCGTTTAAGTAAGGGCATTCTGTATTCCTGCGGGTCATGTTTGGGGCGAACAGTCTTTTCATGCTCTTGTTTATAATGCTTCAGAAATGAAATTCGCTGATGTATCTTTTCTAAATCGAGCGATGTGGGATAGACATCGTCGATTTTATTCTGCAGGGCTTCCTGAATGGTTTTCGGATCAAAGGAATGTGTGATAAGAATGAAAGGCGTCTGGGGATATATTTTTTTGGATTGAAGAAGTTTATACATTTCTATCCCGGTGATTCCCGGAATATGCATTTCACATAATATGGCATCGACTGTTTCGTCCTGGGACAAAAAATTGATAGCCGATAAGCTGTTTTCTTTGACGGTTATTTTAAATAATGAACTCTCTTTGAAAGGATTTATCGTTTTGAGATCCCCGCCGATATACAATATATGAAAACTGTTTCGATTGCCTTTTGTATCCTGCATAGCTGCTCCCTGTCATTTATTGGACTATCCTACTACTACCGTGCCAGATGTAATTGAATTCTCACAGCTAATTCCTCCGGGTTAAAAGGTTTTACCATGTAGTCATTGGCGCCCATCTTTAGTGCTTTGACCTTATCTGAACTGCTTTCAATCCCGGAAAGCATTATCAAAGGGATATCCTTGAAATATCCACTGGCCCGTATATTTTTGATGAATTCGTAACCATCCATAACCGGCATCTGGATATCGACAACAATTAAATCGGGAATAATGCCCTGCTGTAGCCATGCCATCCCCTCCTCGCCATTCTCCTTGGTGATTACTTCGTAATCTTTTTCAAGGTAGTTTTGCAAAAGCGTACGAATCGTTTTTTCATCATCAATAACTAGTATCTTTTTTTTCATATGAGCTTCGGGTTTATGCTACCAGCCTTTTTTTATTATTTCTCAAAGCAAAATTCTATGAAAAATGAATAGATAAAAATACAAAAATCTCAAAACCCAAAACGAATTTCGGTGTTTTTATTCCTTTTCCAACAATTTTTCATATTCCATAATTTCATCGCGATACTTTGCTGCACTTATAAAATCCAGCTCTTTCACAGCTTTTTCCATTTCCTGTTTCGACTTTTCCATGGCATTCTGAATCTGTTCTTTACTCATGTATTGTACTACCGGGTCGGCAACTGCACTCGGCTCATCAGGTTCTACGTAGGCATAACTTTCCTCTGAACTACGGGAATCGGCTACACTGGTTTGTCCCATAATTTGATCCGTGGATTTGACGATCGGTTTCGGCGTAATATTATGCTTGCGGTTATATTCGATTTGTTTAGCGCGACGACGATTGGTCTCATCAATGGTTCGCTGCATAGAATCGGTTATCTTATCGCCATACATAATAACTTTACTGTTGAGATTTCTTGCAGCACGCCCTGCCGTTTGAGTAAGCGAGCGCTCGGAGCGCAGAAAACCTTCCTTATCTGCATCAAGAATAGCTACCAGCGAAACCTCCGGTAAATCAAGCCCTTCACGAAGAAGATTAACGCCAACCAGGACATCGATAACTCCCGTACGTAGGTTTCTCATGATCTCCACACGCTCCAGGGTGTCGATATCCGAATGAATATATTGGGATTTTATATTGATGTTGGAAAGGTACTTTTGAAGCTCCTCTGCCATGCGTTTTGTCAATGTAGTGATAAGGATGCGTTCATTCTTACCGGAGCGCTCCCTGATTTCTTCCAGCAAATCATCGATTTGATTCTGGCTGGGGCGAACGTCTATTTCCGGGTCTAATAATCCTGTGGGCCGTATAATTTGTTCAACAACCACTCCTTCCGATTTCTTCAGCTCATAGTTTGCCGGCGTAGCACTTACAAAAATGACCTGGTTGATCAGTGCTTCAAACTCATGGAATTTTAGCGGTCGGTTATCCAATGCACTCGGCAGCCGGAAGCCATATTCCACCAGGTTGACTTTCCGGGAGCGGTCACCGCCATACATGGCATGAATCTGGGGAACGGTCACATGGCTCTCATCAATAACGATAAGGTAATCATCGGGGAAATAATCCAGCAGGCAGAATGGTCTTGAACCCGGGCTGCGGCCGTCAAAATACCGGGAATAATTTTCGATCCCCGAACAATAGCCCAGTTCTTTCATCATCTCTATATCATAGGTGACACGATCTTCAAGGCGTTTGGCCTCCAGATGTTTGCCCATATCCTTGAAATAATCGATTTGTTTTCTTAAATCATCCTGTATTTCCTTTATTGCCCCTTGCATCTTTTCCTGGGAGGTGACAAAAATATTGGCGGGATAAATGTTGATATCTTCGTATTCCTCGATGACATCTCCGGAATCCGGGTCAATCGACTCTATGGATTCGATTTCATCGCCCCACATCGATATGCGGAAAGCAAAATCGGCATAGGCGGGGAAAACATCAATAGTATCTCCCCGAACGCGGAAATTGCCGCGGTTGAACTCCCCTTCCGTACGGGAATAAAGGCCTTCCACCAAACTGTATAACAACTGGTTACGACCGATGGATTGGCCTATGGAGAGATTCAGCACATTATTCGTAAAATCTTCGGGGTTGCCAATCCCGTAAATCGATGAAACCGAAGAGACAACAATAACATCTCTCCGGCCCGACAAAAGCGAAGAGCTTGCGCTGAGGCGCAGCTTTTCAATTTCTTCGTTAATGGACAGGTCTTTTTCAATATAGGTGTCACTCACCGGGATATAAGCTTCCGGCTGATAATAATCATAGTAGGATACAAAATATTCTACTGCGTTGTCGGGAAAAAACTGTTTAAACTCCCCGTACAATTGTGCGGCAAGGGTTTTGTTATGACTTAGCACTAAAACGGGACGCTGTACATTTTGTATAGCATTGGCAATGGTAAAAGTCTTTCCCGACCCGGTTACTCCCATTAAAGTTTGAGCGGTATCTCCCCTTTCAATACCTTCGGTAAGTTGTTGGATCGCTTCCGGCTGATCGCCTGTTGGTTTATATTCTGAAGTAAGTTGAAATCTCACCCTATATCTCCCTTTTGAATTCTTTCTTTACAAAACTAATGCTTATTGTAACGCCTGCCAAGTGGTTCATTGAATTGACTCTAACCGTATTCAGCCTGGTTTTTTCTTCAAAACGGCACAAACAGGGAAATGATCGGAAAATGAAGGCTTATTTATTTTATACCATTTGGTTTGAAATAAATTATCGTGCAGGATATAATCAATACGGATAGGAGGGAGGTTTTCGTTATGGGTGTCTCCGAATCCTTTACCAAATTGGGGAAACGGGTCCTTGAGATATTGATTGAGATTTTGGTAGGTATAGGATAACGGCGTATCGTTAAAATCGCCGCAGAGAATGACGGGATATTCACAATCGGCGATATGATTTTTAAGAACTTTCACTTCATTAGTGCGCTGATTGTAAGCTTTATTGAATTTACGGAACATGCTTGTGATTTGTTCCTGAGACTCGTCAGATTCCCAATCGCTTTTCCGGTCAAAAAGCTCTTTCTCCTTCTGCAGCCTGATGGATGCCAGCTGCGCGTTATAGACCCTCAGTGTATCGCCTTTATAAATCACGTTATTATAAATAGCAAAATTAGCATCCTCATTTGAAAGCGTTCCCGTTTTGGTAACCGTAAGGTCAGTGAAAGTATACAAACCGTGAGCCTGAGTAGGATAGGGGGAGCCCTGCAGTCTAAAGCCTATTTTTTTAGCAAATTCGCCGAGCTGTGTCTTGGAAAGGAAACATTCCTGCAGGCAGACAATACGGGGTTGCTTTTCCTTCAGATAATCGGCCACTTGATGCATTGATTGTTCTTTCTGCGGAGTATATTTACTCGTCCGAATATTGTAGGTTATGACTTTCAATCCCTCCGGCGGTTTTTCAGGATTGTCAGAGCTTATTCCCAAATGGCGCCCCACATGATTCCAGCCGATAAGTATGCCAAACAGAGAAATGATAAAATATTTGCTCTTAACTATTATCCACATGAGAAAAAATAGAAAGTTTATGATTAAAAAGATGGGGTAAGCCAGTCCCGGGATTCCGAAAAACCATCCGGGCGAAGGGGGAACATAATAGGCAAGGTAGCTTATCAACAGTAGCAGGGTAAAGAAACTATTGATCCCGACCAATACCTGCTTGAGAACTCCTTTTTTTTCCTTTGTTTTCACTCTTCTCCATTTGTATTGGTACTCAAATTTACAGTAATTGGGTTATGATCCGAATAATTCTTTTTGAAAGTTTTAAACGATTCCACGTTAAAATGTTCATCATGAAAAATATAATCTATGCGGGTCCCCGGCAACACTCTATTGTAGGTAGTACCGAAATGACTTCCTTTACTTGTAAAGGCATCCTGCAGGAAGGAAGACATTTGATTATATACATAGGATACGGGCGGGGAATTAAAATCCCCGCACACTATAACCGGATAAGGAGAAGCTGTGACAAGTTCTCTTAGCTCCATAACCTGGATAGCTCTTTTCATTGAAGCACTCTGCATTTTCCAGTAAATATTCTTCAATCCGGAATTTATTGCTTCCGTTTTTCGTGTGGAATCAGGTAAATTATTGAGAAAACGGTAATCATTTTTCTCGAAGTGCCAGGATTCAAGATGCACATTAAATACCCTCAGCGTATCACCCTTATATACTATATCGGAGTAGATACAATAATTCGCAAAGCTATTCCGAAACTGATGCCTTTGGCGATTGACAACCGGGTATTTCGAGAATGTAGCTAATCCCCAGTGATAGTATTTATGACGAGTCTTAAAATAGTCGATATGATAGTCTTTGACAGGTTGAACAGCCAAAATTGAATCCATCACGGCGAATTCGGGCGTGTCCTCGTTGTAAAATTCCTGAAAACAGAGTATGTCTGCTTTTTGGGTTTCCAGGAATCTGTATATTTTGTTGTGGGTATTTGAGGTGGTATCCTCCTTATAATTATAAACATCAAAAAACCTGACATTGTAGCTCATTAATTGCAGGCCTTCTCCGGGATTTTCATTGCTGTCGCTCGGCTGATAGGTTGTATTCACATGAGACCAACCAAGGACAATGGCCAGCAAAGAGAAGACTAACCACCATTTTTTAAGAAACAGCCACAGCAAAACAAATATGAAATTCAACAAAAACCAGACGGGATAGGTGATACCGAAAATTACCGGGAAAAATAATTCAGCCGGACTTGTATGATAACTAAGATACGAAAACAACAAGGCAACTATGGTAACAAGGTTGACAGCTAACAGAAGCTTCATCCAAAAACTATTGCTTACAGCTTTATGCTCGTACAATCTTCTTACCCTCATTTAATCATTATTGCTGTTTCTGAAAAGGATCTCTTTCTCCTCTTTTGTCAGGCTTTCATAACCCGAGCGGGAGATTTTATCCAGGATTTTATCGATTTGCTGCTGATGGGCCTGTTTTTTGGCATTGTACTCTTCGTCTGTCATAGGCCGGCTATTCACATACACATTTTCGAAATGGCTTTTCTTAGAAGATTTTGACTTTTTGGATAAATCCGGCCATTTGATTTGGTCGAAGAATGTGCCCAAATCGCGGCCTTTTTTCAAATTGTTGGCATACAAAAATCCCCACAATGCCCCACCGAGGTGGGCTATATGTCCGCCGGCATTGCCTTGTTGGATGCTGAAAACATCTATCACCACGAAAAAAATGGCAATGTATTTAAGTTTTACACGCCCCAGGAAAATCAGCATTACTGAATAATTGGGGATATAAGTGGCTATAGCGATAAGCACTGCTAATACCGAAGCTGATGACCCCAGCGCCAGGGCGCGGGTCCTGGCATCCGAAAATACGGGAAATATATTGAATGCCAGGATAAAAAAAGCTGCTCCAACTAATCCACCGAAGATATAGGTTTTAACTAATTTTTTGTTACTCAAATACTCCGTAAATATCCTTCCCCCGAAATACAGGATAATCATATTGAAAAGAATATGGAAAAAACCTTCCTGGAGGAACATGTAAGTGATCAAGGTCCAGGGACGCATGAATAATTGTCCTAAATCGGAGGGTACGGAAAGCCATTCTGTCACTACAGAAACACCACCAATTTTCGATTGATGGTCAATTTCGAAGAGCCATAGAAAAAGGTTAATTATGTTAATACCAATAAATACGATAACATTTATAAGAATAAGCCGTGCCAGTGGCGAATTACTCTTAAAAAAAGCCACAGCATTATCAAGAGGTGATCTGTTTTGTCCATACATCATATCAAACGTACAATTTATTCCTGATTTGCCAGTATTTCAATAACAAAAATCCAAATATCATTCCACCTAAGTGAGCAAAGTGTGCTACATTGCTTCCTGTATTTACAAAGCCGGAATAAAGCTCAATTGCTCCGAGAATGATGACAAAATATTTCGCCTTAATCGGAATCGCAAAATAAATATACAATACTGCATTGGGGAAAAGCATACCAAATGCCAAAAGTACCCCGAAAACAGCGCCTGAAGCACCGATGACATTGGGGAGATTGAGATAATATTGCTTATAACGGGTTAGAAAATCAATGGCATTTTGCATGGCCGCTATATCATCCGGATTTCCTTTCAGGGTTTGATAGCTTTGCCGGAATTCCTGGAATTGCTGGTATATTTCACCCGAATATTGATTAATCTGGAATGTATGTTCACTGACCAGCGAATTCAGGGCACCCACCGATGGATTATCCAGGAATGTATTCATCATCTCCAGCGTCGGAGCCATTTGAAAATAAAAAACCACATAGTGAAGCAGAGCAGCACCCAATCCGGTAAAGATGTAGTACAACAAAAACTTACGGGGTCCCCACACATTTTCCAATACGCGTCCTAACATCCACAGGGCAAACATGTTAAAGAGAATGTGAGCAAACCCCCCGTGCATGAACATGTGAGTGATAAGTTGATAAGGTTGAAATTTTTCAGCGGCAAAATAATGTAAACCCAACAGGTCGGTTAGATTAATGTTAAAACTCCCTTCAAAGGTTATGGTTGCCAGGAAAAATATAACATTAATGATTATCAGATTTTTAATTACCGGTGGTAAGATACGCCAGCCACCGGGTTGAAATGATTGTTGGTCCATACCTGATTTTATGTTTTATTTAAATTTTGATTCAAGTTCTTCCGGTTTAATAATTGTTACTATTAGTTTTCCTGAGGGCGACCAGTCGGGAACATCACAGGCAAACAAATTATTGATAATTGCTTGCATCTCCTCATTTGTAAGTATCTTCCCTTGTTGTACCGCCATATTCTTTGCCATTGCAAATGCTAAATTAATGTTTTTACTGCTTTTGACTTTCATTTGGTTGTTCCGGTAACTTTCTATCATGCTATCCAGAAACCCCTCAACATCTTCATTTTCATCCATGTCTGCAGGCATTCCATTGATGACAAATTCATTGTCTTTTGAATTTTTTATATCAAATCCCACAGCGCGTAATTCGTCAAGAAGTTCCCGCACTAATTCCGCATCACCGGCAGCAAAAGTAACATTCTTAGGAAATAATTGTTGTTGGCTGATTTGTTTCTTGCGCTCCAGGCGATGAATAAAGCGTTCATATAAAATCCTTTCATGGGCGGCGTGCTGGTCAATGACCATTAATCCGGATTTCACGTTGGAGATAATAAATTTCCCCATAGCCTGGAGGAACCCGCTTTGTTGTTGATTCCGGTTATCCATATCCGAGGTAATGTGCTCGGCCTTGAAAGCGGTCTGCTGCTGTGAAGGATTTTCCTCTTCGCCCCGTGGTGTTAATTTATACAGCTTATCCCAGTTATCAACGTTTTTTTTATGTCGGAATTGGTCCATTTGCTGCTGTTCGCCCTGCTTTTTGAAAGGATTGTAATCCGGGTCAATATGAATTTGGGGCGGAGTAACTTCAGAAGGGTTTTTAGGGGGTCTTGTATCCATGGAGGGATCGACCTCGAAATCAATACTGGGTGATAAATTGAATTTCCCGATACCTTGTTTTACCATTGAACCGATTATGGAGTAGAGCGCTTTCTGATCCCTGAATTTTACTTCTGTTTTGGTAGGGTGAATATTAACATCTATGCGCTCGGAGGGAAGTTCGAAATAAATAAAATAGGAGGGAAAATATCCTTCGGGCAATAAGTCGGCAAAAGCATCCATTATAGCATGATTAAAATAAGGATGCTTGATAAAGCGTCCATTGACGAAAAAATATTGTTCCCCGCGTTTTTTCCTTGCATATTCGGGTTTGCCAATATACCCGTAGATTTTTGCTAATGAGGTATCGGATTCTACGGGAATCAGGCGCTTTTTGTAAGAATCACCAAAAATTTCAACAATGCGGTTTTTCGTATTGCCTTTGTGGAGCTGATAGATGGTTCTTTCGTTATTGACCAGGCTGAACTGAAGATTGGGGTGCACAAGGGCTACGCGCTGAAATTGTTCTATTATGTGGCGGTACTCGGCTTTATCGGATTTCAAAAAATTTCTCCGCGCCGGCACATTAAAGAAGAGATTTTTAACACTTACCGTTGTGCCCTGCGAAACGGTTTCCGGCTCCTGCTCCTTCACATGAGACCCCTCGATGACCAGCCGCACGCCCACATCGTCTTCGCTGCGACGGGTTTTAACTTCCATGTGAGAAATAGCGGCAATGGATGCCAGCGCTTCACCGCGGAAACCTATCGTATTGATGGAAAAAAGATCGTCAGCTTTTGATATTTTGGAAGTCGCATGCCTTTCAATGCTTAGCCGCGCGTCGGTTTCAGACATACCGTAACCATTATCAACCACTTTTATCAGGGTCTTTCCTGCATCTTTAAGGATCAATTTGATATGAGAGGCTCCGGAATCGACGGCATTCTCCATCAACTCTTTGACCACCGAAGCAGGTCGCTGAATCACTTCTCCAGCCGCTATCTGGTTAGCTACGTTATCAGGCAGCAACTGAATGTTATCCGGCATAATACCTTTTTTTCAATTTAACTTCCGAAAATAATCATCAATAGCAAAACAATGAGCACCAAATAGACAAGGGTTACACCCATCGATTTTTTACGACGCTTACGATGCCATTTACGCTCCATTTCCTCGCGCAAACCCTGCGACCCTGAAAGCCGTTGCTCCCTTTCCCATTTGCGTTGCTCGCGGGCTTCCTTCTCCGGATCATAATACCTGGGCTTGATGTGAAATTGCTTGGGACCCTGCGATTTAAAAAAAGTTAGTTTCATTGTTCCTCGCATTAATCGGTTTCTCTACAAAGTTACGACAAAATTAGGCTTTTTTAGAAGAGAATTAAATGAGGGGGGACGTTGTTTATAAACAAAAGAATTTGCAATTTTGCAGTATCGCACAAAGGGAATCCGGTAAGCCACTTTTTTGGTTAATCCGGAGCTGTACCCGCAACTGTATTCTCCGCAACTGTAGTTTGCACAGGCCACTTTTTTTTGAAGGAAGGCGCAAAATATGAAGGAGAAAGCCAGGAAACCTGGTGCGTGTTAATGCTTTCGGGCTAAAAGCGAACACTATGAAAAGATACATCTCAACAGCCGTCGTGATACTCCTTGTTTTTTCGCTGGCATGTAATCGAAAAAAGGAGGATAAGCAATCGAAAACGATCCCCGAACAAGAGTTTCCTGAATTTGCTTCGCGTTTCTCTTTCGGACAATATAAAGATTATCCTGTTATTTTCTTTCATAATCCCTGGAACCCCGATAAAATACGTCACAAAGTATTATGCGTACCCCGAGAAAAACCCATTCCCTCAGGCGGGGATGCCTATAAAATTATTAGAACCCCTGTCAGGGCAATGGTTGCTATGTCGGGAACACAAATCGCTTCTATAAAAAAATTGAGGGAATTAGCTTCTATTGCAGGCGTAGGGAATGATAACCAGGTAAACAACGCATCTCTGAGGGAGAAAATGAAAGAGGGGAAGGTAAAAAAAGTCGGACGAAGCGGTGATTTTTATGATGAAATACTCATGGAGCTGGACCCGGAAATCATTTTGGTATCTCCTTTCAAAGAGCAGTCGCATGAAAAGCTGGAAGCATTGGGAATGACTATCCTGCCTTATGCCGATTATATGGAGCAGCACCCGCTGGGAAGAACCGAATGGATTAAAGTTATGGGCGTCCTTTATGATAAGCAAAAGAGGGCATGGGATTATTTCCGTAAGGTGAAAAACCATTACCAGGAGCTGAAAGGGCTGACCGACAGCATCACGGAACGGCCGACGGTTTTTTCGGCCAAACCTTACGGCGGAACATGGCATATGCCCGGTGGCGAGAGTTATATGGCTCATTTTTTTGCAGATGCTGGTGCCGAGTATCTGTGGGAGGATAATACGGAAACTTCAAGTCTCTCCCTTGATTTTGAAACCGTGTACGCTAAAGCTGCCGATGCGGATTTTTGGAAATTATTGGTGAAAACCCGGCAAAAATATAGCTATGAGCAGCTGAAGGCTGAAGATGAAAAATTCAGCGATTTTAAAGCTTTTCAACAAAAGAACGTGCTTTACTGCAATATCACAAAATCTCCCTATTATAAAAAAGGAGCCCTGGAGCCGGATACCATTCTTGCAGATTTTATCCATGCTTTCCATGAAAAATTGTTGAAGGACTATCAACCGCGTTATTTTAAAACCTTATCGAATTAATCCTATGGCTATGGCAACCCAACAAGGAAAGAAAAGCACACATACAGCCATGTGGATGACCATACTATTAGTGGGGGTCTTGTTCCTTTTTTTGCTCAACCTGGCCACGGGGTCTGTAAACATTCCTTTTGCAGGGGTAGGAAAAATTCTTATGGGATGGGACACAGGTATGAGCACGTGGGAAAATATCGTGATTAAATCGCGCCTTCCCCAGGCAATAACCGCCCTTGTGGCAGGAGCGGCACTGGCTGTAAGCGGATTACAAATGCAGACTCTTTTCCGAAATCCGCTTGCCGGCCCGGCTGTCCTTGGCATCAGTTCGGGGGCCAGCCTGGGAGTTGCTTTGGTATTGCTCATTGTAAACAGTATTGCAGGCATTACATTGGGAGCTTCAGGAGCCCTGGGAGATGTGGGTGTGACGGTAGCCGCCTTTTTAGGTTCCCTCGGTGTGCTGGCGCTCATCATGTTAGCCGCCCGCTACACGTCAAGCAATACCGTACTGCTTATTATCGGGATTATGATTGGCTATGCCAGTTCTTCCCTGGTAGGGATTCTTAAATTCTACAGCGCCGCCGCCGACTTAAAATCCTACGTCATTTGGGGATTAGGCAGCTTTTCCAATCTTACACTTTCGGAATTGCCTTTCTTTGCCATCGCCCTGGGGCTCCTGATACTATTTTCGCTTTTCCTTGTAAAACCCATGAATCTCTATATGCTGGGAGAAAACTATGCCCAAAACCTGGGCGCCAATATCAAAATGATCCGGGTATTGATGATTCTTGCTTCCGGGTTTTTGGTAGCTATAACCACCGCTTTTACGGGCCCTATTGCTTTTCTCGGGCTGGCGGTTCCCCATATTACCCGCAATATTCTTGTGAGTTCGGATAATAAGTTGTTATTGCCGGGGGTGATCCTTACAGGAGCGGCTGTGGCATTGCTCTGTAATTTTATTGCTCGCTTGCCCGGATTTGAAGGAGCCTTACCTATCAATTCGGTGACTTCGATTATCGGGGCGCCCATTGTTATATGGGTGATTCTCAAACAAAAAGGGGGCGTATGAAGCACACGACGCTACAAACCAGGGAGGTTGCAATTGGCTATCGATCGAAAAAACAAACCCAGGTGCTTCACCGGGGGATGGACTTGGCTTTACATGAGGGGGAACTAAATTGTATTCTCGGCCCTAACGGCGCCGGAAAATCGACCCTGATTAAGACACTTGCGGGGTTTATGGAAGCCCTGGAGGGAGAGATATTCCTGATGGGAGCTCCCCGCACGGAGCGGTCTTTTAAAAAACTCTCCCACCTAATGAGTGTGGTACTGACGGATCGGATTCAAATTCCTCATTCGCGTGTCCTGGACATTGTCGGCATGGGGCGGTATCCCTACACCTCCATTATCGGTCGTTTTGGTCAAAAAGACAGGAAAATAGTTGATCAAGCCCTGAAACGTGTGGGCATTGAGGCGATGAAGCATCGCTTTTTTGATGAACTCTCCGACGGTGAAAAACAAAAGGTAATGATTGCCAAGGCCTTGGCACAGGATACCCCGGTAATCATCCTGGATGAACCGACCGCTTTCCTTGATTTCCCCAGCAAGATAGAAGTAATGCAAATTTTGATGGGTTTGGCTAAAGATACGGGGAAATCCGTTTTATTGTCGACCCATGATGTGGAACTGGCCCTGCAAGTGGCCGATCAAATTTGGCTGATGGATAAAGGGAAAGACATACAAACGGGACCGCCGGAGGATTTAGTGCTCAGCAATGTTTTAAATCATTTTTTTGAAAAGGAAACGATTTATTTCGATAAATATACGGGGACCTTCCTGCTGAAAAATAACACCGGATCGAAAATAAACACTTCCGGCAGGCAGCCTTACCTTTTTTGGCTCAATAAAGCCTTAACGCGGATCGGATTTAATACAGCGGAAAAAGGGGAGGGGGAATCCGAGGTTGTCATCAAGGCGAAAGATGATATTTTATTACTTTTGCCGGATAAAACACGAACAAAGTTTACCAGTATTGAATCATTGATAAACTTTTTAAAAAACCGGATATGATAAAAAAAGTCTTACTCATCTTATTTGTAGCTTCTGCTACGATAGGTTACTCACAAGAAAATACCATATTTTTTGACGGAAAAACGGAAGATTGGGACCGGCATTACGAAGAAATCGATGATTCCGGGCAGGATGGCGGATCTCTTGAGCTGTTATCGCTTAAAGTAACAAACGATGAAAACAATATTTATGTCAATTTCACCCTTGAAGAAAAATTGCTTTTAAATAGCGACAACGACCTCACGCTTTATCTCGACACCGACCAGGATGCTTCTACAGGTTACAGTGTGGAAAATATAGGGGCCGAGTTGAGCTGGCAGTTCGGTAATCGGTATGGATATTATAACGAATCCAAAGAGCGTATCTATCACAATGACATTGGCTTTAGCGCTCTTCCGACGGTAACATCCGATGAGTTTGAGGTTAAGATTTCGCTGGATGCTCAACCCAATGGAACCGATGATCTTTTCCAGGGGGCGAACTTTAATCTTTTACTTAAAAGTGAAGATGGCGGGGATGCTATTCCCAATGCCGGTGAGACCTTTACTTATCATATAGATGACGGGTTGACCAATACTTTTGAGCCTATTGGTATCAGCCGGTCGGAACAAAACCATCTGCGGGTTATGTCTTACAATGTTTTGCATGACGGAATTATGAAACCCGATCAGCAACCCCATTTTGAAAGCGTTTTACAAGCTACTAATCCTGATGTGATTGTCTTTAATGAATGCTGGGACACACGGGCTACAGAAATAGAATCTTTTATGGATGAGACCTTGCCCCTTGACAATGATGAGAGCTGGAGTGCGGTAAAAAAAGATGAGGGCAATATCATTACCACCCGATATGACATTAGCGAAAGCTGGCATGTTCATGATGATATGCGCCTGACCGGTGTACTTATCGATTTACCTGATGAGCGGTTTTCTCATGACTTTCTTATAACCGGCGCCCATTTCCGCTGCTGTGATGCGAATGAAGATCGTCAGCGGGAAGCTGATGCCTTTATCGAATTTGTTAATGAAGCCACGAAAGCCGGGGGAAGAATAGAGCTTCCAAAAAATACGCCTATCATGCTGGCCGGCGACCTGAATCTTGTCGGCTACTCGCAGCAATTAAAAACTTTGCTGACGGGAGATATTGTTAACACTTCCACCTTTGGCGAAGGCGGAGACCCCGATTGGGACGGTACGCATCTGAAAGATGTGATATCTTATCACTCGGATAATCCTTATGCCCTGACCTGGATAGATAATGAAAGTTCTTACTGGCCGGGTCGCCTTGATTATTCGATTACAACAACCAGTTCAAGTGAGGTGCTAAAGAGTTTTATTCTTGAAACCGGTGGCATGTCGCAGCAAAGACTTGATCAGTATGGCCTGTCAGCTGAAGATACACGGGAAGCTTCGGACCATCTCCCGAAGGTTACGGATATCCAAATCAGGCAGAATATTGGAACCCCGGAAGAAGAAACGACTTCTCTCAGGGTTCTTCCTAATCCCGTCAGGCATACCCTTAACATTAAAACGGGAGAAGCTCGCGTTGATAGCATCCGGGTTTTCTCAGCTTCAAACGGCAAATTGATTTTTGAAAATACAAACCCCAATCCGGGTAAAGCCGTATACGCTGTGAATGCAGAAGGATGGGAGAGAGGCGTCTATATTGTACAGCTATCTTTCGAAGGTTCCTCCGAAAATGTTTACAAAAAAGTAATTGTAATGGATTAAACATTCATACTATGAAAAAATTGAACCCTGTATATGTCTTATTCGTAGTTTTGGTATTAACGACATCTTGTCAAAAAATGGAAAAAGCAGATTTAATTGTAAAGAATGCCAGTGTATACACGGTGAATGCTGACTTTTCCGTCCAAAGTAGTTTTGCCGTTAAGGATGGAAAGTTTGTTGCCGTTGGCACGGACCAAGAGATAGAGGAACAGTACCGGGCCGGCAGGGTTCTGGATATGAAGGGTAAGGCCGTATATCCGGGTTTTATCGACGGCCATTGTCATTTTTATCATTATGGGGTGAATAAAATGCGCTATGCCGATCTGACGGGAACTACTTCTTTTGATGAAATATTGAAAATCCTGGAAAAGCATCATGAAAACAATCCGGCGGAATGGCTTTTAGGCCGGGGATGGGATCAGAATGAATGGTCGACCCAGGATTTCCCTACCAACCAAGAGCTGAATAAGCGTTATCCGGATACGCCTGTGGTTTTAACAAGGGTGGACGGCCATGCGGTTGTGGCCAATGAAGAAGCCATAACAAGGGCGGAGTTGGCCGAAAGCGATATTCCGAAAGATGAAGCGATATACAGCGACGGCGAACTCACCGGCGTGTTCCTGGAAGGTACAGCCGACCGCCTGAGAAATCAGATTCCGGAGCCAACCAGGGCTGAAAAAGTAGAAGCGCTGCTTACGGCTCAGAAAGATTGTTTTAGCGCCGGGCTTACTTCCGTGATGGATGCGGGATTGGAAAAACCGGTGATAGATGTTATCGATTCCCTTCAAAAAGCCGGTGAACTTAAAATGCGCGTGGATGCCATGCTGACACCCAACAAGGAGAATATTGACGCATTCGTAAAAGAAGGCCCCTACAAAACCGACCGGCTGCACATCCATTCGATAAAGCTTTATGCGGATGGAGCTCTCGGTTCCAGGGGAGCTTGTCTTTTGGAACCTTACGATGATGACCCCGGTAATTATGGCCTTTTGGTTAACAAACCCCAATACTACCGGGATATGCTTGAATTGGCTTACAATAATGATTACCAGGTAAACACACATGCCATCGGCGACTCGGCGGTGAGATTCCTGCTCAATGAGTACAGCAAATATCTGGAGCCCGACAATGACCGCCGCTGGCGAATAGAACATGCCCAGATCGTTCATCCCGATGATTTCGATAAATTCGGGAAATACAATATCATCCCTTCCATGCAAGCCACGCATGCTACATCTGATATGGGCTGGGCGCCCGATCGTATCGGCAAAAAACGAATGCAAGGAGCCTATGCGCTTGAGGACCTCATGCAGCAAAACGGGTGGCTGGTGAATGGAACCGATTTTCCGATAGAAAGGATAAATCCCATTTACACTTTCTATGCCTCGGTGGTGAGAAAAGACCTGGAAGGCAAACCGGAAGAGGGATTTCAAATGGAAAACGCTCTCAGCCGCAAAAATGCCCTTCGCTCCATAACCCTATGGGCGGCAAAAGGTAGTTTTGAGGAAGAGGAAAAAGGAAGTATCGAACCCGGGAAAAAAGCGGATTTTGTGGTACTGGACCGCGATATCATGAAAGTGAACGATGAACGGATACCAGGCGCAGAAGTGTTGCATACCTTTTCCGCTGGTATAAAAGTGTACGAAAAATGAGACATTTTATTTTATGCCGAATCAGGGATTCTAAACAAATGCTTGCATGTGGGTTCGGGCAGCCAGAGGTTGCAAAAATCCCGAGAAGCCGTCCAAAAAAAGGTAAATATTTACCGTTAAAGTAACTTGGTAAAGTCCCATTAAAAAACGAAACTTAATGATATTCAGCAACTTCCCTTCAGGGAATTTAAGGGTGAAAGTTGCTGAATATCCTATTATAAGGTTTTTTGGACGGCCCCTAACCTCTCTAACGTTGATTGTACGGTCTAAACGTAAAGATTATAATAAATCAGTAATTATGATTATTCGCCAGCTCCTTGTAATAATCCACGCTCTGTATAAATCGCTGCTGGATTTTCAGGATATGCCAGGTATCTTTAAGAATGTTTTTCGTTTCAAATAAAATCGACAAGTAAAGCATACTTCGTTTGGTACTGTCATTCTGCTTTTTAATACGTTTTATCTGATGTTTGCGCATGGATTCAACCAGATCCATCAACTCATTATTCTTCTCACTAGCCCTGTCTAAATCACCGTGATTGTGGTGTTTAATATTCGATGAGATATCAAAAAGGTAATCGGATAATTTATTGGCAAGATTCGTCAGCTCTTCTTTTTGCTCCTTGGTAAAGGTTTTGTGATTGTTGTCCACATGTGTATAACCTTGATCGTATATTGTGCGAATAGAGCGGGTTAGCTCCCTGAGATAATCCACCACTTGTACATAATTATGCCCGCTGTCAATGTCATGTTCTTCCAGTTCGTTGACGGTAAAGTAGAGATTTTCCTTTTGTTCTTTGGCACTTTTTCGCAGCGTATCCATTTCGCGGCCGGTAGCTTTCAGATTTTGCCGGTCTTCGTTGGAAACATGTTCAATAATATCCTGGTAGATTTTCGAGATGCTGGAGAGTGTTCCGAGAATCGTTCTGTTGCATTGAATGAGAATATTCTGGCGATTGGAAAGCCTCGAGTCATATTCTCTTTGCTTCTCGCGTTCTTCTTTTTCTGTTTCCCGCTTTTTATGCAGCGCATGGGTTTTGATAATAAAAAAGATAGCCACAGCAATCAGCAGGACAATGGCAATCATATCACCAAAGCTGATAATCATGGCAAAAATAAATGCGGCTGTAAAAGCTATCAGAGCGGTAAAGAACCAGCCCCCGATGACTGTTATGACCCCTGAAATTCTGTAAACAGCACTTTCGCGCCCCCATGCTTTGTCAGACAGCGAAGTACCCATAGCTACCATAAAAGTGACATAAGTGGTAGACAGGGGAAGCTTTAATGAGGTGGCGAAAGAAATGATGATACTGGCTATCACCAGGTTGACCGATGCCCGAAGCAGATCGAAGGAGACCCCCGTGTCCTGTTCTTTATCCGGTAACGTAAAACGCTTTTCCATCTTATCTAACCATGAGTTGGGCAGGATTTTTCTGACCCCTTCATTAAGGGAACGCCCTGCGCGGACTATTGCCCTGGAGAAAGTATAGGACTGAAAACGCTCTTCCCCTTCTTCCTGGCGACTCAAATCCAGGGTAGTAGTTACCACACTTTTGGCCTTCTTTGATTTCCAAAGGGTGATCACCATAACAATTCCTGCCCCCAGCAATATCAATTTAGGTGTCTCTACGGCCCCGCTCAATTGTTCCATTAATAAGGCGCCGGGATCGGATGCGCCTGCCTCTGCAAAAATTTGGAAAGAGGAAAATCCGGCTAACGGGACACCGATAAAGTTAACCAAATCGTTGCCCGCAAAAGCCATGGCCAGGGCAAATGTCCCTACCAGGACAATAAGCCTGAGCATGTTGAATTTCACCAGGTAAGATATGAGTTGAAGAGCTATTGTCCATGCTACAAAGCTAACGGCAAGGATTTGCATTGCATTGGCTTGTATCCATTGATGCTGCTCTTCGGTGATCAAAGCAGAACCTTTTGCCCCCTTGATGAGGATGAAATAGGTGATGGCAGTAATTGCAATACCTCCCCAAATGGCTCCATAATACTTTAGGGTTTTTATATACCGGAAGGTAAAAATCAATCTTGTAAAGTATTGGGCAATAGCACCCAGCAGGAAGGCAATCACCACCGAGAAAAGAATACCGGCAATGATAGCCAGGGCCTTGCCGGTGTTGATATATTCATGTAATTCGATACCCGGATTTTCAATGGCTTTAAGTAAGGAGACGGCTACGGCAGCACCTAATAATTCGAAAACAATGGAAACGGTAGTTGAGGTGGGAAGCCCCATTGTGTTAAAAACGTCCAGCAATATGACATCGGTAAGCATGACCGCCAGGAAAATAATCATCACCTCCTTAAAATAAAACATATCGGGGTGGAAGATGCCTTTCCGGGCCACCTCCATCATTCCGCTTGAAAAAGTGGCGCCGGCTAAAACACCGAGCCCGGCAATGATCATTATGGTTTTGAATGAAGCTGCTTTTGAACCGATGGCTGAGTTAAGAAAATTTACCGCATCATTACTCACTCCAACCACAAGATCTGAAATAGCTAAAGAGAAAAGAACAATCACAAGAATTAAATAAATCGTCTCCATTACACGGTTTTTCGTTAATCAAATCCTGCTGCAACACTAATGCATGTAGCCTTAATATTTCTTGCAGCGAAATTAATAAAATGATGATATCAAAAAAAGGATGGGGCAATTTCCCCCCTTATTTTGATACAATATGAATTCACTAATGGGCATTTAGTAACTTAACCCTGATATTTTTGGTCTTGCCGGGTTTCAGCTCGATGTCTTCTATTAATTTCTTATCATAGGAAATATAAGAAACGATGATATCATAGGTGCCTGGCTGAAGATGATCAAAGGAAAAATTACCATCAAAATCCGTATAAGTCTTTTGCCGGGAATCCCTGATTTGTATTTCGGCGCCGGCCAGGTTTTCACCGGTGGAGCGGTCTGTTACGGCTCCCTGCACCATTGTTGTCTCCCTATTCTTTGTATTTTTATTCTTTGATGATTTGTCTGAATCATCATCGTTTCCCGAAAAAGCAGCAATCCCAACCAACAATGCAACGGCTAATGTAAATGCTCTTATTTTCATAGTATTATTTGTTTTGTTTTGTAACAATTAATACCGCAAAAGTAGCTCGACAAACCGGGGAACCTGTTTAAAGCAAAATTACCTTTATGTTAAGAAATTATTAAATCACCTGGTTCGAATATGAATGTCCCTTTGCGGAAAAGGAATAGTAACGTTATTCTGACGAAATTCCTCATCAATTTTAAACCGTAAGTCGCTCAAAATATTTTCAATACGGAAGGTGTTTTCCGACCAGAAAAACAGTTCAAAATCGAGGGAGGAATTCCCAAAATCAACAAATCTTACAAAAGGAGGCTTTGTTTTCGCTATTTCCTGGTGCTCCTGCGCTACTTTCATCAAAATATTCCTTACCAGCTTCACATCGGACCCATAAGCCACACCCACCTCCACTTTAAAACGGGTCATTTCATTGTTAAACGACCAGTTAATGACCTTATCGTTGGTTAATTTCGTGTTGGGTATCAGCATATCAATATCATCACGCGTCACGATCTTGGAAACCCGGAAATCAATATCCGTAACACGGCCTACAATTCCTTCGACTTCAATAACATCACCCACTTTAACGGCTTTACCGAAAAGCAGAATAAAACCGGCGATAATATCTTTAAAGACGTCCTGAACGCCTAATCCAATTCCTACGAAAAGGGCGGCCGAACCGGCCACAAAAAAGGTCAGATTGATTCCTATGCTTTGAAGGGCAATAAAAACTGCTGCCACAACCAAAAAATACTTCAGTACCTTAAAAAGTGTGTAAGCCTGGGAGTGGGAGAGTTTTTTGCGCTCAGCAGGGCGGAAGAAAATTTTCCTGATGATGGCAATCACCAGGCGGGTGAGAAAAAAAATGATGACAACGAATATCAAATCGCTGATGTTGAGGGTGATATTATCTGAGTTGAAAATCTCGTATTGTAATACATTCTTTATTTTGTCTATTATAGAGATCATCGGCTATGTTTAAATGATGAGTCAAGTCTGAAAGGTCTTATAACCCCTAAATCCCCTAAAGGGGACTTTTTCAAACTGCTGATTTTTAGCAGTTAGGTGTAAAAATGGTAAAAAACAACAGTTTGAAGGCTTTTTAGACTGCACTCAATGATTTATTAAAAATATAAAAAAATTGGAACTTGTTTGTTATTTGTCTTTTGAGATTTGTGATTTATTGTTTTGTTGTGGCTTGCTCACATTAGGGTTACTGTGTATTTCTTGCGCCAAAAATCAAACTTCCCACGCGGACTATCGTACTGCCTTCTTCAATGGCTATGCGATAATCGCCTGACATACCCATAGATAATTCCCTAAAATTTTCATTATTAAAATACTCCTTTTTCAATGTTTGAAAAATATTGTTCAGATGTTTAAACTCCCGGCGCACCTGCTCTGTATCTTCGGTGAAAGTAGCCATGCCCATAACGCCTTTTATGCGAACGTTTTCATAGCCTTGAAAAGCCCCGGATTCAATCAGCTCTCTGGCTTCCTCCATGGAGAGTCCAAACTTGGTTTCCTCTTCAGCAATGTGAAACTGCAGCAGGCAGTCAATCACCCGGTTGTTCTTTTTCGCTTCTTTGTTGATTTCCTTCAAAATCTTTTTCCGGTCCACCGAATGAATCATGCTGACGAAAGGAGCGAGGTATTTCACTTTATTGGACTGAAGGTGGCCGATAAAGTGCCATTCAATATCCTCCGGGAGTTCAGGCTGTTTATTGATGAGTTCCTGGGCTTTGTTTTCCCCAAAAATTTTATGGCCGGCATCGTAGGCTTCTTTGATGGTTTCGACGGGTTTGGTCTTGGATACGGCGATGAGTTTTACCCTGGCAGGTAATTCCAATTTTATTTTCTCCGGGTTTTCTTTGATGCTCATTGTTCTTTTTTACTGCAAATTTAAGATTTAATCGGAGGAATCACTAAAGGGAATTTTCTTTCACGGGGTTTGAGAAAGTGGAGCGCGATGACATGAGTTGAACCAGTTGGCAAAAGAGAAGAATGGGACACGGATGCAGCGGATTGGAACGGGTCAACGCTGATCTGCGATCACCTGCTCAATCTGCACCTCAGGCGCATCTTTTGAGATGGCGAGTGGGAGGGAAGCAAAAAAAGCCCCGCAAAAAACGCCGGAAAGGGCAGCATTTTTTGCGGGGCTTTTCCTCCGTCTCCACTAGCAGCAAGTCGCCTCGAACGAAGTGAGAGGCCTCCTCATTTACACCAATGCCGCCGAGCCCATCCGGAACCAATGCCTGAAAGGCATTCCTGTAAAAGCACAGGGTGAAATGAAATGGAACCCTGTGAAAAGTGACAACGCAAAAACCCAAGGGCTGAAAGCCCGACACGTGATCTTACGTTTCCCCCTCAGATTGATTCATTAGTGAATTTCGAATGTTGTTTTATAGTACGTTTCGCTCTTTCAGAGCTCAACACCTGACCTTGTATCGTTATCACAGGGTTTCGCTACGCTTCACCCTGTGCTTTTACGTGTCGGGGCTTCGCCCCTTTTATTGGAGGTATGTGCATCCGAAACCAATGCCTGAAAGACATTTCGAATAGCATCAATAAGGTAATAAGGTTGTAGGGGAGGAGGCGTGGTCCACCTACTAAGGTTGAAGAGGCCGGGGAATAAGGTTTCAGAATGGCAAACGTAAATGATGCGGGTAATTTCGCGACAAGAAAAGCCAGTTTATAACATCAAGGAGGTCCCCGCCCGAACGACTGGCATCTTTCAGTCGGGCGGGCTTCAGTCGTCACTTCGCTCCTCCTTCAGGACGACGGGCATGAGAGGGAGGTAAAAACGTCCCGCATTAGATCGTGCCAGCTAAAATTTACTATCCTTTGCAGTTCCCCGATAGCAATCGGTTGGCTAATCTCATGAAATCATCAGTAAAAAATTTTTTAAATAGTTATGAATTGTCTATATTTAAAAAATATAATACGAAGTACCAGCAGTGCGGGAGCTATACATGACAATGAACTACGGTATATTTATGAGAGCCGGCGCTAATTGCAGGGGTGTAAGAATAGTTAGGCCGGCCAGAGCATTAGACCATACCTGACAAAGAGGAAGAAAAGACAAGGAGTAAATAGATAGCAAAAAGGGGAGCTATTATGCATATTCAAACATCAAACCAGGAAAAATTAAACCTGGGGTTCGGAGGATACACCTGTAACTGGGGATTACACATCGCCGGACTTTATGAAACCGCGGAAGAGAGGGATGAAATTCTTTTCGGCTTCCTTCACCAGGGGGATATTGAAGGCGATTTGCAGCTTTACTGCCCGGTTGAGCGAACAAAGGAGAATTTTGTCGCGGATTACGGAATGTTTTACCCGGATTGTAAAGATCACCCGCACGATCCCAACCTGTTTTCCATCGACAGCGCCAAAGACTTCTATTATCCGGATGGCACTTTTTCACCCATCAGCATGGACCTGGGATTAAACGCTTTCTTCGAGAAATCGCAAAAAAATGGACCACGAAATATTCGCGCCACAGCCGAAATGGTTTGGGCATTGGAGGCCATTCCGGGAAGAGAGCACCTGATGGCCTACGAATCACGCCTGAACTATTTTATCCCCGGAAAGCCCTGGATTAGCGTTTGTTTGTACAACATCACCAAATTTTCGGGGAAAACTATTATGAACGTGCTGCGAACGCATCCATACACCATATCGGGAGGAGTTATCACACAAAATCCATATTTTGTCGACCCGGATGAATGGTTAAGGGAAAACGCCACGGAATTTGCCATTAAATAAGTGAAAGCATGAATACAGCACACGATCTATTTTTATTGATGTTCAATCTCACGCAGGTTCATGACAGGCCAAAAATAATTGAGATGTTTTTGGATGGGCTGCATGAAATTTTTAAACCTGCTGTCTTTCAATTTACCAAAGAAAACATAGAGGAAACTCGTTTTGATATAGAAATAAAAACGCGCCGGTCGCATTTTGGTTTTATCAGAATCAGCGAATTTAAAAATGATCCAAAGGAGCATCTTCCACTGATTCAAAGTGCCACTCAAATGTTGGCGGTCATGTTGGAACGTCTCTATTTTGACCGGCAATTGCAAGAAGAAAAAAAATCCCTGGAGCAAATTGCCGAGGAAAGGAATAAAGATCTGCAAAAGAAGATTAAGGAACTTGAGCAGGCAAAAAATACTTCCTTAAACCTGGTGGAAGATTTGCAGGAAGAGATTAAAAAGCGCACCCAGTATGAGCAGGAGTTAAAAGAGAGCGAGGAACGTTTCCGGTTAGTGATGGAAAACAGCCTGGATGCGATATTGATTACCAGTCCTGACGGCTCGATTTTATCGGCCAACCCGGCAGCTTGTAATATGTTTGGGATGACGCAAAAGGAAATATACAATGCCGGCAAGAATGGGCTGGTTGATCAGAATGACCCAAACTTGCCAAAGTTATTAGCAGAAAGAGAAAAAACCGGTAAAACCCAGGGGGAATTGACCTTTATAAGAAAAGACGGGACCAGGTTTACGGCAGAATTATCTACTTCCGTTTTTTTTAATAGCAAAAACGAGCTTCGAACGAGCATGATAATCAAGGATATTACCGAGGGCAATGCAGCGGAAAAAGAAATCCTGCGGGCCAAAGAAAAAGTTGAAATTAGTGAAGAACGATTTCGAAAGACCCAGGAAGTCGGTCACATTGGCAGCTGGCAATATGATTTACAAAATGATACATTCTGCGGTTCGGAAGAGGCAAAGAAAATTTACAATTTAAAGCAGGAAAAAGACGAGTTTACAGCACAGGAAGGAATGCAATGTGTGATTGAGCAAGACCGTGACAGGATAAACCAGACGTTGATCGATTTGGTGAATAAACATAAAACGCACGATATAACATTTACCATCGTTTCCAAAAATACTTCCAAATGAAAAATAATACGATAAATAACATCGTGGAAATGTCTAAAATTGAAACAGGGATTGTTACTAGCGACAGGCAAGAGACGAACCTTAACAATTGCCGGATGGATATTAAAATGCCCGATATAAATGGATATGAAGCCACACGCCGGATTAAAGAAATCAATCCTAAAGTCCCCATTATAGCCCAAACGGCTTACGCTTTGGAAGGCGACAGGCAAAAGACCCTGGATGCCGGCTGCGATGAGTATGTGTCCAAGCCGGTGAAGAAGGAGCAACTGCTGCAAGTAATTCAAAACGTGGTGGGTTCATAAAGAAAACAGCCTAATCTATAGTTAAAATGGTAAAGAATTGATTATATTTAAAGAATAAAATATGAATAAGGTAAATTCATATTCATATAACTATTCATATAAATAATAATTTTTGTTATGGCTGAAGAAAAACCAACAAATGAGCAACTGAGGGTAGAAAATCAGAAACTAAAAAAGCAATTAAGCTCCTTAAGACAAACCAAAAAAAGGCTGGAGGAAGAAGAGGAGAATTACCAGTTGACGCTTAATTCAATTGGAGATGGTGTTATTACGATTGATGTAAATGGCCTTATCAGGTTCATGAATCCAGTGGCCGAACAGTTGACCGGATGGAGTGAAAAAAAGGCGAAAAATAAAAAGATAACAGAAGTCTTTGAGGTTGTTAATGCCCAAACACGAGAGAAAGCTCTGAGTCCGGTGATTGAATCCCTTAAAAGCGGTAATATCGAATGGCTGGCTAAAAATACGTTACTTATATCTAATGATGGCACTGAATGTCAAATTGCGGACTCGGCCTCACCCATACGGGATAAGGAAGGGGATATTGGCGGCGTTGTACTGGTATTTCGTGATGTATCTGAATATTACCGGTTAGATAAAGCATTAGCCACTTCTGATGAGAAGTTAAAAGCCTCCTGTGAAAAACTAAAAAGGAAAAATGAAACCCTGGAAGAACAAAAGGAAGAACTCATTAAAGCCAAAGAAAAAGCAGAAGAAAGCAAAGAAACTGCAGAGAGATATCTGAATATAGCAGCAGAGATTATCCTTTCTTTGGACCTGGAAGGAAATATTACCTTGCTAAATGATAGTGGTCATCGTTTACTTGGATATGAAAAGGGAGAATTGATCGGTAAAAATTGGTTTACAACGTGCCTTCCCGAAGAATCCAGAAATTCGGTCAGACAGATATTCAAAAAACTGACTCAGGAAGATTTTGAAGAAGTAAAATTAGTAGAGGGGCAGGTTATTACAAAAACAGGAGAAAGAAAAACCATCCAGTGGCATAACAGTGTCCTGAGAGATAAAAATCAGAAGATTACCGGGATACTTACTTCAGGGGAAGACATTACTGAACGTAAAGAAACCGAGCGACAACTGGAAAAGAGTGAAAATATTATCTCTGCCTTGCTTGATAATCTCAATGTTGGAGTGGTGGCCTATGACGCAGAAGGTATATTAACCTATTTCAACAAGAAAACCCGGGAGTTCCATGGACTTCCCCGGAAAAATATTCCTTCGTCAGAATGGGCTGATTATTATGATATATATAAAGAGGATGGCAAAACCAAAATGAACACTGAGGCAATTCCGCTTTTCAGGGCTTTAAGGGGAGAGTATTTCAATGAAATAGAAATGGTTATCAAACCCAAAGAAGGAAGCGCAATATTTATTCTGGCTTCCGGCCAGCCGCTAAAAAATGCTCAGGGTAACATAACAGGAGCTGTTGTAGCTATGAATGACATCACTGAACGCAAACAGGCCGAAGAGGAACTCCAAATCAAAAACCGAATCTCCAATAGCTTCATAGAATCCGAAAATGAAAGTTTTTATAAGGAAATATTGGATATTATCAGGGAAGTTTTTTCCAGCGAATACGGCTTTTTTGGCTACATTAATGAAGATGGTGATCTTGTATCTGAGTCGATGACAAGGGATGTTTGGGATAAATGTCAGACAAAAGACAAGAGCATCGTTTTCCCGAAGGAATCCTGGGCAGGAGTGTGGGGTGATTCGCTTAAAAAAAGAAAAGCGTTATATAAAAATAAGAACCTTCAACTGCCTGAAGGGCATATTCAGTTAACCTCTGCCATGGCCGCACCAATTATAGCAAATGATCAATTGATCGGGCTAATTGCAGTTGCTAATAAAGAGAGTGGATATAATGATAAGGATAAAGGATTGATTCAACGATTATCCGATTATATTGCCCCCTTATTGCATTCAAAGCGAAAAGAGGAACAACACAAGCAAGATTTAATGGAAGCCAAACAGCAAGCCGAAGAGAGCAACCGTCTGAAATCAGCTTTTCTGGCTAACATGAGCCATGAAATTCGTACGCCGATGAACGGCATTTTAGGATTTACAGACGTTCTCAGGGACTCCGATTTAACCAACGAAGAAAAAGATGAATTTATTGAAATTATTCATAAAAGCGGCCAGCGGATGATGAATACGGTCAATGACATCGTGGAAATGTCTAAAATTGAAGCAGGGATTGTTACGACGGAAAGGCAAGAGACGAATCTGAACAATCACCTGAAGGATGTTATTCGATTTTTCAGACCGGAAGCCCGGAAAAAAGGCCTGGAACTTAAGCTGGACCAAATTCTGCCTGAAGATCAATCAACCATTATTACCGATGTGCACAAATTTGAAGCGATGCTCAGCAATCTTATTAAAAACGCGATTAAGTATACCGATAAAGGACGAATTAATGTAGGGGCTAAACTGAAAAATGAATTTGTAGAATTTTATGTGAAGGATACCGGCATCGGGGTGCCA
>JAIPAH010000077.1 GCA_021740175.1 Bacteroidales bacterium
AGACAATGATTGTCTGCAAGTCCAATTACAAGTTGTATTCTAAAAAGGAACTAAAATGAAAGAATTAAACAAAAGATTAATAACATTAACGATTTCGGTGCTTCTGGCAGGAGCATTGTATGCGCAATCACCTGTCATTGAGGCCGGTGAATTTAAATCTGCTGCTAAAGGAGATAACGTGGTTGTAGTTGATGCCAATACCGCTTCAACCTTTAACAGGATGCACGTGAAAGGTGCAGTAAATATCCCTCACCTTGAGTTATACAAAGACGGGGATATCAAAGGCATCTTAAAAGAACCCGACAAACTCGCTGACTATTTTGGAAGTAAAGGCATTACCACGGATAAGAAATTCATCATTTATGATGATGGGTCCCAAAAATATAATAGCCGTGTGTACTGGACGCTGAGATATTTAGGAGCTGATAACGTCCATCTTCTTCATAAAGACATGAATAAATGGCGTAAAGAAAGAATTCGCCTTACACGAAGAGGGAGTAAACCGGCATCGGCCACCTTTACACCCAAGGTTCAGGATCAGCTCAAAGCCAATGCTGCTGAAGTCAAAAAAGGAATCAATGACAATAATGTGATTCTTCTCGATTCCAGAGCTAAAGGGGAATATGAGGGAAAGGAAAAGAAAAGCAAAGGCCATATCAAAAGTGCCGTGAATATCAACTATAAGGATATTTTGGATGAAAATGGAGCCTTTTTGCCAAAAAGTGACATGAAAATAATATTTGAAGAAAAAGGCATCACACCGGACAAAGAAATCATAGCTTACTGTAAAACTAGTGTAAGAGCAGCCGTAAATTTTGTTGCTTTAAAAGATATTCTTGGATATCCTAACGTTAAGGTATACGACGGAGCATACCTCGAATGGGAGTCTAAATATCCAAACTTAATAGAGCAATAACTTGCTCAGCACTGTGTGTTGTCCTTCAACCGGTCGTCTTTTGCGACCGGTTGTTTTTTTATCCAAAAGCCACCCGAAAACTCCTGCCTTGTTCCTTCCCTTTCAATATGATAAATCAAATAAAATCCGATCCGTGGTTCATTCACCTGTCAGCACACTTATGACGCTTCCTTAAATTTGTATGTTAAACCTTTTATATGTTAATTTGTTGATTAAGATAAAAATCAAAAACCATGAGCAGACTTTTATTAACTCTTTTTGCACTCTTTAGTTTTCTCCACCTAAACGCCCAATTCGTTCTTGAAGGTGAATTCAGATCCAGAGGGGAATATCGCAACGGGTACAAAACCATACCCACTGAAAATTCGGATCCTTTAGCCGTTGTTGCACAGCGCTCAAGACTTACTGCGAATTATAGCGCGGATAAATTGACTACAAAATTATCGGTACAGGATGCCCGAATATGGGGAGAAGACAAATGGAAAACCGATAATTCAGGAATCGGTTTGTATGAAGCCTGGGTAAAATACAACTTTTCAAATCAGCTGGCCATAAAAGTCGGCCGCCAGGAATTGGTATATGATGATGTCCGGCTTTTTACTAATGGGAACTGGCGAACATACGGCGAAAGTCACGATGCGGCTCGCCTGATGTTTACAAGCATAGACGGGGAATTTATGATTCATGCCGGTTATGGGGTGAATAATGACCCGGAAGCGGAGTTAAAGCCTTTTACAACCGATTATTCGCTTAACGAATCCCATCATAAAAACATCGCATACCTATGGCTTCATAAAGACTTTGGTGACGATCTCGGGTTTTCCCTGGTCGCTGTGCGTGATGGGTTTCAAAAAGCTGATACCGAAGGTGATGAAGGAGAAACGATAGAGCATCCCGATATTATAAAATATCGCCATACCATTGGTCCTTACATGACATATGCTGCCGGTATTTTTGATTTTTCCGGAGCTTATTACCAGCAAAGCGGGGAAGACCCCACCGGCACAACGATCCAGGCAGAGTTTTTCTCTGTTCGAGCAGGAGCCAAACCGTTTAAATCACTCTATCTGAATGCTGGTTATGACCATTATTCCGGTACCGATTACTCTTCAGCAAATACTCCGCTGGAAGAAAACAATACATTTTCAAACCTTTACGGACCGGGTCATAAATACCTGGGATATCTGGACTTTTTCGGTAAACCGGCTAAGCACGGGGCCGGCGTTAATGACTTATTATTCCGGAGTAGTTACAAAGTAAAAAAACTAGGGAAATTCCAATTGACCCTGCATAACTTTAGTTTAGACGAACCATACCTTAAAAAAACCGGGGAAGAAATTGACAAATCACTGGGCTCAGAGATAGATGTCGTCTATTCCGGTAAGATCGATGAGAACGTCCTACTTAAAGCCGGGTATTCTACAATGCTCTACAAAAACAGTATGGAGCGGTTAAAGGGATTACAAGCAGGCATGGGCAAAAATGTGCACTGGGGCTGGGTAATGCTGATCGTTAAACCTACATTTTTCGCATCGAATTAATTTGGAACACTTTTAAATAATTAATACATTTGGTATAAAGAAAAAAATATAATCATGGCAAATAATCAAATCATTGGCTCTATTGGGTACATCACTAAGGAAGAAACATTGGCTCCTTATCAGTCGCAATATAATCATCCGCAGATGATATTGGAGGATATGCATCCTTTCCCGGGATACTATGAGTTTTATAATATTCCAAGGAATGAAATAGAACTTATCCCGCGTAGTTTATTCATAGTGCTTCGCACTTTCCGTTACATCTGCGAAGATGACGTAATCAGAATGGCACAGCGGATAAAGAAAAATCATCCCGAACTCCAATTTGATGCTGTCTTAGGACACATCACACTTTTAAACGAACTGCGAACGGTCCTGCGAATCAAGATGGAGAACCTGGATCGATTGGGAGACCTTTTAAAACTTTTTGAAAAAGAAGGTCTGGACTTTGATAAGAAAAGAAAAGTAAGAGAATTTACTACCAAAATCAGTGTTCGAAAGTACCTTGAAATGGAAGAACTTGATGATGGGATATACAAAGATACCGATATGCCCTACACTTATTATCTTAAGCAGGATTATGAGTTGGAATGGGAAGATTTCAAAGAAATCACTAAAGTATTAAAGACCAATTTTGAATACAAATCATTTGACGCAGCCAGAGGGACTGTTTATGTAAAAGAAGGCCTGGTTGATCTAATAAGAATTTATGACGTTGAAGCAACCCTTGACAAACTGAAATTATTGCAAGAACGCTATAAAAAAGAGATTGAACAATATGAGCCGCCGGTATAATCCGTTTTCTTTTCAGAAAGAATGACCTTCAAAGCTTCTTCAATATATAACGACCCTTGTCATTTAGTTAATCCAAAAAACATCTGTGGTTAGTAACCACCAATTATTATTTTTGCAATGAATTTAAGAAAGAAAGATTTTGAAGCGCTGTCTCTCGTAGAAAAGGCAGAACACACTCTGGAAACCGGAGGGGAAATCATGACTCGAATTTATATGTATTACCTGATTAAACTCTTTGCGGTAGATCATTTTTTTGTGGAGATATGGTATCATCAGACCAGTAACCACATCGCTAAGGTAGAGACCATTGAAGAAGAGGATATTCTGCATCACTACGGGAACGAGATTGACACTTCAGGCGCGACAGGCAATATGGAATGAACAAAATGCAGCATCCCAAAAATATCCGGATTGAAGACTACGATTATCCGTTAAAAGAGTCGTTAATCGCAAAATATCCGCTGAAGCAAAGAGATCAATCAAAGCTGCTTTTTTATAACCAAGGCAAAATAAGCCAACATCAGTTCTCAGAAGCTCCCGATCTGTTACCCCCTGATTCTCTTTTAGTTTTTAACGAAACAAGAGTAGTACAGGCGCGCTTGCTTTTTCAAAAATCCACGGGAGCCCGCATTGAAATTTTTGTACTGAAGCCTCATAACCAGGATATCCAGGAGGCTTTTCAAAATTATGGCGGAGGGGAGTGGGAATGCTTTGTAGGTAATGCCAAAAAATGGAAAGAAGGAAAGCTAAAATTAATGGGCGAGGATTTTGAATTAAAAGCTACACGAAAGAAGCACATCGGCAACTCTTTTATCGTCCACTTTGAATGGGATAAAGATAAGACTTTTGCACAAATACTGGAACAAGCAGGCGAAATTCCCCTGCCCCCTTACCTGAGAAGAGAAGCCGAAAAATCCGATCGCACGCGTTATCAAACGGTCTATGCCCGCAATAATGGTTCCGTAGCTGCTCCGACAGCCGGCCTGCATTTTACACAGGACACTTTGAAACGTCTTGATCAAAAAAACATTCAAAAGACTGAAGTTACATTACATGTAGGCGCCGGCACTTTTAAACCGGTATCTGAGAGGACAATCGGTGAACACGAGATGCATACCGAACAAATCGTGGTCAGCAAAAACACGCTCAAACAACTGAGAGACGGAAACCAAAAAAATGTGGCCGTCGGGACCACATCGGTCAGGACATTGGAAAGCCTTTACTGGTACGCTGCAAAGCTGATGGAAAATTCATCGGCTACCTTCACTATTGAGCAATGGTATCCTTATGACAATGAACTACGACATTTTCCTACAAGAACAGAAGCTCTGGACGCACTCATTAATAAGCTTGATAATGAACAGGAGGAAAATATCCGGGGAGAAACACAACTTATCATTGCGCCGGGATACGATTATAAAATGGTAGACGCTATGTTTACGAATTTTCATTTACCTAAAAGCACATTGCTGCTTTTGGTTGCCGCCTATCTTGGCAGCGATTGGCGGCAAGTTTATGATTATGCTCTGGCTAATAATTTTCGTCTTCTCAGTTACGGGGACAGTTGTTTGCTGATTAAATAAATATTATGATGTAATTATTGTATGTACTGTGAGATCTCCCTTTATTGATGAAGTAGTCAATTATTATAAGCTCCAAAAAAATTTTTGTATCTTCAACATCTTAAATACCCATGCCAGTGATTTGATAAAAGCTGTGGGAGAAAGAAAAGGTATATGACAATAACCGAACCTGTTACCGGGATCATCCTTGCCGGGGGGTTGAGTAGTCGCTTTGGGAAAGATAAATCTTTGGCGGAATTCCGGGGAAAAACATTTATCCAGCACAATATCGACCTCTTGTTACAGTTCACCTCCAACATCTTAATCTCCAGTAACACGACTTATCACAAAAAAACGGGATACCCGGTTATTTATGATAAAATTAAAAACATAGGCCCCATGGGAGGTTTACTTAGCACGCTGCAGCATTCTCAAACCAAATGGAATATCATATTATCCATCGATTTACCCCTTATGAATGAACATTACCTGCGCTACCTTGCGGATAACAGAAACGATGCTTTGGTGACTATCGGTAAAGACAGCCAGGGGAATATTCATCCTTTATGCGGTTTTTACTCCATTGAAACCCTTCCCTATTTGCAGGCGAATATTGTAAAAAAAAGGTATAGCATGAAAGAGCTGTTCAAGACGCTTCCTAAGGTCAATATTGTAGCCCCGCCCGGGAATGCTTTCTTCTATTCGGACACTATTTTTAAAAACATCAACACCCTCCGTGAATATTATCAGTTGCTTAACGAAGGAAACGAATTTACGGATCTCAACTAATCCCGCAACCTCACAAAACCAAAATCACACCATTTTGCGTTTGACACATTGCAGCTATGGATACCTCCCAACAAAATAAAAGAAGAAATAGCCTGACATCATTTGTAATAAAATTCGGGTAACACACATTTTTCACTACGCCCATCAAGCAGACTTTGGAAATTATCCAGGCTGCTTCTCATTATTTTCGAGTTATGATTATGACATTCCAGGCATGAACCTACCAGTAAAATCCTTTCCTGTTCTTTCGTGTTGAAAGGGCGCATATCTTTCCGTGTTGCTGAAACATCATTTCTCTCTTCCTTAAAGCCTGTCCAGGCATCTTCCGGTAAACCATCATATTCATTACCAGAAAAACGGGAATTAAACTTCCATTTGCCCCACCGGCCATCGGTTTCATATTTCAGCTCTCCCCTTCCATAGCCCAACGCCAGGGAGCTGTTGTGACAGGACTTGCAATCCCGCCCTTTTGTTGAAATTGTATGTGGGGAAGAAGGCGCAAACAATCGGTGATGAATTATATCATTTTCTTTATCTTCGGTCCATGTCGACTTATCGATTGAAAGCACCATACCGGGGACGAAACTTGTAATTGTTCTGCCTGTATCGTGCTCATCGACCCCCAAAGTAGGAGGATCGGCTAAAAAGCGGCCGATATACTCTACCCACGAACCCTTGGTTTCTTCATAGGCCAGCAAATCGAACCCCTTCTCCACCTCCTCATCAAACTCGTTGTGACACCCGATGCATTGTGGTGCCCAGGAAGTATGACATGCCGAACAAGTAATATCCGAATGGGCTTCTCCGCGCGTATATATTTCATCGGGGGAGCTAAGAGTGAACGACTTGGCAGTGTTTTTGCCCTTCATATAGGCACTATCACCTTCATACCAGGTGTTGGTCAGAGCTTGATCTCCCTCATCCGTTATAAGGTAATCTGCGTCTTTCGACAGATGTGTACGCAGATTAATTATTTTTTGTTCTTCAGCAGTAAGCTCCTCGAAACTTTTCGTTTTGGGTTCTTCGTTAAAATGGCAATCCTTACAGCTCACTTTTTGCTGTTGCTCTTTGTGCGCATATAAATTCCCGTCACCCATAAGTTCGTAAGAAGTATGGCAATCAATGCACTCCATTCCCAGTCGATGATGTACATCGGCTTCCACATACCTAAAAACGCGATCATCCTGCAAAACGCGGTATTTAGTTGTATCGGACTCTTTAACCTCTTCTTTTTCTAACTGGGTCTCATGCCACCCTTCATAATTGGTTGAAATCCTTCCGGAGCGGCTATGACAGCCAAAACAGTTTTTATCGGAGACATTAAGCGATACTTCAGGATGAAAACGCGTCAGCATCGTATCGGTATCTTGCTGTAAATACTTTTGCAGCTCCTGTTCAGCTTTCTTGTCATAATTCAGATGGCAAGCATTACAACCCCCTCCGCGGGACATCTGGTCAATAACTCCTAATTCCCGCTTCTCGTTACCCAGGTGGCAATTGGCGCAAAGATTCCTGAAATGCTGATCAGCCGCACTATGCGAGAGATTTTGTATATGAGCCAGGGCCGATAAGTCTTTCTCTTCATGAAAAACAAAACGATCCACGGTAATCATCCCACTGTTGGTCGTCATGATATTTTTTTCTATCCTGTCAGTGATATCCGGATGACACTCGGCAGTGCCGCAGGTTTTATCGGCAGCGCTGAGATTTCCGGGAATAGTAACCATATTCTCATGCGCTTCCTTCTTATCCAGGGTAAACGGATCACCCAGGTGACAGGAAGCACACCCGATACCCCGGGGGTTGTGAGAATCAGTAAAACCGTTCATATCCTCGTGACATACCAGGCAAGCTTCACCCCTGCCCCTTACATGGGGAATCTCGTTGTTATGATATCCCGACAATGTTAGAGGAGTACGCTGGACTTCAAAGGGATTATACGCTTCTTTGGCATATTCCGGTTTCCATTGCCAGTTCTCTCCTCTGAAAAAATATCCTGTCACCGTCAAAACACCATAAATCACTAAAGCTACCAATAAAAACCGCTTGAGAAGAGCAGCGGTTTGAGAATTAACTTTTGGAATAAAGTAAATGACAACCAGTAACGCGACAACAATCAATAACGCCCATCCGGCCTGGCTCATCCAATGGAGGATTTCCTGCAGACCTACAAAATACCAGGGGCCTTTCACAACAGGGTTGATGTTGTCATGAAGGGGCGCCTGAAAGAATACACTCAAGACCACAATTATGAGTGTAGTAATGACCGTGGTACGAGCTTTCGCCCAAATATAACGGGCGTGTTCATAAACTACGATAAATATAAATACCGTTGCTGTTGCAACGTGATGCACATAGAGCAACTGGAAACTTTCCTTACTTCCAAGGAGAATATAAGATAAAAAATCCCCAATCAAAGGAATATCCCTTATAAGAGCATCCAGAATCCTCCGGGCCTGGAGACTATCAGCATCTCCTTTTAAGATAAAGCCTGAAAGCATCACAAAAAATACGGCAATTAGCGATAAGGTTAATCTTAACCATACTTTAGGTCTAACCCGCGACTCGGTATTTCGATACAAATGATCGATAACATGAATAATGGTAAATACCAGGAAAAATTGACCCGACCAGTAATGAAAATTTCTGAAAAAGGCAGCCGTAGGATTATTGATGATAAACCGGCTGATTGATTCATAGGGATTGACCACATCATAAGGAATGGCCAGAGCAATACCGGAAAGTGTACAAATTAGCAAACCGGCAGTAGCTATGGCACCGAATGTGTCGTACAAAAACCCTTTGAATATGGCCTTCCATTGCATAACTACACAAACCTAATAATAATTTTATCTCCTTCTATCCGGTAATCGAGATTTTTAAGTGGCCGGGGTGCAGGTCCGGATATGGGCTCACCACTCCGGTTATACCTTGATCCATGACACGGACACACTAAATGGCTCCCTTCAGCTTTGGCTATTCGGCAGCCAAGATGAGTACATCTTGAAGAGAAAACTTTAATCCCAGCCGAATCTGTGACAATAATACAATCTTCAAAGAAATTATATCCATTATGTAAACTATTCTTATCAACCTTTAAAACTTTTTGCTGAGATAGGTCCTGATGCCTTCCGGTCAGTTTTACCAGGAAATACAAGAAAACGAGAAGTAATAAATTCCCGGCTTGCTTAAAAAACTGTTTTCTACTAATACCTCTCAATAACCCCGATTTTTATAATTTCTACTTTACTCAAAAAAATAAACTATTATTGCACATTATGACTCTTGATTCAATCTTTTTGAAATGCAAATTTATATACAATCTAAATAAATTTTTACAATTTTGTTAGTCAACCACATAGCCTTATTTGAATATCGTAACACATCAAATGTTTATTAATTTTGATATTGATTTTCAGTAACTTGTATTACATCCAAATATAAACATACCTGTTTCCGTATTTAATCGCAACTCCGTATTTTTGCGAAATAGTAAGACATAGGTATTATTTAAATACATCTGTACAAATATAGTTAACAATTTATATAAGCTATAATAAAATGAAAACGAGAAGGGATTTCATAAAAATATCAGCACTTGGAACCGGGGGCCTTGCCGCGGCCGGAGGGGCTTATAAATGGGCCAAAGGCTCGGAGATTATGAATAAGCTTTCCGGAGAAGCGGCTGATAAAAACCTAAAACTTAACAGGTACCCCACCTATTGCGAAGTTTGCTTTTGGAAGTGCGCAGGATGGACTCACACCGATGATTCAGGAAAGATCATCAAAATTATCGGCAACGATAACGACCCACACAGCAACGGAAGAATGTGTCCCAGGGGAACCGGCGGTATAGGGATGTATTATGACGAGGATCGTCTGAAAACACCCCTTATACGAACCACGAAAAAAGGGAAGCAAACTTTCCGAAAGGCTTCCTGGGATGAAGCCCTGGAAGTAATTGCTAAAAACTTTAATAAAATCAAACAAAAATACGGCCCTGAGGCTGTGGCCGGTTTTTTCCACGGTTCCCCCGGGTCTCATCTGGGGCATACTTTGCATGCTTTTGGCTCACATACCGAAGCTCATCCTTCTTATGCCCAATGTCGCGGACCACGTGAAGTGGGGTTTGCCGCCACTTTCGGCAGCGGGGTGGGCTCACCTGAACCTACAGACATCAGGGATACCAAATGCCTGGTCCTGATTGGTTCACATATCGGTGAAAACATGCATAACGGCCAGGTCCAGGAAATGGCCGATGCAATAGATAAAGGGGCTTCAATTATAACGGTGGATCCTAGATTCTCAACAGCGGCCAGTAAATCGAAATTCTGGTTACCCATCAAACCGTCCACGGATATCGCTCTTCTTATGGCCTGGATTCATGTTATCATCAACAATGAGCTATATGATAAAAAATACGTTGAACAGTATGCTTATGGCTTTAAAGAGCTGAAAGAACATGTGAAAAAAATGACGCCGGAATGGGCTTACGGTATTACCACCATCGAACCTTCTTCAATCCGGAAAACCGCTTATGAAATGGCAGCCGCATCGCCCGCAGCTATCATTCACCCGGGCCGGCATGCCACATGGTACGGCGATGATACCCAGCGCGAACGCGCTATTGCTATTCTCAATGCTTTGCTGGGGTCATGGGGACGCCGTGGCGGTTTCTATTTCAAAGAAGCAATGAGCCTACCCGAGTATCCCACACCTGAGCCTCCCCATCCAAAATGGGACTGGAAAGATATTCACGGCGATAAATATCCCCTGGCAGCACTGCCCGTATCCAATGCCCTGGTGGAGGCTACCATTCCTGAAAATAACCCTAAGCATCAAATTAGAAGTTGGTTAGTAGCAGGGACAAATCTACCATTAACTCTGCCAAACAAAGATCAAACAATAAAAGCTATTCAGGAGCTGGAATTCATGGCAGTGGTAGACACTATGCCTATGGAGGTAACAGGTTATGCTGATGTTGTGCTTCCGGAGTGTACCTACCTTGAACGCTATGATTACATCCGGGCTGCTCCCCACCGCGAGCCCCACATAGCACTGAGGATGCCTGCAGCAAAGCCTAAATACGAAAGTAAACCCGCTTGGTGGATTGCTAAAAAACTCGGCGAAAAACTGGGGCTTGAAAAATATTTCCCCTGGGAAAATATCGAGGAAGTATTGGACTGGCAATTGTATCGGGCTGGTTCTTCACTAGAGGAAATGAAAAAAGTAGGCGTGAAAAAGTTTGAACGGGCTTACGGCGCCCCCTACCTCAAAGAGGGGGAAGACTATGAGTTCTATACCAACTCGGGTAAAATCGAGTTGTATTCTACTGAAATGGAAAATGCCGGTTTTGACCCGATGCCTTCCTTTACACAACATGAAGAACCCCCTGAAAATTTTTACCGGTTGATTTACGGTCGCACACCGGCACATACTTTTAGCCGCACGGCCAACAATCCCAACCTGGTTGACTTAAAAGCTGAACCATTGTTATGGATCAATCCTAAGGTAGCTCGCATTTGGGGAATTGAAAACGAACAATACATCTGGTTAAAAAACCAGGATGATAAAATTACTCAATTCCCTGTAAAAGTGAGAGTTACAGAACGAATTCGCTGGGATTCGGTTTTTATGCCCCACGGCTTCGGGCATAGCATCAAACGATTGAGCCGTACCTATGGCAAAGGCGCCAGTGACGCAGAAATGATAACAAATGTAAAAGTAGATCCGGTGATGGGGGGAACAGGCATGCGCGCCAATTTTGTAACCTTCCTGACCGAAGAACCAAAAACGGAGACTAGATCATGAGATATGCAATGGCTATTGACACCAATAAATGTGTCGGATGTGCAGACTGTGTAGTTGCCTGTCAAACAGAAAATAATGTGCCCGTAGGTTATGCCAGGGACTGGATTGCGGAAATCGTCGCAGGAACCTATCCGAATGTTGAACTGGAAATTCGTTCGGAACGATGTAACCACTGTGATAACCCGCCTTGCGTCAGGGCATGCCCAACAGGAGCGAGCCACGTTGTGGAAGGAGGAATCGTTAAGGTGACCCCCGAAGAATGTATTGGTTGTGGGGCCTGTATCCAATCTTGTCCTTACGATGCTCGTTTTTCTCATCCCAAAGGATATGTCGATAAATGTACTTTTTGCGATCATCGCGTCAAAAAAGGTCGCGACCCTGCCTGCGTGGCAGTTTGCCCGACAAAATGCATGTACTTCGGAGACCTGGATGATCCCAGCAGTGATGTATCTGAGGCGATGAAAAACAGAAAATACAAAGCCCTTGCCCCTGAGGCAGGTACCGATCCACACATCTTTTATTTAATGTAATTAAAAATTTAGAATAACCATGACAGAAGAACTTTTAACAAGCGGCAGGATGAATCCCAATATCGACCCGTTTCTGAATATTTGGCACTGGCATATACCAATTTATCTTTTCCTGGGAGGATTGGCGGCCGGAATTCTTTTCTTTGCCGCTTATTACACCATTACCGGTAAAGAGAAGCAAATGCCGACCACTGTTAAATGGGCCACTTTTATTGTGCCGGCAGCGTTAATAATCGGTCTTATAGCCTTATTCCTGGATTTGAAACACCAGATGTATTTCTGGCGGCTGTACACTACAATCCGATTGGAATCACCCATGTCCTGGGGTGCCTGGACCCTGATGCTCATTACACCGCTTAGTATTATTTGGGTGGCCACCTATATGAAAGAAGTCATCCCCGATTGGCAATGGAAATGGAAATTTTTGGACACCGCAGAGACCTGGGTCATTAAAAACAAAAAAGGGCTGGCATGGATTCTGATTGTGCTGGCTGTTATCCTGGGTATATATACGGGTATCCTGCTTTCGGCCTTTAATGCCCGACCGTTATGGAACGTATCCATTCTCGGACCCCTATTCCTGGTATCCGGATTATCGACCGGCGCAGCAGTTATTATCTGGATTACCAAAAACCATCATGAGCGTAAAATCATGAGCCGCATCGACATCCTTCTGATAATCATTGAGCTCTTCCTGGTGACTCATATGTTTATGGGTTTCCTGGCCGGCTCGGAAGTTAAGATAGCTACTGCTCAGCTTTTCCTCGGTGGTCAATTTACCGTTTCATTCTGGGTATTCTTTGTAATACTTGGGTTGGTCTTCCCACTGGCCCTGGAGACATTGGAGCTCAGAGGGTATAAAATTCCAGTGGCAGTTCCGGCTATACTGATACTTTTCGGTGGGTTGGTATTCCGCTTCATTATAGTGGAAGCAGGACAGTTTACAAGATATTTGTATTAATCAAAAAGAACTTAATTTATGAACGACAGAAGCAATAAATACATCAATCCGTACCTGGGAGGCTTTTTATTGGGCCTTCTATTGCTGGTCACCTTCTTCATTACCGGAAGAGGATTAGGAGCCAGTGGTGCGACAAAATCGACGGTAGTTACAGCTGTGGATGCGGTATCGCATTCCCATGCCACAAAATCAGCATACTACAGCAAGTTCATCAGTGACGATCAGCATCCTATGAATACATGGCTCACTTTTGAAGTATTGGGCATCCTGGCCGGCGCCTTTTTATCAGGGGCCTTAGCCGGAAGGTTGCGCTTCAAAACAGAACATTCCCCCAAAATAACAAGCAAAACCCGCTTGCTGGCAGCAGCAGGAGGAGGAATCCTTTTCGGGTTTGGTTCGCAGTTGGGCCGGGGTTGTACAAGCGGCGCAGCCTTAAGCGGTATGGCGACGCTTTCGACAGCCGGTTTTGTGACCATGCTGGCTATTTTCGGCACCGGCTTTATTGTTGCCTATTTCTTCAGAAAACTATGGATTTAAATATTGTGAATGATTAAAAAAGATTAAAAATGGGACCACTCATACCACAAGAAATAATTGACCCGCAATGGAACAGCGTTATTGCTTTGCTCATAGGAATGGCTTTCGGGTACATCCTGGAATCCTCCGGATTTTCTTCTTCCAGAAAATTAGCCGGCGTGTTTTATGGTTATGATTTCGTCGTTTTAAAGGTATTCTTTACGGCAGCCATAACCGCAGCACTCGGCTTGTATTACTTCGACTATGCCGGCTGGATTGACGGGAATTTACTCTACATCAATCCCACTTATCTTACGGGAGCTTTAGTCGGAGGAGTAGTCATGGGAATAGGTTTTGTACTCGGCGGCTTTTGCCCCGGAACCAGTACCTGTGCTGCCGCGATTGGAAAAATTGACGGTTGGGTATTTTGGGGAGGCATGCTTGTCGGCGTATTCATTTTCTCCGAATTCTTCCCGCTGCTCCAGGAAGTATATACCAGCAATGCTTTGGGACCAATCAGGGTATATGAGTCGCTAGGCATTAACGCTTCGACTTTCATCATGATATTAATTGTGGTTGCCCTGGCGGCTTTTTATGTAGCTTCAATGATTCAGAAAAAAATCAGACCTAAAAGAGTAGAATTTTAAAAACATTATTATGAATACACGCTATATCATATTGGCGATACTTCTTCTTGCCCTGGGAGTCGGAACAATGATTCTCCCGGACAAAGGAGAAAAAGAAGAGCTGCCGGCCGAAAGATTATTACTGGACATAACCAGCGACACCCGATTTAAAGAGCCAATTTTTGTGGCACAAAAAATCATAGAGAAAGACCCTGTATATACACTAATTGATGTACGGACTTCAGATCAATACAACGAGTTTCATTTGCCGGGAGCAATTAATATTCCTCTGAAGGAGTTTAACAATCCGGAATATCAGGGGTATCTGGACCGCGAGGTGAAGAATAACATATTTATATCCAATGGAAGTTTAAAGGCCGATCAGGCATGGTTTCTTTGCCGCAGGAAGGGATATAAAAACAATTATGTGATGCAGGGAGGTCTTAACCAGTGGGTCGAAAATATCCTTCGCCCGACTCCTCCGCCTGCAACTGCATCAAAAGCTGCCTTTGAAGAATACAACAGATGCAAAGCTGCCAGCCTATACTTTGGTGGCGGCTCAATGGATATAA
>JAIPAH010000078.1 GCA_021740175.1 Bacteroidales bacterium
ATTATGTTAGAGAAAATCAAGGAAACCAGTAATTTTCTTTTAAAAGACTTATCTGAAAAACCGGAAATCGGAATCATCCTGGGAACAGGTTTAGGTGAGCTCGGACGCGAAATTCATGTTAAAAAGGAAATCAAATACGACGATATACCAAATTTCCCAACCTCTACCGTGAAGGGACATGAAGGCAAGTTACTTTTTGGCACGCTCAATGACCGAAATGTTGTAGCCCTGCAGGGACGATTTCATTATTACGAAGGCTACTCCATGAAGCAACTCACCTTTCCCATACGGGTGATGCATTTTTTAGGTGTTAAAACGTTGATTTTATCCAATGCTGCCGGGGGTTTAAATGAGGATTTTGAAATCGGGGACATCATGTTTATTACCGACCATATCAATCTTATGTCCGACAATCCGTTAATCGGTGTAAACGAAGATGAACTGGGCCCACGTTTCTTAGACATGAGTGAAGTGTACAATGAAAATATTCTCCGCGAGGCTAAAAAAATAGCCCGCCATAATCAAATAAACTTCAAAACCGGCGTTTACGCTGCCGTTTCGGGTCCTACTTTTGAAACGCCCGCTGAATACAAATATATCAGAACCATTGGCGCTGATTCTGTTGGAATGTCTACTATCCCCGAAGCAATCGCCGCCCGGCATATGGATATGAACGTTTTTGCCATATCATTGATTACGGATTTGGGCGTTGAGGGCAAAATCGTAGAGGTTTCTCATGAAGAAGTGCTGGAAGCCGCCAAATCAGCCGAACCCTATGCCCGGAAAATTATCAAGGAACTGGTACCTAAACTTTAGGGAGCATGGTTGCTGGTAACCGCTTTAGCCCGGTAATAGGTCTGGAGATTCATCTTCGGCTCGAAACCCAAGCCAAACTTTTTGCCCCTGAAGCGGTTACCTTTGACAAAGAGCCCAACACAAATACTTCTGAAGTAACCCTGGCCGAACCCGGAGCATTGCCAACGGTGAATAAAAAAGCAGTGGAGTTCTCCCTGCTTATGGCCCTGGCCTTTGGATGCCACATCGCCGACAAACTGGTCTTTGACCGTAAAAACTATTTCTACCCCGATCTACCCAAAGGATACCAGATTACCCAATACCGTCAACCCCTGGGCACGGGCGGGGAAGTCGTAATGAGTTCAGGAACCCGCATCAGGCTGAAAAGCCTCCAGATTGAGGAGGATTCGGCAAAATCCAATCAATTGGATGATCATCAATCAGGCCTGGACTTTAACAGGGCCGGGATACCGCTGCTGGAAATTGTTACTGCACCGGAGATTCATGATGCCGTCATTGCCTCGCAGGCCGTTTATGAAATCGCCAGAATAGCCCGCTATTTGGGGATAAGCCACGCCGACCCTGAAAAAGGAAGCTTACGTTGTGACACGAATATCTCCCTGAGAAATCCAGAGACGGGTTTTATAGGTAACCGGACCGAAATCAAAAACCTCAATTCTTACTCGCAAATCAAACAAGCACTCAATTATGAAACAGAAAGACAAAAACGGGTACTACAAGAAGGCAACCCCGTCAATCCCGAAACGCTGACTTTTGACCCTAAAGACCGCAAAACGGTATTAATGCGGGAAAAAGAAGTAAGCGAAAGTTATCGGTATACCCCGGAATTTGATTTGAACCCCATAATCGTGTCAAAAGAATACACTCAATCGCTTAAAAACAGTATACCCGAGCTTCCATATGAAAAAATAAATCGCCTGAAAAAAACCTATGAACTTCCCGAAGAAAAGGCTCAATTTATCATAGAAAGTCCTTCAAGAGCGGATTTTTTTGAAAAATTGGCAAACCATACAGGCAGTCAACCGGCAACCACCTGGCTAACCGGTCCGGTTCAAAAGGTCCTGAAGGATTACAAGCTTACTGTCGGGGATATATCCCTTACACCGGATAAACTCGCCGATCTTATTAACCGTGTGAATAAGGAAGAAGTCAGCCGGGAGAATGCTGAGGAAAGCGTTCTTCCCGCTTTGATAAATGATAGCTCCCTGGATATTGAAAAGTATCTTAAAGAAAAAAATCTTAAACTTGAGCTCCGACAAGAAGAAATTGACGATATCATTGCAAAGGTATTGAAAGAACATCCGGATGAAACCGAAAGGCTTAAAAACGGAGAAGAAAAACTTGCCGGGTTCTTCATCGGTCAAATTCTAAAAAAAATTTCGGGGAAAACCGATCCGCGAATCATAAGAAAAAGGCTTTTCGAATCGTTACAAAACCAAAATCAGGATAAATCATGAAAATTCGTTTGGTTCCGGTAATCATCCTCTTACTGATATTGGGAAGTTGCAAAAGGGAGAAAGAAAAAACTCCCGGTAACATCGTTCTAACTATCGAAAGCAAGGTACCTTTCACCCGTTCTTTAAGGTTCTCCGAGATCCAAACGGAAGGCAAACAAACCCTATCTACTGCAATTCCCGATACTAAAAAAACAATAAAAAAAGTGTTTCCCGCTAAAAGAAGAAAGCTGCTGGCTTTAAAAAGCGGGGAATCTTTCACAATCCCCCTATCAGCAGCACCCGGAGATACCGTAAAAGTAACACTGCATAATATTTACCTTTCCGACTACAACGTTTCAGGCTCCATGGAATCCCGACATCTTGCAGCCTATCAAAAAACCTATGTTAACAGTAAAAAAAGCATGGATTCTTTAATGAAAAGGCTTTACGAAAGCACCCGGCAAGACACTTACGGCAGCACTAAAAAGGCAGCGGATTCTCTGCACAGGAAAACGCTTAACAACCTGCAATTACGGGGTATGGAATTGATTCATGATAATCCCGGTTACCTGGGAAATATACTAATTCTTAACCGTTACCTTGGTAATCAGCGCATCCTGAAGCCCGCCGGCCATCCCCGCCTTTTCGAAAAGGCAGACAGCGCTATCAGGCAGCATTTTGATTCCCACCCCCTGGCCACCCAGTTTCACAAACAAGTATCATCTCGCCTGGAAGAACTTAGGAAAGAACAAAAGAGAGAAGCCCGGATAAAAGAAGGAGTTCGGGCACCCGATATATCGGCCCGAACGACAGAAGGGAAACAATTATCCCTTGAAAGTGTAAAAGGTCAACCCGTTTTGCTGCTTTTATGGTCGGCAAAAAGCGAAAAAGCCGTGGAGAAAATGAACCGCTTAAAAAAAATCTATCAAAATTTTCATCCGGCAGGTTTTGAAATCTTTGCCATCTCCGTGGATAACAACCGGCAGCTATGGCAGCGGGCCACCCGCGACAGTATCTATCCATGGATTAATGCAAATGTTACGGGGTGGTTGTCAGCTCCGCAAGCTAAACGTTATGCCGTGGACTCCCTGCCGGCTTCCTTCCTTATCAATAAAAATGGGATAATTGAGGCAATAAATCCTGACCCCAACGAACTCTCTGCTCAACTCGAAATACTTACAAAGCAATAAATCATAGATTTTTCTAATTTTGCCGGAGAATAAATCGACGAATCATTTGAAGAAAAGCGGCCACATCCACATACCTGAAGGGAAAAGAATCTATTTTGCTTCCGATTTTCATCTCGGTATCCCTGATGCGCAAAGCAGCCTGGAAAGAGAAAAGAAACTGGTCAGATGGCTGGAGTCCGTCCGGCACGATGCCCACGCTATTTTCCTGATGGGCGATTTGTTTGATTTCTGGTTTGAGTACAAAACGGTGGTTCCTAAAGGGTATGTCCGTTTTTTAGGTAAAATCACCGAAATCACCGATTCAGGCATCCCGGTGCATATCTTTCGCGGGAATCATGACATCTGGGCTTTCGATTACCTGGAAAAGGAATGCGGTGCCACGCTCTATCGCCTGCCGGTTATCAAGACTTTTAATAACCGGAAGTTTTTTCTCTCCCATGGTGATGGTTTCGGACCGGGTGATAAGGGCTATAAGATGCTCAAAAAGGTCTTTGAGTTCCCGCTCAACCAATGGCTATTCCGATGGCTTCATCCCGACCTGGGTACACGCATGGCCCTGTTTTTCTCCAGGCGAAGCCGGCTTGCCAATGAAGCCCGCGAACATAAAGCCCCTGACGGTACCAAAACCGAAAAGCTACCGCTGTGGCACTTTGCCAACGATATGCTCGCCAAATACCCGGATATCAACTATTTTATATTCGGTCACAATCATCTGATGCGTAAAGCTTCCATCAACGATACCACGGAATTTATGCTCCTGGGCGACTGGATTAATTTCTTCTCTTACGCGACTTTTGACGGGGAAAACATAGAGTTGAAACAGTTTGAAGGATAAGACGCCTCGTATTACCCTCTGCCGGGTTTTATATGCCTGTTCTGACAGGTTTATCTCCTGTTCCGTTTCACGCAAATTTTTCAATCAATTCCACCAAACGGTTTGAATAGCCCATCTCGTTATCATACCATGCCACCGTTTTCACCAGGCGGTTTTGTTGGCCTAATACAGCGGTTAAGCCCGCATCAAAAATAGCGGAATGCGGATTGCCGAGGATATCGACCGAGACAATCGGATGTTCGGTGTATTCGAGAATCTCCTTCATGCTGTTTTCGGAAGCTACTTTGAAAGCCCTATTAATTTCATCGGAAGTTGCGGGTTGTTTCAGCGTACAGGTTAAATCCGTCAGCGATCCGTCGGGTACGGGCACGCGGATACCTGCTCCCCCGAGATTTTGTTTGAGATGCGGAAAAACTCTTGAGGCTGCCTTAGCCGCTCCCGTAGTGGTAGGCACAATCGATTCGGCAGCCGCACGGCCACGGCGGTAATCCTTATGCGGGCCATCGATAATATTCTGGTCTTTGGTGTAGCTGTGAACGGTGGTGATAAAAGCGTTTTCCACGCCCCACTGTTCATCCAGGATTTTAATCATGGGGGCGACGCAGTTGGTCGTACAGCTTGCGTTGGAGATAATCACATCGTTGCGGTCAATGATCTCGTCGTTGACGCCCAGCACCACGTATTTGACCTGGTCCTGGTCCGCCTTGGCCGGTGCAGAGATAATCACCTTGCGGGCGCCGGAATCATGCACATGTCGCAGGGCATCCTCACGGGCCACAAACTTGCCGGTGGACTCCAGAACAATATCAATGGCCAGGTCTTTCCAGGGCAGCTTCGAGGGGTCGGGTTCAGTATAAACCTTAATCTCCCGGCCATTCACCACCAGGTTTTCACCGGCAACCTCCACCGTGCCCGGAAACCGGCGATGTACGGAATCGTAACGTAAAAGATGCGCCAGGTTCTCCGTGTCGGTCAGGTCATTCACCGCCACCACCTCAATATTGTCGTTTTTGATAATTTGCCTGAAAGTAATCCGGCCAATACGACCAAAGCCATTGATAGCCACTCTGATTTTGTCCATTTCTCTACGGTTTGTCTTGGTTTGCGGAGCAAAATTAGGGAATTTTCCGGTGTTGTTAATGGTATATCATGATATCAGTATCCCATTCACCCATTAATACAGAGACTATAAAACCTCATAGTGAAGGAAAAAAGGAAACACGTAAAGCTTATTTCAATTCATTCTTCACCTCATTGGACCACTCTTTCTCCAAATATGAAAGTAATTCAGCAAGTTTTTTTCTAGTAGTATAGGATAGTTTAATTTTCCTACTCATCACCTATATTTCTTCATAAAATCTTCATAATCTGCAATTTCTCCGTTTTCAATTTCTCTTAATCCGGTTTTTATTTCCTCCTTTTGTGATTGGGACAGATAATTCCAAAAATCATCCTCAAGTTCCCGTTCAAAGATTTTTTGTATTGATGAGAGGATTCTGGGGTTGTCCGTCTCAAGCACCTGCTTCATGATTTTTAATTTCTCCGCTTGAATATTCATCGTAACACTTTTATTACAAATTTACTAGATTCCTGAATGATATTAAATATCTCCAGGAAAACTAAATTCCTCAATCAAGATTGGCCACGGAAGATGAAGAATAAGAAAGCCCAGATCCCATAGGGATTGGACGGATTGACGGTTCAATGTTGGAAAAATACAAGCAAGTACAAGGCTTTCAGCCCTGTTAAATTCACTATTAAGCCTAAATTCATTTAACCAGCAGGGCTTTTAACAGGGTAAAGCTTAAAGCTTGTTTTGCCTGAAAGGCAAATATGTAAGAGCACAGCCCGCCCGAACGTAACAACGTTTGGTACGGGCAGGGGTGAAATGAAATGGAACCCTGTGTAAATGGATACAGATTTTTACATGAAGGCTGAAAGCCTGATAGGTAAACCGCTCCATATCGAAGAAAATCTTCCTTTCTGATATTTAAAAATTACCTGTCACTCTCTCAGGGCTACAACTGCATTGAATCTTATATCACTTTATCTCCTGGGGATTAATCTTGAGTGTAAGCTGCCTGAGGTACATGATTCAGCCCTTTCAGGGTTGGTGATTTGGGGTGTTACCTATAAACCCCGCACTTCGTACGGGGTTTATGCCGTTGAATCCCTTTCGGGATTCTTACAAGAAAACCGGCATTTTTTGGATGATCCGGTTGCCTCATGGAAAACCTAGACCAGATCCTCTTATCGCCGAAGGCGATGAACGGTATTAACCTCGCATGAAATGCGGGGTTATGGCTGGAGAAGAATTCCGACAATCCCGAAGGGATTAAGCCGCATTATAAAATGTTTGATTCATGATTTAATTTGTTCAGTTACATAATCGTTACTTTTCAAATAACTATTATTCAACTATTTAATATTTGTGACATGAGGTTTAGTTACATCTTGTTACATAAAATTCACCCAACCTTCACCTCCACAATCTTACTCGTATCCACACCCAGAATGTCCACTACCTTGACCATGACTTTGTAAGTGCCGGGTTTTTTGTATAGGTGGGGTGTGGTTTTGAATTCGAGGGGGGCGCCTTTGCGGTCGCGGAAGCTTTGCCACTCATTTTCGAAGATGTAGTTGCCGCTCCATTTTTCCTCTACTTCACCAGATTCGTTTTGGATGCGGATGATTTCCTGCTTGTCTTCATACTCGAAATCCACGGCCCAATAATCTATCCAGTCGTACCAGTTTTCGGTGAGGACTTCCCGTTTGTTGATGCCATTCTGGTCTTTGATGAGTTTAACGATTTGCCCGTTGTCTATAATCACCCTATTGCTGCCTTTCTTGAGCTTGTTTTCGATGTCTTCGATATCGTCCTGGGTGTAGTTGGTAACGAAATCCTTGAGTTCGATAACCACCTCTTTGCCGTTGACTTTGGGGTCGGCGCGCAAATAAGAGACATCGTAAAACCGGATCTGTCCTTTCTGAACGGCTCGTGGGTCAAAAACCTTTTCGGGGATATACCTTGGACGCATCTCTACTCCCTTTTCGCGATATTCCTGAACGATGCGGGGTTGCAGGCCCATTTCAAACTCGAATCCTAATATATCCACCTGGGTAATCAGGTTTTTTTGGCATTCTTCGAAAATTTCCTGCATTCGAGCCTGAGTGACCGGCACATCCAGCGGCCCCACGTGCACCATGCGCCCGGCACGTTTACCGTGTAGCTGGGTAAAATCTTTCACCGGCGTAGCTTTGTAGGCTTCCAGTATTAACTGTATGTAAGTGGTTTCTTTTTCCTGCAGCTTGCCGTTGGCCAAATCGTCCATGAAAAACTGCCGCTCGTATTTGCCCAGGTTCAATACCTCAAAAGCCCTGAAGTCTTTCCCATTTTGTTGCATCTGCCTTTGGACATTAATCATTCGCTTTCGGGTGGTATGTATGGCAAAGCGCCCCAAATCACTGCAAATCCATTTCCGGCCCAGCTTTTCAGCCGCCGCGGCAGTGGTGCCGCTTCCGCTAAAGAAGTCAGCGACTAAATCGCCTTCGTTGCTGCTGGCCTTGATGATGCGTTCCAGTAATGCTTCTGGTTTTTGGGTGGGGTAACCTAATCTTTCAAGCGCTTGTGAATTAATATAATTGATTTCCCAAACGTCAGGTGCAATAGTTTCGCCTGTATTGACTTGGACAACTCGAGCAAAATCGTTTAAATTTAATTGTCCTTTTTTTACTGCCTCATCAACTTTGGCTTGATTGTATACCAATAACTGTGGTTGACGTTTGCCTTCTATTTTTGCAGTGTTTCTATCCCAGCCTTTTTCATGCTTTTTCCTTTGTCCATCAGTTGTTTCTATATAAACAGGATTCAATTCAAAATCAATACTTTTTGAATAAAATAAAATATCATCATGCATCTTTTGAAATGAACCACTTCCTGCTGTCCATCTTCTATAATACCAAACAATAGTATTTCTAAAATTTTGTGTTCCAAAAACGTCATTCATAATCAATCTTAAAACTGATGTAACACGGTAATCACAATGCACATAAATACTCCCATCCTCGGCCAGGAGTTGGTGCATGAGCTTCAGCCGTTCATACATCATATTCAGGTACGATGAAATTCCCCGCCCCCAGGTATCGCGGTAAGCGATTTCTTCGAGGATACTTTGCTTTTTGGTGGCGCTTTCGCCGTTGATCTCGATGTCGTGCGAAAAGTCGGAGCCCACGGCAAATGGCGGATCGATATAGATTAGTTTCAGGCCGCCCTGCTCTTCAATTTCCTTTCGCAGCGGGCCATTGGTCAGCGAAGAGAGAATCAGCTTGTTATCGCCCCAGATAAGCTTATTGGTCCAGCCTTTTAGTTGCCTGCCCCGGAAGTCGGTTTCAAACATACTTACTTGTTTTTTGGGACCTTCCCGGCGCGGCTCATCGATTTGTTCAATGCTATGAAACGGCAGGGCTACATTGGTCACTTCCTCATTGCGGCCGTTCCAGAACAGGAACACATCCTCTTCATCGGAAAATAATTTGTAGATATCTTCTTTCGGGAGCTTCTCGTTGTTTTTGATCCGCTCTATGATTTGGTCTTTCTCTTTTTCGGACAGGTTCATTTTTTGAGTTTGTTTCGTTTTAAAAGTGATTTGCCTTTAACAAAGTATAAATTGACAATCGGTTCCTATAAGTTCACACATAGTTCGCACATTTTTTATTCCTCTTATATCTTTGAAAATGTGTATCCTATAGTCGTTATTTGTACAATTATTACCTTATTTGTAACCTTTTTTTACACAAAAGTGATACTATTTTGGTTCATTCATATTGCTTTTATCTCATTAAACCCGTCGAATTCGACGGGTTTAAAATCCGGGTTATTCAATGTTTCCCAAAGTCCCAGCATTTCAATGGTGTTACGGTTACGCAACCAGTTTTTAATGATGTCGTCTTTATGCCGGTCATCTTTGTATCGCGCCAAATCGGTCAGGGAAATAAAGTCGGTGTTTTGACCGGTTAATATTGCAACATCTACTCCTTTTACTTGTAACTGTTTATTTTTTGCCATGTTAATAACTTCCTGAATTATTAATTATGGCGAATTCGCCACAATTAAAGCCGCTATTTAAGAAAAACAGATAACATATCGCTGAACGATTTCAGCTTTTGATTATACTCCTCCCACTCCTCCTGCTTAATGTAGAGCGGGTAGTATTTGATTTCCTCCTGAATATTATTCACATCCTCACACCAGGTTTTCAGGCGTTTTATTTTGTTCAAGTCATTGGTGTCTTCCCGCCCTTTCGTCTCAACAATATAAACAGTTTCTTCATCCTGCTTCACGAAAAAATCGGGGAAATATTCCCGGATATTCCCATTTTGAGCCTGGTACTCCATTTTAAAGTTTATCCCGCCATCGCCCATAGTATTTTTGGAGAAGGAAACAATATCTTCACATTGATTTTCGAGAAACGCTGCCACTTCCAGCTCAAATTCGTTATCGCCGATGACTTTATTAAAAACCGACTTGCCGGGCTTAATAAAGCGTTGATTGCTTACCACCTTGGGCTTGGTATCCTTTAAAGATATGTGCTCCTGTATTTTGGCCGGTTGTTGTTCTGAAATGGTCACTTCGTTAATAGCCTGCCGGAATGTATCAAAGAGAATTTTTCGGGGATACGGTTCGAATAGGTTCCGCAGTACCTGCATATCTGCTAAATCCAGTTCCTGGCCAAAAAGATTGTGTATAATAAATGCTTCAACCTTTGGATACAATAGGTCAAAGCCACCTATCATTCGGTTGTCGCGTAAAATGCTTTGCGTATAATATTTCAGTACATTTCTGTAATCCGGATTGTTATTCGTGAAAACGGTTCGGTGCGATTCTTTATCATCAATATCCCTGAAAACAATTTCTTTGAGCTCATTTTCATCAAACTGTTTTAGCTCTGCAATCTCATGGCCGATATTCTCCGGTTGTATTTCATCGAGTTTCTTGTATTCCCTGTAAATCCTGGGCATAAGCACTGGCAAAGGAATATCCAGTTCATCAAGGTTTTTAGCTTCATTATCCCAATCCACCTGAATGACCAGTGGATTGCTTTGTTTCGTCCCTTCCCCCATAGAGCTGTACTGAAATTCGACGCCTTCGGTTTTGAGGCTTTCCACAAAATCGATAAAGGCCGGGGTGCCAATCACCGTTAATTTTTCATCTACTTCCAGCGGGTACATTTTTCTTAGTCCCCGTCCGATAGCCTGCTCGGGTAGTATTTTCGATTCAGCGTTAAAGGGTCTCAAACCTACGATACTTGAAACGTTACGCACGTCCCAACCTTCCCTCAACATCAGTACCGAGCAAACCGCTTTGTAAGGGGAATCAGTCGCATCAATCAAATCAGCAGCCTCTCTAAGCTTGTCAAGCTCTTTTTGCTTCCCCTTACTTTTCGACATTTCATGTAGCTCGCCACTGCGGTTGGTGTGAATAGTCAGCACCGCATCCTTCATTTCAGGATACGATTCATCCAAAAATTCAGCCGCCTTGTTTGCCTCGTATGTGTTCATTGTCATGATAAACAGAATGGGCGTCTTATGATTTTTTTGTTCCTCGTATTGTTTTTTCCATTCGATGTATCCAAGGTGAATAAAGTCGCGATAGCGCTCCACAAAATCCGAAGAGTCTTTCTCCTCTATTTTACTGCGCGATTCCGCATCGGGCAACACAGGGGATTTTACCACGTTATCACGAATAGCTTCCACCAGCGGGTAATCGGCAGTAGTTTGTACGAAAATCTTTCCATCGTTGTGCTTAGGAGTAGCCGTATTATCCAGTTGGAATCGTATTCCATGTCCGGTTTTTAATTTCAGTTTGTTGTTGATGTCCTCGATAGCCTGGAACCACGCCATCTTTTTGTCATGGATGTGATGTGCCTCATCGTTGAGCACAATCAGGTCTTTGATTTTATCACTGCGAAGCACTTTTCCAAGGTCCATCATCCGTGCGGTATCCGCATCATTTTTCGGCTTTTGACCCAAAAATTGTTCTTCCATGGTAGGCTCCCGGTCTTCCGGCATGAATACCCGGTGGATGTTGGTCAGGAAAATATTCCCGTTATCCGAAATGGGTTTGAGTTCATCCTGTATATGAAGGGTGAGCTGAAAATCTGTTCTCCAGTTTTTATCGTTGTATCCGTCGTCAGGGAAAAAGGGTTCGTCAAAGAACATTTTGAACCCGTCAAAGTCTTTTCGGATTCTGTTCAAAACAATGATATTGGGCGCTATCACAAGAAAATTCTTCGAAAAATCTTCTTTGTTTTCATACAGCGCATTGAAGTATGACCAAACCAACGCCAATCCCAAAACCTTGGTTTTCCCGGTCCCGGTAGCCATCTTGATTACGTAACGAGGCCATGTTTCATCAAAATAACCTGAACTAAGCAGGCCCGAACTATCAAAGCGCATAAGATCAAACTTATCGCGGGCTTTAAAAACTTCATAAAGGTATATGATACTTTCGATTGACTCCCGCTGGGCATAGAAAAACTGAAAAGGCCGCTCTCCAATCCGGTGTTCAGAATTAAACCAGTAATCTAAAAGGGTTTTCGTGGTGGGGGTGACATCCGGGTAGCCATCATTTCGCCATTGCTCCACAGTAGTTCTGATTTTATGTACTAAAGGAGGTAGCAATTTCCGGTAATCATTGTCAGCTTCTTCCATTTGTTCCTGTCCGGGCGCCCATCTTTCTGAGGGAAGTTTAATCTCGAATGGCTTGTTGTTTTTCATAAATGCGAATGTTTTGTCAAGTCGAGGGCTAAATTTACGAGAAATTTTGGGAATGAATCTAATTCTTTGAATGCATTTTGGTTTTTATCTTGTACAAGACTTACAGCCTGTTTTGCCTGAAAGGCAAATATGTAAGAGCACAGGGTGAAATGAAATGGAACCCTGTGTAAATGGATACAGATTTTTACATGAAGGCTGAAAGCCTGATAGGTATATTGGCTCTTTGGTTAAAATACCTAACAGCATTGGGTTATAACACCTGTCGCTCTTTCAGAGCTTGCATTGTGTTGAATATTATTTCACAGGGTTTCGCTGCGCTTCACCCTGTGCTTTTACATCAATGCCTTTCAGGCATTATTAGACCTGCCTGAGAGCAGCTAGAAGATGTGATTGGATACCGTCATAGGAACACCAACCTGAGTTCCAATAAATAACAAAAAGTGCTAATCTCATAACAAGTACGGTCAATGGTTACCTTTCTCTATACCCATTTCAGGACAGTGCTTATTTGAGATTTGGGATTTGGGTTTTCTTCCGTTTGTTGAGCTTGAACACTAGACCATAGCTCAGCGACCGAACAGGGCGTCACAGACGCCAAAATGCTCCGCACGCGAAGCATTCGCGCACAAGCTATCGATTTAAATCCCAAACCCCAAGCACCAAATGTCAAGGAAATTTCAATTTTCAATATCCAAACCTCTTCTTTTCTTTCTTTTGAAAATTGGATTTTGGCGCTTGCTTGGAAATTGAAATTTGGGATTTGACAACCAATCAACCAATTAACCAACCACCAATCAACCAATTACCAATCAACCAATCAACCAATCAACCAATTAACTAATTACTGAACCTAAAAACATAACAACTTACAAACCTACAAACCCACAAACTCACCCCCTTTTCAAAAAAATTATGACCTCTCATGCGGTCACCTCAATGGAATTCTCTAATTTTATCGTTCATATCAAAAAATTACAACACTTAAAGTTTATGGCACAAATAAAACAATACATTGAAGAGAACAAAGAACGTTTTTTAGAAGAACTGTTCGGACTGATTCGTATCCCCTCTATCAGCTCGCTCAAGGAGCACAAAGACGACATGCAGAAGGCGGCGGAATATTGGAAAAATTCGTTGCTGGAGGCCGGGGCCGACAAGGCCGAAATCAAACCCACCGACGGCAACCCGGTAGTCTACGGGGAAAAAATCATCGACAAGAACAAACCTACGGTCCTGGTTTACGGACACTATGACGTGATGCCGGTTGATCCGATCGATCAGTGGAAAAGTAAGCCTTTCGAGCCGGAAATCCGCGATGGCAAAATCTATGCCCGCGGCGCTGATGATGATAAAGGGCAGGCTTTCATGCATGCTAAGGCTTTTGAATACCTGGTGAAAAACGATGAACTTCCGGTAAATGTGAAGTTCATGATAGAAGGCGAAGAAGAAATCGGATCGGCCAACCTGGGCAAATTCTGCGAGGAGAACAAAGACCTGCTGAAGGCCGATATTATTTTGGTATCGGATACGACGATGATCGGGGAAAATACACCTTCCATCACTACCGGCCTGCGCGGGCTGGCATACATGGAGGTGGAAGTTACCGGTCCTAACAAAGACCTTCACTCGGGTCTTTTTGGTGGTGCAGTAGCCAACCCGGCTAACGAACTCGCCAAGATGATTGCTAAGCTCGAGGATGAGGATAACCGGGTAACGATTCCGGGATTCTACGACAAAGTCATTGAAGCCACCGATGCAGAGCGCAAGAAAATGGCAGAAGCTCCCTTTAACCTCAACGAATACAAAAAAGCACTTGATGTGGAGGAAGTACAGGGCGAAAAGGGCTATTCCACCATTGAACGCACCGGCATTCGCCCCTCGCTGGATGTTAACGGCATGTGGAGCGGTTACACCGGTGAAGGTGCCAAGACGGTACTACCCTCCACAGCCGGAGCAAAAATCTCTATGCGTCTCGTCCCCAACCAAGACCATAAAGAAATTGGCAAACTCTTCGCTAAGCACTTTAAGTCACTTGCACCCAAATCGGTGAAGGTAAACGTCAAAGAACTTCACGGCGGACAGGGTTATGTATGCCCGATCGATTTGAAAGCCTATCAGGCAGCTGAGAAAGCTTTTTATGAAACCTATGACAAAAAACCCGTGCCTTACAGAAGCGGCGGCAGTATCCCGATTATTTCGACATTTGAGAATATCCTGGGAACAAAATCCATCCTAATGGGATTCGGTCTTGAAGCGGATGCTATTCATTCACCTAACGAAAACTATCCGTTGAAGCAATTTTATAATGGTATTGAAACGATTGCCCGTTTCTACACACATTTTGCTGAAATGGAGAAATAGCAGGGCAGCCGAAAAAAACAAAACCAGCCGTTTTCCACGAAGGAAAGGCTGGTTTTTTAATTATCCCTCTTCTTAAAAACGGGTAAATCTTTATCTCACCAATATTTTTTTGAGACGGTTTTCCGTTTCCCCAATCAAACGTACTACATAA
>JAIPAH010000079.1 GCA_021740175.1 Bacteroidales bacterium
ACTCAAGAAGGTGAAATATTCCCGGATAAACAATGAAATTCTAATAAGTGAAATTTCAAAAAAGAACAGAAAAATATTTGAAGCATTCAAAATTGATTTGAAAGAAATACATCGTTATTAACTTTTACCGATTTTAGGTAGTAACTGATTTTTAAAGAATCTGGGGCAAAATCATAGCTTTCCGGTAAAGCCACATCAAATTCAAAATAACCATCCTCTACTTCTGCCTGTGTTTGGTAAATCAAACTATCGGTGACTTCAAACTGAAACGGTTCCCCATCATTACCAAGAGTAGTTACTTGGTGCGAAGGCGCAAATACCCTGATTTCAGCCTGTCCGTCAAAACTATTTAATACACCCTCGTTGTCATTCACAGAAGCTTGTATCCTGAACTCGTCATTGAGCAGCAAAGTATCGCTAAACTGGTTGGCATCCTGTCCATTAATGGTTTCAGTGAGGATTTCGTTATCAGGATAGGGAAAACTTATGGCCGGGTCTCCAATCAAAATGTGGTTTTGTATTCCTTCACCTTCGGAATTCGTATTTACAGCAGCTCTGAAAACATCTCCCGCTCTTTGATTTTCACTTGTGAGAAGGCTCGAATATATATCATTTTTAAAGTTCGACCATGCCGTAGCAAAGGTTGGATTTGTGGAAGTGATCACCCCGACGGTTCCATGGGGATTGTTCACGAAAGCCTCTGATAAGGAAAACATTTCGGGATCGAAAAAATCTCCTATCCCATTGGAAATCATCAAAGGAAAATACTCATTCTCCAGTTCCAAAGCATCATCAGCGGTAAAAACCCGTTCACTCGCCCAAGCCCGGGCGCCGACATGTCCTGAGTAATCCATAAGAAATACTCCTTTCTCGAACATGTCATAAATAGCCATTGTAGTTTGAGGGCTCGTCACATGATCATCCCCCGGCTCCTGGGGATAATTGTCCAGGTAAACTTTGCCGGTATTATAGACCGGGGCTTGTTGATGAAACCAATTGCTAAGGTCTTCCTGCACATTCATATGGACATTCGCATCTTCATCATCAGCAATAAAACCCATATCAGATTTCCATTTACCGAATAATTCAGGTTGGTTATAACTTATGACTTTCTGAATCACATTATCTGCTTCTACCACACTGCTCACCGGTAACCGGCCGATGCTCACATCCATATCTGCTTCCTCATCCCGGAAATGCTCGCCATCATCTATATAGCCAAAATAGGTATCTGCGGATGTTACATAATAATTTGCTTCGGATAGCGATCCTTGATAGGCCGGGACAATAAAATCATCATCTTCTTCCTGATATGATGCATCACCAAACAGCAACACATATCCCAGCCGGCCTCCGGATTTGTTATAAAGGTGTTTGATAAAATCCCGAATCGCGCTATAATCCGGGACATTTCCGGAAAAATTATTATAGATATCCCGGATACCTATAACCTCTACTGCAAAATCACCCGATTGCTCGTGATAGTTTTCCAATTCCTGAACTTTTTGTTTCAGGGCTTCATTAGTGATGATAATCATATCCGGTGATTCCATACTGTATAAATCCGTGTAGTCCACAGGTGAAATATTTTCAGCAGAGAGCACCTCTACACCTTCCTGCTCCGCTTCGTTAAAAGCAAAAAATTTCCTGACTGACGATGCCTCATACCGGAACGTATAGGGTTCGGAAGACAACAGTTGTCGCTTTTTTACATTGCGGTGATCAGTGATGTCCCAGATTGTTAACGGATATTCGGCAGCCATGCGGTATTCCACGGTTTCATCCGAAAGCTGGTTTTGATTTCTGACAACCGGGCGGTCGGGAAGCACAATAGAATCCGTTGTCTGAATTGCCATATAATCAACAAAGGCCCGGGCCGTGGTATCTCCGGGCTCAAAAGCCACCTTGAATTCATCGCCTTGCTCAGGCTGCAGTTCTTCTTCAACAAACAATTCTTTTTCCTGATGGGGTACCGAAGAAAGCTGATAAGTGGCAATCACATTCTCATTTTTATACAATTTCAGAGCAGAAGTGTAATTTCCTTGCCAAACACAGGAAATAACAAACTTAGCGGGGGCGTTCGTATGATTCTGCTTGTCAAAAATCAATTCAGCCGGTTCATCGGTAATTTCCTGCTGCATAAAATCGCGACCTTTTTTCAGGCCATTGACTTCTCCCGTACCTGTGGTTCCCGACAAAAAATCAGAGCGGGTCAGTACCTGGGCCGGTTCTCCGGTCAATGAGGCAACTTCTTCAATTCGTTTACCATCTTGCTGCCCGTCAATTCTTAAAAAATAATGGACTTCTTCGCTGTAAGGGTGGTCATGATGCGTATAAACGCTTTCCTCATCGTCAAAATCCCATCCCCATTGACGGCCGGGATAAAACAATAAAGCATCCCCGGAATCGAAGCTGCCATCATCGCTGCCAGTGACTTCTACTGCCATCTCTTTGACAGGATAATCCCCGACAACCCCTGCTGTTTCCGGCAACAATCCCGGGGGCATCACGTAAAGCTGCATCTTATCGGGATTAACGGTCCCGACATCAATACCTGCTGATAAAAACTCAGCATAAGGAATTTTCCGGACGTTTTCGGCATTTTGTGTAGTAATCTCATACCATTCACCCTGACTGAAAAGAGAGTGATCCTGGCTTTTTAGTTGAAGGCAGGAAGCCGTCAACAATAGAGCAATTAAAATTAGATTTCTCATAGATCATTGATTTTGGTTAGTTAATAGGAAAATCAGGGTAAAAAGTTTAGGCCATAATAAAAGTTTTGGGTTTTAAAAGACATATTATAAACGGCCAGGTAATGGAAATATTATTTCAAAAAAAAATCAGCTCTTCGGTTCCCTGATTTCAATTCTAAGCCTGCGTTTGATGTACAACAAAATCCAGACGACGACAATCAAACCGAATATTCCCACACTTCTGTAAAGCCAGGTCCTAAAGGTGTTTTTGTGGGGACGGTTGGCATTATGACGAGGAGATTCATCATGATAACGATGAGCAGGGTTGAGATAGTAACGCGTACCATCCTCAAAAACGATTTCAGCACGCATATAAGTATCTTTCCGGTCAATATGACAAGCTGCTTTCTCGGCATCCCGGACTACTTTCCTGACCTTTCCTTTCTGGGTGAAAAAATTAATCGCATAAGCTTTGGCCTTGGTTGAAATAATCAATGAATCCCTGACTATTTTTACCTCCGACAATAGGCTACTCACATTTTTAGGGGGTGTTTCATTATCGCTTTGATGATATCGCGAGGCTACAAAGTAATTGCCGCTTTTCAGGTGGGCCTCCAGGGAAGTATCATCCTGCGGGACATAAATAATACGATATTGCTTTTCGGGCTTAAAACGATGATCCCTGGGCAAGGCCTTAGCCATGATTGTAGTATACTTTCCCGCGGATAAGGCCCGGTCCCACAGATGAGCAACCTGCTCAAAACTCTCGTCGACCATAAAACCGTTATAATTTTGCAACAATTCCGGATGGTCCTGCCGGTAATCATCAAAAAAGACGGAGGGCTTCAGATAGAGTAAACAATTCTCCCGCCGGACAGAATTAATCCGGTGTTGCTTATTATGCACATCTCTTAAAAAAGGATAGTCTTGCCAGACTATTTTCTTGCATCCAATCACAAAATGATCATCATGAAACAAACCTTGTTTGTAAATCGGTTGGTTTGGATTAACTATTCGCTGGTTTCCGGCATATAGCAGAGTATCATAGTAATCCTTGTCAATAAATAATTGTTCTTTATCACCGGTAACACGTTCCAAAACATCTTCATACCACGGAGGCCGTGTGGATATTCCCACTCTTTTCCATTCCGTAAACGGTGTGATATCATAAGAATTGTAAATCTTTTCACCATAGAAAACTTCAGCTTCAGGAAAATAATAACGGGGCGCCCAGACATAGTGGACCGTTATAGCTACCAAAACTAAGAGAATCAAATAAAAAACAATATTCTTAATCACCTTCCAAACCATAAACCGCTCTTCCGTTAATAAAGTGCAAATCTATGAAACTCTGCTATTTCTCTATATAAAATCGTAAAATATATACGATAAAAAACCACACATGTTACTGCATTATTGCTCTGTTAATACAGGATTTTTTATAAAAGAGCTATGAGCTCAGTCTAAAAAGCCTTAAGACCCCTAATCCCGAAGCTTCGGGACTGAAGGGGACTTTTTTAAACTGCTGATTTTTACCAGTTCCCCTTTAGGGGATAGGGGTAAAAATGGTAAAAATCAGCAGTTTTAAGGCTTTTTAGACCAAACTCAGCTATTCTTCTCCAAAAAAAACTCCCACCATCGCAGTGGCGGGAGTCATGATTAAAGAATAACTGTCTTTGGATTATAAAGGGATATTCCCGTGTTTTTTCGGGGGCACATCCTCGTTTTTGTTTTCTGTCATATCAAGGGCCTGGATGAGCTTGAAGCGTGTCTGGCGGGGATAAATGATCTCATCGATATATCCCAGCTCCGCCGCTTTGTAAGGACTGGCGAAATGTTCTTTATACTCCTCAACTTTCTCTTTTTTCTGCTCCTCGGAAAGATTCTGTTTCCTGTAAAGAATGTTAACAGCTCCTTCCGGACCCATGACAGCAATTTCAGCCGTAGGATAAGCCAGGTTGACATCGGCCCCGATATGCTTGGAGGACATCACATCATAGGCTCCTCCATAAGCTTTCCGGGTAATCACTGTAATTTTCGGCACCGTAGCTTCCGAGAAGGCATACAGCAACTTAGCCCCGTGCTTGATAATACCCCCGAACTCCTGGGCTGTACCCGGAAGGAATCCCGGCACATCCTCGAAGGTAACCAACGGGATATTAAAGGAGTCACAAAAACGCACAAACCGGGCCGCTTTCATGCTCGAGTCTATATCGAGCACTCCCGCCAGGTGTTGAGGCTGATTAGCTACTATTCCCACCGGTTTGCCCGATAACCGGGTGAAACCGATGACAATGTTCTGAGCATAATGCGGCATGATTTCGAAAAAGTTATTATCATCGGCTACTTTTGTGATGATTTCCTTGATATCATAGGGCTTGTTCGGATCGTCGGGGACAAGCGTATCCAAGCTTTGGTCTTCCCGGTGAATATCATCCATGCTGGATTTTACCGGCGCGTCTTCCATATTGTTGGAAGGCATAAAGCCAATCATCTCCCTTAGCATCATCATGGCCTGTTTATCATCTTCTGCCATAAGGTGGGCCACGCCGCTTTTCTGGTTGTGGGTCATTGCTCCGCCCAACTGTTCCTGGGTCACTTCCTCATGGGTCACGGTTTTGATCACATCGGGGCCGGTGACGAACATATAGCTATTCTTCTGGGTCATAAGGATAAAGTCGGTAAGGGCCGGGGAATATACGGCACCGCCGGCACAAGGACCTAATACAGCGGAGATCTGGGGAATCACGCCCGAAGCACGCGTGTTGAGATAGAAAATATCAGCATATCCTCCTAAACTCTCCACGCCTTCTTGTATACGTGCACCACCACTATCGTTAAGGCCAATAATCGGCGCACCCATTTTCAGCGCTAATTTCATCACCTTGACAATCTTATCAGCATTGGCCCGGCTCAGGGTACCCCCGAACACCGTAAAATCCTGTGCAAATACATAGACCAACCTGCCGTCAATTTTGCCATAACCACTCACGACACCATCTCCGTCAATTTTATATTTATCCATGTTGAAGTTGGTGGTACGGTGATGGACAAATTTATCCATTTCCACGAAGGTTTCCGAATCGAGAAGCAGATTGACACGTTCCCGGGCGGTTAGCCGGCCCGCTTTGTGCTGTTTCTCAATACGTTCCTTTCCTCCGCCCTGTTCTGCTTGTTTATTACGTTCTTTAAGCTGATTAAATTTTTCCTGAATCGACATAAAAAGATGTTTTTATTTTGGTAAGTTTTATTCGACTACAACTAATGTTTGATTTCCTTCGATGACATCGCCTTCATTCACAAGGATATCCTTCACCACCCGGTCTTTCTTTACTTTATGTTCACTTTCCATTTTCATGGCCGAGACGATAATTACCGGGTCGCCGGCTTTTACTTCATCGCCGACGCTTACGGGAATTTTTACCACCTTTCCGGGCATCGGCGAAGAAATATAGGTCTCTTCATCCACATCTCCTCCCCGGCGGCTCATCTGATACTTTCGCTCGGCATCGATAATGTCCACCTCATAGCTATTGTATAAGGTATTCACCGTATAAGATTTCGGGTCATCGGTATTTACAAGCTCGACATTAAATGACTTGCCGTTGTATAGGATAGAGTACACACCTTCCTCAACCATGACCAAATCCACATCAAACTCTTTTCCATCAATATTAATCAACATCCGGGAACCTTCTTCACTAACCTTCTCGACATTGGCAAGCCGGTCCCCTATTTGAATTTCAAGTGCCATAATTTTTTGTTTCTTAGATTCTGGTTAAGTTTTTCTGGCGTCCAAAATATTTCCAATAACTGGTTTTTTCAGCCTGACCATTGTTTTGGCTACTTTTAGCATATTGCTGTTTCTTTTCAAAATCGACAAGAGCGGCAATTATAGCCATCTGCTCACAATCTTCACCGCATTCTTCTGTTTCCATCAGTTCATCCCAATGATGAGAGATAAAATTGGTATTATAATTGCCCGCAATAAAATCCGATTGCTTCATCACTTTTTCAAGAAAGCCGATAGAAGTTTTAACACCGGTAATCTTATATTCATAAAGCGACCTGCGCATCCTTTCTATAGATTCCTTCCTGGTCAATCCCCAAACAACGAGTTTAGAAATCATCGGGTCATAGTGTATGGGTATCTCATAACCTTCATAAACGTAACCGTCAACACGCACGCCTTGACCCATTGGTTCGGTAATGTGTTTTACCTTGCCCGGACTGGGTCTGAAATTTTCGTTGGGGTCTTCCGCATAAATCCGGCATTCGATAGCATGACCTTTTTGGGTCAGCTCCTTTTGGGTTACTGACAAATCCTTTCCATCGGCAATCGCCAGTTGCTCTTTGACCAGGTCAATACCTACCACAAGCTCGGTTATGGGATGTTCAACCTGTAACCGCGTATTCATTTCAAGGAAATAGTAATTGAGATTATCATCCGTCACAAATTCCACCGTTCCTGCGCCGCGATAATTAACGGCTTTGGCGGCATTAACGGCATCGCGCCCCATCTTTTCTCTGACTTCCGGCGTCATGATAGGAGATGGTGTTTCCTCGACAACTTTTTGATGACGCCGCTGGACGGAGCACTCCCTTTCAAACAGGTGAACAGCATTTCCCTGCTTATCCTCGAGAATTTGAAATTCGATGTGGTGGGGAGATTTAATATACTTTTCAATATAGACACTGTCGTCGCCAAAAGATTCCCGGGCTTCCGATTTCGCAGAGCGGACAGCCGGAAGAATTTCTTCCTCCGTCATGACCAACCTCATGCCTTTACCTCCACCACCGGCGGAGGCTTTAATCATGACCGGCAACCCGATATTATGAATGGTCTCCACCACTTTCGATTCATCTTTTATAGGCTCGGCTGTACCTGGTACCACGGGTACTCCTGCCTCTTTCATGGTTTTGCGGGCCGTAATCTTATCGCCCATGGTTTCGATAGCCATAGGATCCGGCCCTATAAATAGAATCCCCTCTTCCTGGCAGCGTTTTGAAAAAGTGGCATTTTCGGACAAAAATCCATACCCGGGATGAATGGCGTCTACGCCACTTTCTTTAGCCTGGGCTATAATCTTTTCAATATGCAAATAGCTGTCACTGGAAGGTGCTTTCCCGATGTGATAGGCCTCATCAGCATATCTTACATGAAGAGCAGTACGATCTGCATCAGAGTATATGCCTACGGTTCTTATATCCATTTCGCGACATGAACGCATTATGCGCATGGCGATTTCGCCTCTGTTTGCAACGAGTACTTTTTCAATCATAAAAAATTAATTTATTGAATGTTTGAGAACGTAAAAGTAGTATATTTTAATACATATTCATAACTACATATTTATTTTTTTAATCTTCCGGTCTGTGGAATTAGATTCATAATTTCAGAATCTTTCATTGGACGGAGATAAAAAAAGCATCTTTCCAGCATCGAACTTTCTCTTATAAAAACCGCCAATTTTTTACGGATGGAGAATAAATTCTTACGAATGAAAAAAAGTTCCCAGCGAATGATCATTTTTTCCCATAAGGGTGTTTTTGCACCCTATATTTGCTTTCAAATAAATTAATAAAGAGATATTTTCATGATGATTCAGAAAAAGAAATATCAAAATATTATTAAAGCAGTTAGCACGCATAATCCCATGAAAATCTCTTAGTTTATACTCCAATAGAAATATCCGCAGTATCTCTCCCTACTCCTCGGCTAAATAACCCATCATCCTGATGGGTTATTTAGTTTTTTAGAGGGTTTGTATTTCACCAAAATATTATTAATATTGTTAGGGTTTCAAATCAGTATTTGATGAAAAAGACAATAATCGTTTTAACACTTATTATGCTGTTAGGCATAGGCCCAGCGTCAGGCCAATATTTTACTGATATTCAGGCAAATATAAAAAGGGCGATGCACTGCGGAGGAAGCTGGCTCGATCATGATGATGACGGAGACCTGGATTTAGTTCTTACCGGTGAACATATTAAAAAAAACCATCGGCAAAAAACCACACGATTTTACCAAAATATTGACCGGAAAACTGCCTTTGGCTATTTTCGGACGAACCTGACCAATGTTTCTTTCAGTGCAATAGCTGTTGCCGATTATGATAACGACGGAGATTCCGACCTCATCCTTACGGGACAAAACCAAAAAGGGAAGCCGGTTACGGAGTTATACCGGAATGACCGTAACAATACCTTTACCATGATTCAAACAGAAATCAAAAATCTTTATCAGGGTGATGTCGCTTTCAAAGATTATGATCGTGACGGTAATCAAGATGTTGCTGTGTGTGGGAAAGATAAAAATGACAACTACCATACCCTTGTTTATAAAGGAAATGGAAAAGGAGATTTCAAACAGGCGGAGAGTAATTTCTCCGGCGTAATTGACAGTGAACTTGCCTGGGGAGATTATGATAATGACGGGGACTACGATCTATTAGTGACCGGTGAGAACTCTGCGAAAAGTGCTACAACAATTCTTTATGAATTTCGAAATTCCTTCTTCCGAAAACTATCGCTGAATCTCCCGAAGCGGAAAAAATCGGCAGCAGCATGGGGCGACTATGATAACAACGGGAAGCCGGACTTGATTATCACGGGGGAGAACAATCAAAACCAAATTTCGGCCCTGATACTAAAAAATATGGGGAGAGGTAGTTTTATGCATATAAACACCTCCATCCGGGGAACACGTAGTGGATCGGTAGACTGGGGGGATTATGACCAGGATGGTGACGTTGACGTATTGATTACCGGGGAAGCATCTGACAACGAAATCATTTCAAAAATTTACCGTAATGACCGGCAAAACAATTTTACGGATATAGAAGCCGGACTTACGGGAGTATATTTTAGTGATGCTGAATGGGGGGATTACGATAATGACAGCGACCTGGACCTTTTTATTGCCGGACTAACAGAAGATTATACCAGCGATGCCAGGATTTATCGCAACCATCATATCGAAAAGCAAGAAGAACAAGAAGAAGAGGGACAGGAAACATATACCGAAACGGAATCTAACGATAACATATGGCGAAGCGAACGACTACCCAGTGAAAGGAGGAAAACCTATTACTATTTCATGGTCTCTTCGTGCTTTTGCCGGCCCGACAAGTCATACCAGGAAAAAGACTATCATGTGTTTATCAGTGAAGCTTTCAGATTAAAACGCCCGCTTAATCGCCAACAGGATTTTTTCAGGCAAATTATTGCAAATCATGAGCTATGGGGTGAAATAAAAGGCGCCCATCCGTCCGACGGATTTACTTCCATGGGAGCGGCGCAAGAGGGCCGGCAAAACATGATTAACGCTTACAAAAATCAGCAATACAAAATTCATTATGTGCCATGGAATCAAGATAGCGATTACGGTCAGCGCTAATCATTCATGGATCAGCTTGAGATAGATTTCCCGGCACACCCATGCGTCTGTAGCTGCATACCTGGCCTGCGCCGGCTTAAGCACATCGGCTTCCCAGTTACTGGTTTGTTGACGTTTGCTCACCCTAAACCCCAGGAGCATAGCGGTAAGATTTTTTACACCGATGCTTTGAAAGCCTTTTTCGGTGGCTAATTGATTAAGATCCACAAAACCGGCGGGCTCAAAATCCTTCAGCTCCTGAAGTTCTTCTAAATCGCGCCCGATAGCTATCCCCGCCTTAATAATATTTTCATCACCCAAAATGTCGGCAATAGGTTGGGTCAAGCCCATTTTATTGATCCTAAAAAGATATACGGTCTCCGCACAAGCTATTTGAATAAGCGCTGCCTGGTATTTCTCACCTTTTTTGAAAGCCGGGCGGGTTTCCGTATCAAAACCAAGTAAAGACTCTTTGCTGAGGAACTGATGACATATATCTGCAGCCTCCTTTTCTTCTTCTACAACAACAATCTCCCCGTTAAAGCCATCTTTCTTCAGCCGGTTAACTTCTTCTTTTTTTATCTCACGCTTCATAAGCTATTTGCCATCTTCTTTTTTCTGCTCTTTTTTCTCCATGATTTTATCCAGATTAAAATAATCAAATAACTCAAGAATTTTTTGCTCCGTGGTTAAGTAGCCGTGGTGGTATAAATCATCCGCCTTACTAAAGTCAAACACCCCATAATCATACACCCCGGTGGGCTCTATCACAAAATCGCATTCCTCCAGCCTGGGTTTTACATTTTCCCATATAGCAATTCGAAAGCTACGGTCTGCAATGCCCCGCATTTTTTTGACCTTTTCTTTTCTCCCGTGCCGGTTTACATGCACTCCGATGATTTTATCACATCCATCCTTTAAAGGTTCTATGGGTAAATTGTTGAGCAGCCCGCCGTCAACGTAAGAATCACCATCTATTTCAAAAGGGACAAACACTACCGGGATGCAGGCGGAAGCCACAACGGGCTTCACTAAATCTCCGCTGCTAAAAATTCTATATTCTCCGTCATTGAGGTTAGTAGCCGACACGTGAAACTCGGTTTGTAAATCCTCGAATCGTTTGGCCTTTAAGTAGTTGTTAACGACATCATATAGCTTATACGAATCTATAAATCCCATTTTGGGGATATTCCACTTAAAAAAGCCCGAAAGCTTATGATCTTTGATGAACTCCATGATTTCTTCAGGTGTCTTTCCATCGGCATACATCACACCAACCAAGGCCCCCATACTGGTGCCGGAAATAGCATCGGGAACAATCCCGTAATCTTTTAACGCCTTCAGAACACCAATGTGAGCAATTCCCCGGGCACCACCCCCACTTAATGTTAATCCTATTCTTAACTTTGCCATAGATTTTTAAATGATGAGTGTGGTCTAAAAAGCCATCTTACCCCTGAAGTTTTCGGGTAGGGGCAAAAACAATAAAAGTCAGCAGTTTGAAGGCTTTTTAGATTAGACTCAATGATTATAATGCAAATTTATTAGAATTTATGACGAAAAAACGAAGGAAAAACAACAATGATGACCAGGTAAATCTATCTATAGAAGAAATAGAGGATAAAATGGAAGAACTGCGAGAGCAAGAAGAATATGCCACGCTGGATAATGATGAATTACGCGTGAAAGCTATCGAATTATTATTCGAAGAAATCGATGATGGGAAATAAGGTTGTATCACCCTTCAATAAAAAGCGTTTACAAAAACGGCTGGTAAAGATTGGGTAGATTTCAAATTTACCTTGTATTTTCGCAAACTTAAAAGCAAGCATTATGCAAACATGGTTTAATTGTAAAGTCAAGTACCTGCGGGTAGACGAGAATGGCAAGGAGAAGAACGTTACCGAACCTTACCTGGTAGATGCCGTTTCCTTTTCAGAAGCGGAAACACGCATCCACAAAATTCTGGAACCCTACATCAAGGGCGATTTGGAAATCAAAACCCTTGCTAAGGCCAATATTGCAGATGTTTTTGATTTTGAAGATGATGGGGTATGGTATAAAACAAAAATAACCTACCTGGATGTTGATCCCGACACGGAGAAAAAGAAAAAAATAACGCAGTACGTGCTGGTCAGGGCCAGTGATGTCAAACAGGCCTATGAGCGCACGGAAAACAACCTGACTCTACTTGTGCCCTACGATATTCCCAGTGTACAGGAGACTTCAATCATTGATGTTTTTCCTTATGAAAGCGATCCGGAGAAAGAACTGGAAGGCCGAAATGTAAAACCTGTGAAAGAAGCAAAAGAAGAAGATGAGGGCGTGGACGAGTCCACGGGAGAGATCATCGAGGAATAAAGAAAATATTTCTCCCTCTACACTTATAGGTCAAGATTAATCTGATAACTTTCAAGTTTTGGTATAACCTTTTGGTTAAAAGAAAAATCGGTATTTTCAAACCCTGTTTTGATCACTAAAGCTTCGGTCATAGCATTTCTCAAGTCTTCATTAGAACCCACATGGTAAAAATGACTGAAGGTTTTTATTGTATGGCCATTCCAATGCGACTTGAGATGTTCATTCTCCCTGTATTTATTCTGTTTCCACATTGACAGGGCAAAACCACAGGGCAGGCAATGTGTTATCTCAGCCAATCGAATAGCATCGTCTTCTTTCCAATCGTTGAAATAATCGGTGCTTCTTCCGATATAAGGAGGGTCCAGATAAACAAAATCGTTTTCCTTTGCATTGGAAAGCGTTTTTTCGTAATCCGCCACCATAAATTCCCAGTCGGTAATACTCAAGAGAGACTGTATCCACCCAATTTGATTAGCAATTTTCGTAATATATGCTTTCCTGAACCTTTCTGGCTTCTTTCCAAATGGTACATTATAAATCCCTTTTGAATTAAATCGCATAAGCCCGTTGAAAGAAGCTCTGTTTAAAAACAAAAAATCAAGCGTCCCCCCTTTTTCATTAAATTCCTTCCTTTTTTGGTAATAATAATCATCACCTTTTTTCCTAAGCAATTCCCCATTCTCTAAGAGATATTCTCTTACAATTTGTGAATCAATTTTGCCGGATTGAATGTCTTTATAGAGTTGTATAATATATTTATTGGTGTCTGCTAATAAGGCTCGTTTAGGTTGAATGTTAAATGCTACTACGCCAGAACCGAGAAAAGGCTCTATCCATTTACCGACTCCTTCCCATTTTATACTCTCGCTAATAAAGGGAACCAGCTTCGTTTTGATTCCCTGGCATTTAACAGGCGGAACTTTTATTTTTTGTATCGCTTTAGGTAACATAATTTTGGCTTATTATCATAAAAATACAAAAAATTTCATCGAATATCCCAAAAATTATGGCTAATTCCTATTCTTTCCAGTGGAAATCTCACCTTCCCTCCAAATGATGGTAACAGAAAATCGGGTTGTATCCCTTCGGGAAGTTTCTCCAGGCCCGCCCGGTAATCGAAAATAAACACATGAAGGGCCGGTTGGTAAAACCGGGCCAGGCCACCTGATTCGCATACAACAGGGCTTCCCCCGATTTCCGGCTCTAACTGCGCAAGGACTTTGGGGATTGCCTTATCGATGCTCTGCACATAGTAGGATTTCACCGCTCCGGCCTTTAACATGCGCGAACTGTCTTTTTGGGTATTTTGTGTTTCTTTGATAATACGGAAACCTTCACCCGAAGCTATGATTTGCGAAATATCCGGCAGATCATGAAAATGGGGAGCGATTTTTAAAGCAACAACGCCCCTCGCATGGTATTTTTCTATCATTTCGCAGGCCAGGGAAGTCTTCCCCACCTTCCGGCCGCTGCCTGATATTAACAAAAAACCGGCTAATTTTTCCATGGTACGAAAATATATAAGAAATCATTCCGCCTCATGGCATAAAAAAATGCGACGTCGTAAACCCTGATGAAAAAGGGATTATTCCATCGCATTAGTCATACCAAATTAAAAAAGTTGGCTCCCGGTACTTTAGCTAATCGCTTATTAACGCAAGCTGTACCGACAAAAAACTAGTTGGTGTAACCCTCCAGGCTCTCCATTAACTTTTTCCGGGTAAAGAAAATTCTGCTCTTCACCGTACCAATGGAAACATCAAGTTTATCGGCAATTTCTTTGTATTTGTATCCCTGGGTATACATTTCAAAAGGAGTGCGCTGGTTCTCATCCAGTACTTTAATATTCCTCTGAATTTCCTGCTTCAAAAGATTGGAGTCAGATGACTCAAACTTAGTCGATTTCGAATTATTCAAATAATACAAGTCTTCTGTTGTGTCTATAACCGTATTGGCTTTCACTTTCCGGCGATAATTATTAATAAAGGTATTTTTCATTATCGTATAGGTCCAGGCTTTCAGGTTGGTATTGGGCTGATATTTTTCCTGGTTCGTCAGCGCTTTGATGTAAGTTTCCTGGACCAGGTCCTTAGCTTCTTCTTCATTAGCAGTTAA
>JAIPAH010000080.1 GCA_021740175.1 Bacteroidales bacterium
GCCTGTCCGAACAGGTAGCTGTCCAGCCCCGCCTGGTTGGCGTTGGGAAGCCGCTGGATGTAGGTCAAAAGAACAATCCCCAGACCAAAAAAGACGGTAAGGATGATACCGAGGGCCGTGTCGCTTTTAATGGCCGTATTTTGCTGGATTCCACGAATCCAGAGTGTGCCAATCACTCCGCTGGCTATCGCTCCCAGAAGGAAAAGCAGCGGGTCTTTGTAACCAATCAGCAGGAAAACTATCGCAATGCCCGGCAGGGAGGCATGCGATATGGCATCGCCCAAAAGGCTTTGTTTTCTGAGCACGGCAAAAGTTCCCAGTGTTCCGCTAACTACTCCCAGCACGATAGTCCCCAGAATCACCGTGCGGGAAGTGTAGTCGGTAAAGAGCTCCTGTATGAATTCTATCCATCCCATAATCAAGAAGGAGTTTCGCTAAGCTGAAAGTTGATTCCGTATGTTTTGGTTAAATTGTCATCATTGAAAATGTCCTTCACCGGACCGGCAGCCACTTTTTTGACATTTAGGAACGTCACCCAGTCGAAATACTCGGGCACCGACTGCAGGTCGTGGTGCACCACGATGACCGTTTTTCCCTGGCTTCCGAGCTCTTTCAGCAACTTAATGATCGCTTTCTCGGTGGTAGCGTCCACCCCCTGGAAGGGTTCATCCATAAAATAGATTTCGGCATTTTCCAGTAAGGCCCTGGCCAGGAAAACCCGTTGTTGCTGTCCGCCTGAGAGCTCGCTAATCTGGCGGTGACGAAACTCCAGCATCCCCACTTTTTCGAGAGCTTCCAGGGCCTGTTTCTTTTCTTCTTTGCCCGGACGCTTAATCCATCCCAGTTTTCCGTAGGTGCCCATCAAAACCACATCCAGCACATTGGTAGGGAAATCCCAGTCCACGCTGCCTTTTTGTGGGACGTAAGCTACCTTGGAGCGGGCTTTTTTGTAGGGCTTTCCGAATATCCGCACCGAACCCGCCACCGGCTGCACCAATCCCAGGATAGCCTTTATCAGGGTGGTCTTTCCGGCCCCGTTGGGTCCTACAATCCCCATCAGGATGCCGTGGGGTATTTTCAAATCGATATCCCACAAAACGGGTTTGTACCGGTAAGCTACCGTCAGGTCATTGACCTCTAGTGCATAATGATTAGCCATAAACGCTTATTTTAATGCTTTTACAATCGTTTTTACATTGTGCAAAAACATGCCTGTGTAAGTTCCTTCTTCAGTACCCGGTGTGCCAAGAGCGTCGGAATACAGCTCGCCGCCGATTTTCACATCAAAACCCCTTGATTTCACCGCTTCCTGCAAGGCTTCGATATTTCGCCGGGGTACAGAAGATTCGATAAAGATAGCCCCGATTTTGTTTTTCACAATCATATCGGCCAGGTTTTGAACGTCTTTTACACCGGCCTCCGAAGCCGTACTGATGCCTTGCAATCCTACCACCTCAAAACCGAATGCCTGACCGAAATAATTGAAAGCATCGTGGGCCGTAATCAAAATTCGTTTATCCTTTGGAACCTGATCGATTAAGGAATTTATTTGCTTTTGAACACTATCCATCTCGCTGATATAGTTTTTCAGGTTGGACTGATAATATTCCCGGTTTTCGGGATCGTGTTTCGACAATTTATCCGCGATAAAGTGTGCGGCTTTTTTCCACAGGTTGATATCGAACCAGATATGCGGATCGTAGCTGGAGGCATAATCCGCAGAAGGAATCAAGTGATCTTCCTTCACGGTATCAGCAACAGGGTAGATGTTTTTACCCAGCCGGTTCATCTTATCGAAAACATCCACCAGCTTGCCTTCAAGATGCAGGCCGTTGTAGAAAATAATCTCCGCATTACTGAGCTTACTCACATCACTCTCGCTGGCACGGTAGAGGTGCGGATCGACGCCGGGGCCCATCAATCCGTCACTTTTTATCCGGTCGCCGCCGATGTTCTTTACGAGGTCATGAACCATCGTTGTTGTAGCGACAACATACATTTTTCCGTCATCGCTTTTTTGTCCGGTGTTTTTACAGGCCGTAAAAGCCAGTATGAAACCTAAAGTTGCAAGTATTGCTAGTTTTTTTATCATCTTTATCAGATTTTAATTTCTACATAAATCTTACCGGCCAACTCATTATTTAATAAAATTCTTTGACCTAAAATTTTTACAGCAATGGAGTTTTGCGACGGATAATGTTTTTCCACTTCAATGCTTTGGCCGATTTCAATGGAGTTGTCGCGGCAGAATTCGAAGAATTCATCTTCCGATCCCGACAATCGGCGTACATGATAGTTTTGGCCTTGTTTAGCGGTCGAGAGCCGGATTAGCTTATCAGTATCCGGTATTTTCCCGTCCGGTCGCGGAATGGGGTCGCCATGCGGATCGAATGCCGGCTCGCCCAAGTAGCTGTTGATTTTATCCACCAGGAAGTCGGAGGTGGAATGCTCCAGGAGTTCCGCTTCATTATGAATTTGAGATAAGTTGATGTCCAGTGTCCGGTAAAGAAAGGTTTCCCAAAGCCTGTGTTTACGCAGCAAAGCAAGAGCAAGGTTTTGTCCTTTGGAAGTCAGGCGGAGCTCCTTGTATTTTTCATAGATAATCAATCCTTTCGCAGCCAGATTCCGCGCCATATCCGTAGCTGCGGCATTTGAGATACCAAGCTTTTCCGCTACCACGCCCGGCTTGGTTTCCCCTCCCGGAGTTTGCGAAAGCTGATAGATTTCCTTCAGGAAGTTTTCCGTGGCTATGGACATGCTTTAAAATAATTTTAAGTAAGCTTAAAATAATTAACAAGGAAGCTTAAAAAATGTTTTCTTGATATAACTATAAAATAAATCATCCATTCAAGATGCAGCCAGAGGCTGCAAGAATTTTTGGTCAAAGCGAAGACGCTTTGACCCACTTTGCTTGTGCTTTTTTGGTGAGTTCGGCGAAGCGTCCTTGCTTCGATGTCTTCAATCTATGGGCCTATGATTGACATAAAAACAGCTCTTCCGGCAGCAGCTTTGAGCAATTCTATTAACACGATTGGAATGAGTTTGGCGAAGCGTCCTCGCTTCGCCATCTTCATTCTTCAGGCCTCCGGCCTGTTTACGGTTAGGGCGCATGCAGTGGCCAAGAATTATGAATAACAAAAAAAGCCACCCCAACAGAGATGGCTTTTTCAAAATATGATATAAAACGTCTTGATTACTCTTCTTTATAAGCTTCAATAAGAATATTCAACATTTTAACCGCCGCATCGGAGATGACCGTTCCGGGACCAAATACGGCCGCAGCGCCGGCATCGTAGAGGTATTGGTAATCCTGCGTGGGGATAACGCCCCCTACGACGACCATAATGTCTTCGCGTCCCAGCTTTTTCAATTCATCGACTACTTGCGGCAGGAGCGTTTTATGACCCGCTGCCAGCGACGATACGCCGAGGATGTGCACATCGTTCTCAACGGCTTGCTTGGCCGCTTCGGCCGGAGTCTGGAATAACGGCCCCATATCCACATCAAAACCGATGTCGGCATAGCCGGTGGCAACTACTTTGGCGCCGCGATCGTGGCCGTCCTGACCCATTTTGGCAATCATAATTCGTGGGCGTCGTCCTTCTATTTCCGCAAACTCATCGGCAAGTTGACGAGCTTTTTCAAAGTTTTCGGTTCCTTCTGATTCTGATGAATACACTCCTGATATTGTTCTGATTTTTGCTTCGTAGCGTCCGTAGACTTTCTCCAGTGCATGGGATATTTCTCCTAAGCTGGCCCGCTTTTTAGCAGCCTCTACTGAATACGCCAGTAAGTTCCCTTCCCCGGTTTCGGCCGCTTTGGTCAGCTTATTGAGAGCTTCCCGGGTTTCTTCTTCGTTTCTTTCGTTGCGAAGTTTTTCAAGGCGTTGGAGCTGTTTCTTTCGTACCTCGGTATTGTCGACCTCAAGAATTTCAATGGGGTCTTCTTTTTCCAGCCGATATTTATTCGTTCCGACGATCGTTTCTTTGTGCGCATCGATTTTAGCCTGCTTTCGTGCTGAGGCTTCTTCAATACGCATCTTAGGAACGCCGGTTTCTATGGCTTTGGTCATGCCGCCCAGCTTTTCGATTTCCTGGATGTGCTGCCAAGCGCGAAGCGCAATATCACTTGTCAGTTTCTCAACATAGTAGGAACCGCCCCAGGGATCTACTACCCTTGTAATTTCTGTTTCTTCCTGCAGGTGAATCTGGGTGTTTCGGGCAATTCGTGCGGAGAAATCCGTGGGTAAAGCGATGGCTTCATCCAGTGCGTTGGTATGAAGCGATTGGGTGTGGCCAAGAGCAGCAGCCATAGCTTCAATGGAGGTTCTTCCTACATTGTTGTAGGGGTCTTGCTCCTGTAAGCTCCAGCCGGATGTCTGCGAATGGGTTCTTAATGACATCGATTTGGGGTTTTGCGGGTTAAACTGTTTAACCAGTTTGGCCCACAGCATCCGGGCAGCTCTTAACTTGGCGATTTCCATAAAGTGGTTCATGCCGATGGCCCAGAAAAAAGAAATACGCGGTGCAAACGAATCGATATCCATGCCTGCATCCAGCCCGGCACGGATGTATTCCAACCCGTCGCAAAGCGTATAGGCCAGCTCAATGTCCGGGGTAGCGCCGGCTTCCTGCATATGATAGCCCGAAACGGAGATGGAATTAAACCGGGGCATGTTTTTGGATGTATATTCAAAAATATCCGCAATAATTTTCATGGATGGTTTGGGGGGATAGATGTAGGTGTTGCGCACCATGAATTCTTTGAGGATATCATTTTGAATCGTACCTGTCAGTTTGTCGAGCGGTACGCCTTGTTCCATACCCGAAACGATATAAAATGCCATAACCGGCAAGACGGCTCCGTTCATAGTCATGGAAACCGACATTTTATCCAGCGGAATCTGGTCAAAGAGGACTTTCATATCCAGGATAGAATCCACGGCTACACCGGCCTTTCCTACATCACCAACTACCCGGTCATGGTCGGAGTCGTAGCCACGATGGGTAGCCAGGTCGAAAGCGATGGATAAACCTTTCTGACCGGCTGCCAGGTTGCGGCGATAAAATTTGTTCGACTCCTCGGCTGTTGAAAAACCGGCATATTGGCGTATAGTCCATTTGCGCATAGCATACATGGTGGCATACGGTCCCCGCAGATAAGGGGGAATGCCTGCAGCAAACCCGAGATGCTCCAGGTTTTCCAGGTCGGCCTTGGTGTATGCGCTTTTGACATTAATTTTTTCCGGGGTCTCCCAATCGGCCTTGATCCCGTTTTGCTTTTCCCATTCTTTAGGCTCCAGCGATGATTTGGGAGAGCGTTTGATATCTATATTTTTAAAATTTGGTTTCATAGTTTTCAAGCTTTTTAAGTGTGCGGTTTAAGATTCAATCCCCAGTTCACGTTGATACCCTTTTAAGGTTTCCAAAACATTGGTTTTAAGATGGATGAAGTTCTTAACTCCTTCTTTCTGTAGGTCTTCCACAGCATCTTTGGGATACCCTGCCACAACCATGATGGCTTTGTTTTTTAATAACTCATGGGCTTTTGGTGCTATATCCGCATATTCCTCATCGGAACTGCAGAGCACTACGATATCACTGTTTGCTTTAATAGCGGCTTCAGCACCCTCTTCTATCGAATCAAAACCATTATTGTCGATGATTTCGTACCCGGCGCATGCAAAGAAGTTGGAGGAAAACTGAGAACGTGCTCTTCTCATAGCCAGGTTGCCGTATGTGAGCATAAAAACCCTCGGCCTGTGATTATCCCGTGCATGTTGGTCGGTATGATAGCGTAGTCGCTCGAATTCCTGGGCTCCTCTATAGGACTTTAATGTTTCAACTTCCGCATCATCAAGAGTTTCGTCTTCCCCCTCGAATATTTCCGGGTCCAATTCTTTTTCACAATATTCTGAGAAATTGGGATATTGATTGGTTCCTAACAGGGTTTCCCTGCGGGTAGCTATATTCATATCCCGCTTGCGGGCTGCTTCATTCACATTTTGCTGGACCGCTCCATTGCGGAAGGCCTCTACAAATCCACCCTCGTCCATAACCTGCAGGAAAATATCCCAGGCATGCTTGGCGATAGAATCGGTCAGGTTTTCAATGTAATATGATCCTGCTGCCGGATCGGCTACTTTATCCATATAAGCTTCCTCTTTGATTAAGAGCTGCTGATTCCGGGCGATCCGCTCAGAGAACTCAGTTCGGTCTTCGTAAACCTCATTGAAAGGAAGTACAGAGAAAGAGTTGATGCCGCCAAGCGTTGATGACATAGCTTCAGTTGTTGTTCGCAGCATGTTGACATACGGGTCATATATGGTTTTGTTCCAGGTCGCATTTGTTGAATGGATTATCATGCGGGTGATGTCTTGATCCTTAGGCCCGTAAGCATTAACGATGTTAGCCCATAACAACTTTGCAGCCCGAACTTTGGCTATTTCCATGAAATACATCGGCCCGGTAGCAAAATTAAACCTGATCTTGGGCGCCACATCATCAATTGACAAACCCCTTTCTGTCAGGCGCGTCAGGTAATCAGCCCCTATTGCCAGCCCGTAGCCCAGCTCCTGGATGATGGTTGAACCTGCATTCTTAATACGATCGGCATGAACTGTTAGCGCATCAAAGTTCGGCAGATGTTCGGTAGCATTGATAATATTACCGGCATGTTCAAATGACTTGTCTTCACCAAGGCAAAATTTCCCATGCTTTATCAAATGACCTATCGGATCATAATCTACCGAACCATAAATATTGTTCATGTTCCGGTTGTATTTTTTGGCCAGCTCCTCAACGATGGCTACAATTTTATGTCCATCGCCGTTGATAAAATTAATTTCCACAGCCTCGGCATAAATATTATCCATTAACCGCTCAATTTCCGTAGTGGTAGGATGATAATCATGCCTAAAGACAAACCCGAGAGAGTCAATCCCTTTCATGAGAATGTCAAGGGCCTTCTTGTTGGCTTGTTTTATATCGTTATTATTTACCGGTATCTCCTGTCGTATTCGCCAGTTGTTTCCTTTTGCTTTGTTTCCCCTCGTAAATGGATAATCTCCGGGATAAGTATCCAGGTAATTTAAATCTTCCAGGTCTTCAGAACGATAGTAGGGCTTTACCTCAAAACCTTCAGGGGTATTCCATATAAGTTTTTTCCGGTAATCCGCTCCTTTCAGATCCTTCTGAATCTGTTCTTCCCATTTTTCGGTGGGAACCGGTGAAAATTCGGAAAACAGTCTGGAATCGTTGCTTTTTTGATTCATGATTACTTGTTTAGGTTTATACTTCCGTTTATCGGCCTGTATATTCTTCCGGGTATGGCGACTTAACTCTCAATGCCCGGAATCAATAATTTCTTTGTGCTTTTTTTAATCAATTGAGTTCAGTCTAAAAAGCCTTAAGACCCCTAAATCCCCTGAAGGGGACTTTTTCAAACTGCTGATTTTTAGCGGTTCTCCGCCTTAGGCGGATTAGGGGTAAAAACGATAAAAATCAGCAGTTTGAAGGCTTTTTAGACCGGCCTCATCAATATGAACTCGCATTCAAGATGCTATATTCAATTGCTTTTACTTTTTGGCTACATATCGTATGTTTTTTATCTTGCCATTTTGTTGAGTTTATTGGCTTTTGGTGCACAGAACCTTTTATCAATATGCAAACTTACAACAAAAATTGTAACTTGAATTTTTTAAAGAATATAAATTGTTATTAAATTCACAAGAAATAAGTATTTGTATAAAAAGCACAAACATAAATTATTATCGAATTGTTTTATAAATAAAAGCCTATGAAAATAGCTATAAGCGGAAGCACCGGTTTTGTAGGGCAACAATTAATCGAATCTCTCGAAAACGAAGGACATGAGGTCACGCCTTTAGTACGGGAAGATTTTATGCAGGATGAGAAGACCCTGGCCAATCGTATTACCGGTATTGAAGGAATTATTCACCTGGCCGGTGCACCTATTATTAAACGATGGACGGAAAAACATAAGGAGAAAATTTATCATAGCCGTGTTGATACCACACGGTTGTTGACCAAAGCTATTAAAAGCCTGAAAGAGAAGCCCGGGTTATTTATATCCACATCGGCTATCGGTATTTATTCGAGTGATAATGATCGAGTCCATACGGAGGAGACTTATGAATATGGCGAGACTTTCCTTTCGAAGGTTTGTAAGGATTGGGAAGCGGAAGCTTATCTGATAAAGCCGTTCACACGTTTTGTGATTTTCAGGTTTGGAGTTGTGTTGGGGAAAAACGGTGGTGCTCTTAAACAGATGCTGCCCCTTTTTAAGGCCGGATTGGGCGGCAAAATAGGTAGCGGTAAGCAAGGTTTTTCATGGATTCATATCCATGATCTTTTGAAAGCCTATCATTTTGTCATCAACAACGAAGAAGTCGAAGGAATTTTTAACCTAACAGCTCCCCAGCCCGTAAGCAACAAAGAGTTTACAAAAAAGCTGGCCGGCGTTTTGAAGCGGCCGGCTATATTCCCGGTTCCCGAGTCTTTTATGAAAGCGATTTACGGTGAGGGAGCACAGATGTTAACCTCCGGGCAGTATGTAAGACCCCGCCGTTTGATAAGTCACTCATTCAAATTTGATTATCCCACGGTTGAAAAAGCGTTGAAGGATATTGCGTCGAAGTAGGGGGAAGATTTTGAAGTTTGTAGGTTTGTAAGTTGTCTTGGCCTGAAATAGGTTTACAGGAGAAGGGACGTGTGTTTAAGTGCGTAGGTGTTTATGTGTTTAGGTTTGTAAGTTTTTAGGTTTATAAGTTTGTATGTGTCAAATCCCAAATATCAATCTTCAAATTCCAAAAAAGTACCAAATTCCAATTTTTAAATGAAAAAAATTGAAGGGAGTAGGCAGGAAAAAGGGCGCGCTGATGCTATAAAAACTTATAAATGTGTCAGCGCTCCCATTTTCCATGTACCGCGTTTTTAATTGATTGACACTGCTTAATGACAACTGCCAATCTTAACTTAGTAACTTCTTAACTTAGAAACTTACAAACAAACCTACTCCACAATCGTCATCTCATCTACCAGGTGATCCGCATCGGCAAATTTATCCATTATGAATAAAACGTAGCGAATATCAACTGTTATGTTGCGACATAGAGAAGGATTGTACATCAAATCGCTCATGGTTCCTTCCCAGTTACGGTCGAAATTGATTCCGATGAGGTGTCCATTGGCATTGAGTACCGGGCTTCCTGAATTTCCACCACTCGTATGATTGGAAGCGATAAAGCATACGGGCATACTACCGTCCTCATTGGCGTATTTTCCGTAATTTTTCTCTTTGTAGAGATCTTTCAGTTTATCCTTTATTCTATAATCGCGTTTGCCTTTGCGGTTTTTTTCCATCACCCCTTCCAGCGTCGTTTGATATTCGTAATCCACTGCGTCTTTAGGCTCGTAACCTTTTACCTGCCCATAAGTAACCCTGAGCGTGAAATTAGCATCGGGATAGAATCTTTTATCGGGTTGGAAAGCCTTTAATCCCCTAACGTAGATACGCTGGAGGCTGTCCAGTTTCCTGTCATATTGAGACGAAACCGGGCTGATGTTATCCCTGTAATGCTCATACAACCCATTACTAAGTTTAACAACCGGGTCTTTTTCTATTTTCCGGTGTTTGCGAGTTTTATACCCATCCAGAAAATCCTTCACTTCCTGCCGGGAGCTCAGGAAAGAGTCTTCAAACAGCTCATGGGCATATTCTTCAAAATCGGATTCATATTCCTTAATAATTTCCTGCATCAGGTCAGGCTGCAGATCAAATTCCAGGTGTTGGTACAAGCTTTTCAGTAAGGCTGCCGTTACTTCCCGGTCGATAGGCATGTGATAATCCTCGAAAAAATTCTTACTTTGTTTCCGGAGCTTTTCTATTTCCTCATCGATTTTTTCCTGATCGGGGTCTTCTTTTTTACTCAACTTCACGAGCTTTTGAAAATTGCGGGCAAACCTCACCAATTCGATATTATAGATTGTCTCGATAAAATACGCCCTGGCTTTTCGGTAAGGGGTGATTTTGCTATAGATGTCATCAAATTCGTCGTAAAGGGAACCATATTTTTGTTGACGGGAAGATTTTTGAGCCACCCAATCGTTAAAATTTTGCTGTAGCTTTTTTTTCTTTTCAATCGCATTTATGCGGTCTATACCAAGATTAATTCCCTGCCATTTTTTCCAGCTGTTGGAAACCCCCGCATATTTGGCGGCATATTGTAATTTAATTTTATCATTGTTTTCCATGTATTTTTCCATGATATCGAGGACCTGGGTACGAAGATCAATTCGGGCCGGAAATATTTTCTCCGTCTTCATTTTGATAGCCGAGGCGGGCAGAAATTGTTGCGTACTTCCCGGGTAACCGAAAACAAAAGTAAAATCACCTTTCTCATAACCGCTCAAAGAGATTTTCATATGCTGCTTGGGATTGTAAGGGACATTATCCTCGGAGTATTCTGCAGGCTCATTGTTTTCATCCGCGTACACTCTAAAAACGCTAAAGTCGCCCGTATGCCTGGGCCACATCCAATTGTCGGTATCTCTTCCAAACTTGCCGATGCTTGATGGTGGGGCACCTACCAATCGCACATCCTTGTAATCCTCGTAAATGAACATGTAATACTCATTGCCATAGTAAAAAGGTTTGGTGACAGCTTTATAGCGGGTATCTTTTACGGCTTCGTTTTCTACGGAGTCGATATGCTCTTTTACAAGGGCTTTCCGCTCTTTTTCGGACATATCCTTTTCAACCCCTTTCAGCACTTCGTCGGTAACATCTTCAATCCGCACAAGAAAAGTTACTTCCAGCCCCGGATTGGCCAGCTCTTCCTCTTTGCTGCCGGCCCAGAAGCCATCGGTGAGATAATCATTTTCTACGGTGCTGTGCGATTGAATGGTGCTGTATCCGCAATGGTGATTGGTAAGAAGCAATCCCTGGTCGGATACAAGTTCTGCGGTACAGCCCCCACCAAAAATAGCCACAGCATCTTTCAGGCTCGAATGGTTAATACTGTAAATCTCATCCGCTGTAAGCCGCATGCCCATCTGGCGCATGTCTTTGGCGACAAATTTGTTTAACAGCGAAGGTACCCACATGCCTTCTTTGGCAATGGATTGAGATGCGAATAAAATGATGATGATTAAAAAGCTTACTACTCGTCTCATAGGTGATGTGTTTTGGTTGATTTTATTTCTTTACTGACAAAAATAAGAAAACAGTGATAAGTAGAGCGGTTATTTGGAGACGGAAAGCCACCTTGTTTAAAAATTAATAAGCAGTACCTTTTATTTCGCGATTTTTTTCGGCTTAACGGGGTTTTAAAACCCTTTTAATTCGCAGTTCATAATATTTTATAAAACTGCGCATAAACCTTTAGCAAACAACACGGTGTGGATAGTAAAAAGCATTGCGAATGAATAATTTTTGTAGTATTTTTGTTGATAACAAAGATTCAGAGGGTAAAGAAATTATGGCACTAATCACATTGAAAATAAAAGATAGCAAGCTGAGTTTTTTCAAGGAACTTGTTCGGAATCTCGACTTTGCCAAAGTGGAAAAAGTAGAACAAGGGGAAATGGAAGAGGAAGAAGAGGAGTATAGGGAACCCACCAAAGAGGAGATTAAAGAAAACATCCGTCAAGGTCTTCGGGAAATGAAGCTTATTGAAGAGGGGAAGATGAAAAGCCGTCCCGCCAAAGAATTTCTGGATGAATTATAGAGTTGATACTACCGAAAATTTTGAGAGAGAGGCTAAAAAGCTTATAAAAAAGTATAAATCTCTCAAAGATGAAATCGATGAGTTAATTGACTCACTTCAACAGAAACCTTTCGAGGGCATACATTTAGGGAATAATGTGTATAAAATTCGCTTGAAAGTGAAGTCTAAAGGAAAAGGCAAACGCGGGGGAGCCAGGGTGATTACCAAAGTCAAGATAGTTGATGAGATGGTTTATCTCTTTTCAATCTACAGCAAAGGCGAAAAAGATGATATTTCGGATAGTGAAATACAAGATCTGTTGAAAGATATTCCTTGATGTGCACATTATCAATTAGTTTGCCCGGGAAAGAACGTGTTAAAAGTTCGTAAAGTATAATGCCGTATTGTTGTCTCTTATTAGTTTTGCCAAAGCTGAGCGGGTTGAATCGCCAGTTCCGTGTACACTTGAATGTGAATAAGTGATTTACTTCTCCGCAATCAATGGTGCAGCGCACCTTAATATTTGTAGCTAAAGCATATCCCTGTAAAAATCTGAGGTGCGGAGCACCGTGATATTTTTCAGTGTTTGCAATTGAAAAGATTACGGTGCTCCGCACCTTTTGAATGTTTGTATTGGTTCGTTAGCTACAAAGATAACGCTGCTCTGCAGCTGAAATTCCTAAACTAAAGAGTCCTTAAAAAAGATGACATTAGATTAAACAAAGTAATTCGTTTTGGCACAGAAAACTTTTGACTGATCCGGGCACACAGCGCGACAACCTAAGCTACTTCACCAATTGCACCTTCGAAATCACCGATGATTACCCCGGCACAACGACTTTCTACAAACATGTCGACCTGGCCGATGTGCAGGGCATTGATTTTAGAGGGTGCGACTTTTCGGTGGATGAACAGGTCAACGGCGTTTCCACCTGGAACAGTGGCATTGCTGCCTACGATGCCGTTTTTGATGTGGAGGCAACATAACCATTTTTGCTCCTTATAACAATTCAAAAAGAACCCTAAGCTTTCCGTTGGATAGTAATTTTTACAATTTTCTTTTAAGCCTTCTTTAACAATTTAAAAAAAATTCTTTGCACCTTCTGTGTGAATTCTTCTTTTTTTCACGCAGAGACCGCAAAAGGAAAGAGCGCAGAGTTCGCAGAGAATAGTTGACTACTGCTTGGGATTCTTGCTCCGTGTTCTTTGCGTGAAATCGTAAGAGATAAATTAACAAAAAAGATCTTCCATAAATTGACGATCTTTCTTGCTATTTTAGGATTTATTTTGTATTATTGTTGTAATGGTGAATAAATGAAAGGAAACCTTCCTGCTTAAACCCCCTGAGCGATTTAAGCAGGAACATTGGAGAAAAGATAGGACATTCATCGGTACATCTTCAACAATGAGCGCAGTGTTTCGGGGAAAATTCTTTTTATATCGCTGAATAGCGAAATATGAAACGAATGTGTAACGAAAACCAACCTATGAGAACAAACGAACCTAAAAAGTAACCCGCAACGATGCATTGGTTAAATACGGCCGTTTAGCTAGTTTTAACCCGGATGCAACGAAGAACACTATTTTATCCTTTTCCAAAGGAATTCCTTAAAACAGATTATAAAATCTGTGTAAACTAAAAGCCAACTATTTATTAACAAACAAATTTTATAGAAAATGAGACAAACACAATTTCTTTTATTACGATTGGTGCTGCTTTTATTCTTAATAAGTGGATTAAAGGCAGCTTTAGCACAAACCTGGCCGCCCAATGAGGCGGAATGGTATTATAAAGTATCTTCAATGGGAGGGGTATACCCTCCGTACGTATCATACCAAAATATCGCAGTTGAAGGTGATACGGTTATTAATTCACAAAATTGTAAGATAATAACTCGACAAAACGAGCAGGCTCTTTGTGACAATATGGGAAGAACCACGGAATATATTTACGAAGAGAATAGCAAAGTGTATTGGTACAATACAGAAACGGAGACATTCACATTGCTTTATGATTTTACGGCGGAGCAAGGAGATACATGGAGTATTTCGGTTGACAATTGCTCTTTTGATGTTTTCGTGGATTCAATAAACTATATAAGTATCAACGGAGTTCAGCGCAAAAAGCTTCATATAACAAGTGATGAGCCCTATTATTTTTCCGGATCAATCATAGAAAATATCGGGCACACGACTTCAATGTTTCCTGATGATATTTATTGGGAATGTAATGGAGCAGCTTGTGATAGCGATTATTTGGACGGTTTAAGATGTTACCTGGAAGATAATTCAATGATTTATAAACCGGGAGATGTCGCCTGTGATACATCCTATTTAATTACTTCAAATTCCCGATTGGATAAAGATAAAATCACACTCGGTCCCAATCCTTTTGAGAATATCCTTAAAGTGCAGGTAAACAATACAAAAACGAAAAGTCGTCAATACAGGTATTCAATATATAATATGTTGGGCCGGAATTTATTAAATGGAAAAGTGACATTAAATAGTACTATCGATCTATCGAACCTAAATACGGGAATATATATTTTTCTTTTAGAGTCAAGTAATCGAATAATCTACAAACAAAAAATAATGAAAAAATGAGACGATTAAAATTTCTTTTCCTGCTCACTTGTATTTGTTTTTCCGGCCTGACCCTTCAGGCTCAGTGGGAAGTACAGTTTGACCTTGAAGACAACATTGCGCACTTAGACCGCATTTTCTTTCTTGACGAAAACT
>JAIPAH010000081.1 GCA_021740175.1 Bacteroidales bacterium
AGGATAATGCCCAAAGGGTCAGGGAATGGGTTGATGAAGCAGTGCAGAACGGCGCGGAAATCCTTGCCGGCGGCGAATGCCATGGAACCTTCTATACCCCGACTGTGCTGACTAACACGAAGAGCGACATGCGAGTGTGTTCTATGGAAGTTTTCGGCCCGGTGGTGATTCTTGAAAAATACAGTAATTTCGAGAATGCGGTTAGCGAGCTGAATAATTCAAAATATGGCCTTCAGGCGGGGGTTTTTTCAGATTCTTTAAAGGAAATCAACTATGCAATGAACCATATTGATGTCGGTGGTGTCATTATTAATGATGTACCTACTTTTCGGGTAGACCATATGCCTTACGGCGGGGTCAAGGATTCGGGAATGGGTCGTGAAGGGATTAAATATGCCATTCAGGAGATGATGGAGTCGAAGATTCTTGTTAAGAACACTTAATAGAAAGGCGATATAACGTGGAGGGAAAAGAGTCGAAATATAATATTGGCCAGAAAGAAGAGGATAAGAAGCTTATCGAACGCCTTCGTAAAGGTGAGGAGAAAGCTTTTGAAACGCTTTTCCAGCAGTATTATGAGCCTCTTTGTGTTTTTGCATTGCAATACCTGCCTGACGAAGATGCTGCAAAAGACCTTGTACAGGAGATGTTTTTTAAGATTTGGGAGAAAAGGACCAATTTTTACATCACCACTTCGCTGGAATCTTATTTATACCGGTCGGTGCATAACCAGGCTATCAACTTTCTGAATCATGAAAAGATCAAGAAAAGCTATAAGGATAAAATATTGGAGAGTTTTCGGCGGAAAATTCACAATGATGAACAAGCCTATAACGAAATAAAATTGGAGGATGCTGTGAATCAGTCTGTTGAAAGTCTACCCGAAAAACGTAAAAAGATTTTTAAACTTAGTCGTTATGAAGGAATGAAATATAGTGAAATAGCTGCAAAAATGGATATTTCCGTGAAAACGGTAGAAGCTCAAATGACACAGGCTATCAAATCTTTAAGAGATAAATTAAAAGACTATAAAACATAAAAATTAATTTTTTTAGAATAATAAGTAGGGGTTTTAGGTAAGTAAAATGTCATGGGTTATGAAAGAGAGGATGTAAGAAAATGAAAGATGAATTAATCATATCATACATAGTTAATGAACTGGGTAAGCATGACAAAAACCTGGTTGAAGAGTGGATCGCTGCTAGTGATGATAATGCCCGATATTATCATCAGTTACGAGATACATGGGTAAAGACTATGATGGCGAATGATTATAAGTATTCTTCTTTCAGTACCACTAAGGGTTGGGAGGAATTTCTCAACCGCGTTCAACCCCATAAAAGACGAGATACTATCCGTAGGAGATCATCCTACATCTCCGGTATAGCCGCTGCCGCTGCTGCTTTACTTTTTGGGGTTTTTAGCTTGCTCGAGCCCGATAAGGAATACAAACAATATCAGGCCTCCGGAATTGAGGAAATTGCTTTACCCGACGGTTCTGATATAATTTTAAATAAAGGGTCGAAAATAAAGTACCCTGAGAAATTTTTGGCTGATACCCGTGAAATTTCTATTTTTGGCGAAGGTTTTTTTGAAGTGGAGACGGATGAAAAGCATCCTTTTATTGTTAAAGCAGGACAGTTTAGGGTGGAAGTTCTTGGTACTTCTTTTAATGTGAAACAAACAGGAGAATCCTCCTACGAGGTATATGTGAAAGAAGGAAGTGTGCTGGTTTATGAAAAGGGCAATCGAAATGAGGGTAAAAAGCTTTTACCCGGTGATATGTTGACCCTTAAGCCCGGTGCTTCCAAAGAGCCCGTTGGACGGAATTATCTTAGCTGGAAAACCAATGAGTTAGTGTTTGTAAACACGCCGATGAAAAAAGTTGTACCGGATTTAGAAGAATATTATGGGGTGAATATCACCATGGAAGACGGTTCCTTGAAAGAGGAAAGGCTTACGACCCGCTTTAACGATAAACCTTTGAATGAAGCGTTGAAAGTGATTGAATTGATATTTGATGTGAACGCTGAAAAGAAGAAGGATAACACTATTGTTTTGAGGACTAATTCGCCACCGGATAATGAATAAAATGACACATAAAAACGCGGTAGTTAAAAGCTGGATTCTTTTAGCTACCGTTTTTTTTGTTACCACTGCCGCTTTTTCGCAATCTGATGATCCCATCAATAAAAAACTAACCATTGTCGAGGGAAAAGTGGCCGTTATTGATTTGCTTAAAAAAATTGAAGATAAGTCGGCGGTCTATTTTTCTTATTCCCCCGATTTTTTTGAAGGGGAAGTTGTGAAAGTAAAATTTCTGGACAGAAGCATCGAATATATCCTTGAACAGCTTTTACTACCGGAATTTAAGTACATGGTTAATGGTAAAGAAGTAGTTATTTATAAGAACAGTTCCTATCAGGAATCTGAGACAGGGCAATCAACCGAAAATTCCGGGATAGCCGATGAAACAATAAGCCAGGATACGGCCTCGGCTGATATGACCGAAGAGAGAGATGCTGCTGAAATTCGATATGATACGGTTTTTCTCACGAAATATGATACCATAAGTACCATTGATACAATGCTGGTTAGGGATACCGTAATTATCAAAGATACGGTTTACGTTAAAAAACCTGTAAAAGAACCTTATAAGAACTCTTCGCTCTTTAGAAATACGACATTGGAAGATTTGAAAAATAAGGATAACTATTTGGAAATATATGGCGGGCCTGTTTTTAATAATTTTGAATTTACGGGAGCCAGCTCCCGGTTAATCAATTTGACCGAAAAGGCCTATAAAGCTCGTCCTTCTTATGAGGCAGGATTACTGGCGGGACGTCACTTCAATCCGTTTTTATTAGAGGTAGGACTTGGGTTACGATATATTACTGAAGATTTTACTTATACCTATTCCCGTCCGTCCGAAACGTATTACGAAATAGATACGATAGATAGTTATTACACCATACAAGATCAGGATACGACATGGTATTACGTTACTGATTCTACTTTACAAACTGTTCCCGGCACGAGTGAGCAATATCGGAATACGAATCATTTAACTTTTGTGGATATTCCTATATCAGCAGGCTATAAGTTTAATGTCGGAAAACTGACGGTAAATCTCAAAATAGGTATTATTAACAGCTTTTTGGTAGAGAAAGACGGGTATTATATTGATCGGGGTGAATTTAATCCGGTGGGAAGTTACCGGGATGTGGAAATGAATTCTTATGTGATGAGCGGTTCATTGTCAACCGGCGTGGTGTATTATCTGAATGATTTTATGGCTGTTTCAGGAAATTTGCATTTCAGGAAAACTTTTAATCCATTATTTGAGCAAAAGATCCCTGTTTCAAGAAACCACACCTATATGACAGGTGCAGTTGGGATTCGGTATTTGTTTTGATTGAGAGCGCCTTATGATCTCTGAGTCTGGTCTAAAAAGCCTTAAAACTGCTGATTTTTACCATTTTTACCCCTAACTGCTAAAAATCAGCAGTTTAATAAAGTCCCCTTCAGGGGATTTAGGGGTCTTAAGGCTTTTTAGACTGGGCTCATTTCTACATTACGAAATAATCGAAATTTAGCGGAGATAATTTTTGTGTTTGATAAGAAAACCTTCTGACTGTTTGGAGAACATTTAACATGGATGGTAAAATGGAAGATAGACGGGAACGTAGTAGGATTTTGTGTAAAATGGATTTAAAAAAATGTGAAATTTGTAAAAATCAATGGCTAATTTGGTTTCGTATAGGCTATTTTTGTATTAGTATTGGCTAGAAATTTAAATGATATGATTATCAGAATATTCCATAAGGTGCTCTGCGTTATAATTCTTGTGCTTTTTGCCCATCTAGCAGAAGCTCAAAATTATATTGGTGGTGAAATTTATGAGGATACAACACTGAAAAAGGAAGATCAACCTTATGTGGTTATTGAGTCATTGTATGTAGCAGAATCGGTCACCCTTACCGTTGAGGCAGGAGTAAATGTGTTTTTTGAACCCAACCTTAAATTAACAGTTGGGGGAAGTCTAATCGCCCAGGGTACTGAAACAGACTCTATTTATTTCGGACCTTTAGATGAGAATAGTCAGGAAATATGGAAAGGAATTACTTTTCTTAGACCCAGTAAAACTAAAACCGACAGCGTGTCTTTTGAGTACTCTATAATAACAGGTTCATCTGCTCGTCCGGCCATCTCTATTCGCAAGAGAGATAATGTAATTATCAGCAATTGCAAAATATATAATAACAATACTTGGTCGCTTAAACTTAAGAATTGTAATAGCGGCGTTATAGAAAATAATACTATTACTGAAAGCAAGTATGGTCTATATTTTAGCTCTACTGAAACAACCAGAAGTAACCTGGTCACCGGAAATAAGATACGCGTTACTGATATGGGTATTTTTTTGCATGATCAGAATGCCAGTACTACCGGAAATGAGATGAGTCATAACTCTATCGCCGGGAGTAACGTTGGTATTAAAATCGACGGGGGAATCAATAGCAGGAACAACAAGATCGTGGGAAATCAAATACATGATACTCAGGAAGGTATTAAGTTGAGTAATCATGATAACACAGTTGCTAAAAATGTACTACACCATAACAATCAGGCGGTCATAATTGAAGGAACTGATAGCAACAACGGAGGGAATAATAATGAGTTTTATAACAATATCTTTTTGGCAAATGCTGAAGCTTTAACTTTCGAAGGCCCATGTTTCGGCAATAAAATTGACACAAATCAATTTATCAAGAATATCAGGGCTCTTAAAATGGGAGATGGTACAGTGACAGGCGAAACGGCCAATTTTATCCGTTACAATACCTTCAGGGATAACGGGGAATTTGCAATAACCCTTAATGATTCCCCCCAGACCAAGGTGACGTATAATAGCTTTTTTGAAGGGGATTCATCGATGTTTTACCTTTTGAATAACAAAGACCAGGATGCCCCTAACAACTGGTGGGGAACCTATATCGCCCAGGAAATCGATCAGCGCATTTATGATCAAAAAGATGAAGTGCAGCTTGGCAAGGTCAACTACATCCCTTTTTTAGTCAGCCCTCCCTTGAACTATTTACCCCCTCCCCAAAATTTGATCAAACAGCAGGTGGGAGACACTCTCAAGGTTTCTTGGCAAAAACCCAATGACGATCGTATCGCCGGGTTTAAAATTTATTATCAGAATGAGAATGGTTATAATTATCACCAAATATTTGATGTGGGAGATACAAACATAGCTAAGTTCCCCGGCCTTGACGTGACTGACGAGGTGGCTGCGACTTCTTACGACACGTTGGCTGATGGAGAGTTTGATCAACAGCAAAACCACGAAAGCTGGTTTGCTAAGGCTCAGGGTTATCCTTATGCAGGTCAAAAGCAACAAATTTGCGAAGGGGAGATCATATCGTTTCCTTTAGCTAGTGCTTTTGACTATGATTCTATCCGATGGAAGACTGACGGCAGCGGTCAATTGGTTGAGCCTACCAGTCTGAATCCGCAGTATATCCATGCTGAAACGGATCTTGATTCGGATATTCTATTCTGGCTAAACCAGTATGACTCCACGGGAGTTAAAAAAGACTCCCTTTCCTTACATGTGCATCCTTCAGCAGAAGTAAATGCCGGGCAGGATACAACAATTTTAGTGGATTCTTCGCTTGTTTTGGAGGAGGCCTCTGTTGAGTATGCTGATAGTGTTTTGTGGAATACATCCGGGGATGGAATATACAGGATTCCTCAGGAAATAAATGCGGTTTATCATCCGGGCGAAGAAGATATGAATAATGAGTTAGTGACCCTGGTGCTGGAAGCTTTCTCCCGCTGCGGAACTTTCAGCGATACAATCAATTTAAGAATTGAACCCACTTATACAATATCAGGACGGGTGACGTCCGATAACTTTTTAAACGGACGCTTGAAGCTTTATAAAGCAAACGGCGAACAGGCTCCGCGGAATGACACCTATTATCTGGAAGAGGATAATCATTTTTCGTTTAACCTGGTCACCGAAGGAAATTATTATCTTTTTTATTTACCTAAAGAACCCGGCGAGTATTTCCCGACCTACTATGTAAAGCGTTCTTACTGGATGGATGCTCATAAAGTCGAGGTGACGGCGGATACATATGATTTGGATTTACAGCCGGTAGAATATCGGCATGAGCTTCCTGAGGGAGTGGGCAGTATCAATGGTAATCTTAAGGAAGGAGAGAACCCGGAGGGAAATAAAAATGTCATTTATTTAGCTGATACTTCCGGGAATTTCCTTGATTGGGAGTTGCCTGATAGTTATGGCGAATTCTACTTTCAAAATCTTCCTTATGGAAATTACCGGGTTATTGTTCAGCGATTGGGTGTTCAGCCTGAAACCTCGGACATAATTACTTTAACTCCTGAGAATAATAGTGTACAGGACATACAAATAACATTTTCCGAAAATAATTATAAGATTTCAGGGGTGTCCGAATCAAAAGAAAAACCTGCTATCCAACCTTCATTCGTTAAAGAATCCTTTAGGTTGATTAGCCCCGTAAGCTACCAAAAGCTTCAGCTAAAAGTGTATGATATCAATGGTAATAATTTAATGAATAAACAATTGTACGGGATAGAGAAAGGAACACCAAAGAACGTTGATATTTCTTCGTTAAGTCAGGGTATGTATTTAGTAGAGATTTCCTGTGAAGGGAAAAAGATTAAAACGCAAAGAATAGTTAAAATGTAAGGTTGTAGAAATTTATGTGGTTAAACTTAAGGGTGACTCCCTTTCTTAACTGTCTTTTTATAAGATATAGGTTTCTTTATAGACTGGACTCAGAGATATTAACCGAATAAAAACATTTTGGTCTATTGTTATTTCGAATAAGTGATTTTTATATGAAGAAGATTGTTATTTTGGGGTTATGGCTTCTTGTTGGCCTGATGACAGCAGGAATTACCACGCAGGCGCAGGTTCATGATGGGGCTGAGGCGATACTACCACAGCATCACAATAATGTAATGAGCAATCGAAACGGATGGATAGAAACTACGATTACCGTAACGGTCGATTCTTATTACAATGAAGCTTCCTGGAATCTTTATAATACGGATTCGGATAGTTACTATTTTGCAACAGATCAAATGTTTGAAGAAAGTAACCAGACCATTACCGAGGTTATATATCTTAGCGAAGGGAATTATGAAATTCAGACCTATGATTCATACGGGGACGGCGGTATCCAGGGAAGTGTTGAAGCGGAAGGTGACACCCTGATGAGTTGGGATGAAAACGACTATGAGGAAGAAGGACAGTTCCCTTTCTCCATCTTAGTGGAAGATTGGGAATTTGTTGCATACCCTGATACGAATAATACACCTGGAGATGCAAGCATTATCCTTGAGTGGGGCTCCCCTGCCGGGGATATTGCCTCATACAATATATACCGTGCCGACGGAGAAGGTTCGGATATTACTTTCGATTCCATTGATAATGTGGATGCTTCCGTCAACCAATACATAGATTCAACAGTGAATGCCGGCGCTACTTATTCGTATTATCTTACAGGTATTATAGAAGATAATATGGAAACGAATCCCTCCCAAACTGTTGTGACTTCAGCCGCGACAGGTCCTGAATTTTCCATAACTCCCGAATTTTACAATTTCGGTGAGGTGGGCCTCTTAGAAGGAGAGGTGTATTATGGGGTCGAAAACGCCCTTTTCTCTGTAACAAATCCCGGAGTGGGTGAACTTCAAATTACAGAAGCTCCTTATTTTTTCTCAGGGCAACCCGAAGGTTTTGACTATATAGGAACAGAGGAATTTCCGGTGTCAATCATGGGGCCCTACGAATCTACCGGCGATGAACTTGCCTTTGAAGTATCTTTCAATCCATCAAATGCCGGGGATTGGAATACACTTTTGGTAATAACGGATAATCTCAATCGCATAGTAAGAACATTTCCGTTGCAAGGGTCTGCCTATGAAATACCGGATTATGATCTCGTAGAAAATGCTTACATAATCAACCAGGATTGGGGACTTAACAGCGATTATATGGTTGAGGATATGTCCTTCGATGAGTATAACAACGACTATGATCTTGGGTCTCCCCCAAAGAATGATGTGGTATTCAACACCAACGTTGCCAAGGAATCCTTCCTTGAATTTACCCAAGTATCCGGAGTCGCTGATTTTGCTGTTTTTCCCGATAGTACTACCAATTTTACCGAAGATAACAATATTTATGAAGACGAAGAAACAACCATACCTGCCGGGACCTATTATATCATAGCTAGTGGTTCCGGCGATTTTGCTTTTAATATCCACATTGAAGGGCAAGAGCCTGAACTTGTCGTTGAACCCGAATCAATGGAGCTTGGAGAAGTACCTATAGATGCATGGCATGAAGGAGGTACCTTTGAAGCATATAACGCAGGAGGCCAGAGTATTATAATTGAAGAGGCCGCCATAAGTGATGAGAACGGAGTTTTTATATTGGACCATCACTATGAACTCCCTGTGGAAATCACCACTGATACGCTTTATTTCGATATTTATCTGGATGCCGATGAAGTGGGTTCTTATGAAGGAGCCTTCCTGTTGACGGACACCACGACAACCTATATCCACGATTTTATGGGAGAAACCTATATGCCTGTAGAAGGTGATGTTCTTGAGAACCCGATAATGGTAACTTTTGACGGAAATAATCATTATGAGAATACCAATTCAGTGGCTGATTCCATGCATGATAATTATCACCTGGTGAATGGTTATGGCGATGTGGTCTATAAATTTTCTTATCCTAACGATATGATTATCGATATTGCCCTGGATAGTTATGACGAAGGCCTGGACCCGCATATGGAGCTTTACTCCGCTGAAGATGTTAATGACTTTAACCCGGATCAGCTTGAACCAGTACATACGGCCACGGATTCCATGATGAACAGGGAACTTTGGGGTGGCACCTATTACCTTGTAATCGCAGGGGATACGGCAACCCCCAACTATACTATCAATTTTGATGTAGAGGATATGCCCGCGCCCGGCGAAATCACGCTGGTTGCCCCGGAAGATGAAGCCGATGATTTGCCTGTGGATAACACTACACTGGAGTGGGAACTTGGGGATTATTCCAATACCATAGATGTATATTTGGATACACAATATCCTCCTGAGGATAAAGTTTTGGATAGCGCAGATGCCAGTGATTCTGTGATCGTAGATGATATGGCGCCGGCTCAGATTTATTTTTGGAAAGTTGTGGCCCACAACATGAATGGCTCCAGTGAATCGGAAACATGGGGTTTTACAACCGAGTTGCCGACACCTAACCAGGTAACCGGTGAGATATTCGATTTCGTGAATGTTCATCTCGAATGGGTGGATCCCTTTATCGAAAGTGAATCATGGTCCGAAGATTTTGAAGATGGCGAAATACCCGAAGGATGGTCTACAATGACGAATGCCGAAGGAAGTACGGCCGGATGGATCGTTACGGAAAACGGTTCCAGCCCGTATTTTAACATTCCACCGCATAGCTATTATGCTGTGGCTAATGACGATATGGAAGGAACGGGAAGCGATGGCTCCATGGACTACTTGATTACTCCCCAGGAAAATTTCGCCGGCTGGGAAACAATAGCACTGGCTTTTGACTCCTATTACACTGGTGATTACAGCCATAAGGCTTATGTAGAACTTTCTACAGATGAAGGAGATACCTGGGAAGTTGTTCATGAAATAGAGCCGAACTCTTCATGGACGGAAGTTAATGTGGACCTCTCCGAATATAATACGGATGATTATAGCTCTGTCTGGATTGGCTTCCATTCCGATGATCAGGGTGGATGGGCCTCAGGCTGGGCCGTGGATAATATTTCCCTTGAAAAAGAACAAAATGCTATGAACCGTGCCCTTCAGGGATATAATGTCTATCAAAACGGGGAAGTTATTAATGAGGAAGTAATTGAACAGGAATTCTACAATATTTTCGAGTTAGCGGCAGGCACATACACTTTTGGCGTATCGGCTGTTTATGATGAAGGAGAGTCGGAGGTGGTTTCCATTGATGAAATGGAAATTCTCGGTATGGGGGGTATTGAAGGAACGGTTAGCGATGTGGATAATGACGAACCTATCCCGGGAGCTAATATTACCATTGCCTCCAATGCACCGGGGGTTTATGACACTACCCTTGCGGCGGATAGCACAGGATTTTATTCAGCCGGGGTTCCCGTGCTGGAACAGAATTATTCGGTTACGGCTGAGGCTACAGGCTATGCTGATTCGGAGGAGAACAATGTTGTAGTAGAGCCTGAAGAGAATACGGTGCTTGACTTCGTATTGGGAGATATCCCCTTACCTGTAAGCAATGTTACTGCCGATAACAATGATGAGGATACCGAAGTAACTGTTAATTGGGATGAGCCCGGACAGGGAGAGCTCGTGGAGCTGCTTCAGCATGATGATACGGCCCAAAACGGCGATTTTCTTATGAATTTGTGGAGCACTACTGCTTATGAAGATGACCCAGTGCAGTTGTCTAAGGGGGAGGTTCCCGATAGCCAGGCAAAAGCAGAACCCCGTATAAAACCTTCAACCGGGAGCAATGAAGGTATGATTCCTGGTACCCCTCAAGTAAATACCTTTGAGACGGGTAATCGCGAATTGCAGCATTATGAAATCTATCGTCTTGAGCAAGGTCAGGAAGATAATCCGGATAGCTGGGAACTTTTAGCTGATGATATCACGGAAACGCAATACTTGGATACACTATGGGCTGATTTGGAGACAGGAGTTTATAAATATGCCGTGAAAGCGGTATATACGATTACCGAGTCAGAAGCTATGCTATCCAATAAAGTGGGCAAGAATATGGCTGCTGAGGCCGTTGTCATTGTTTCACTTAATACCGGTGATTCCCCGGAAGGAGCTACCGTATTGTTCGAGAATGTCAATGAGCCCGAATATACTTACGAAGAAACAGTCCCTGCTTCCGGAACCGTAGAAATAGATAGTTTATGGAAAGGAACCTATGATCTGACCGTATCAAAAGAAAATTACAATACTTACAACGAGTACGATATCGAAATAATGGAGAATTATTTTATCCGGGATGTTGAGCTGCAGGAGACCCTTGCCATACCCGAAAATCTTTCGGCAAGTGTCGATTGTGATGATGTGCTTCTTACATGGGAACAAGGAACATCAGGGGGTTCGGGAAATTCCGAATTTGCCGATGATTTTGAAACCGGAGCTTTTGCAGAAGAGTGGACCCTGGAGGAAGGCCCGGGCAATTCATGGCAAGTAGATGATACCTATGCCTATGAAGGAGATTATGGAGCATACACCCCGTGGGGCTATGATATCAATACCTGGTTGATAACTCCGGAAGTCGATCTTTCGGATAATCATGTGGTCTCCTTTGCCTGGCAAAGTTCCTATTATTGGAGTGTAGAGCCCAATGACAATGCGGACCTGTTTGTTAAAATTTCCACGGATGAAGGAGCAACGTGGCAGACCTTGTGGACTTTCGGTGAAATCGGGGAATGGGAGGATTGGACATGGTATGAAACAACCCTTGATTTAAGCGATTTTAATGACGAAACCATAATACTGGCATTTAATCTTGTTGCCGATGACAACGCCGATGTTGCTTTGGATAATGTGTATGTCGGAGAGCAAGCTAGCCGGACAGTTGGTACAAAACAAGCTACCAATTCGCTTAATGCCCCCGAACAGGCTAGAATCGTACCACAGGATCAACAATATGAATATCTGACAAATACTAATCAACGCGAGCTATTAGGCTACAATGTTTATCGCAATGGAATGATTTTGAATAATCAACCTGTACAGGATACGGTATACCTGGATGAAAATCTGGCCGGAGGTACTCTGAATTATGAGGTGAGTGCCATTTATTCAACGGGAGAATCACCTCACGCCGGACCGGTTGAAGCAGAGGTGGAAATTATCAATCCGCCCCAGGATTTGCAGGCCGAGAAACAGAGCTGGAACAATGTTGAGCTAACATGGGAAGCTCCCTTGAATCAGCTTACTTATAGCTTACATTGGGATAACGGTGAAAATTATACATCAATAGGTTCCGGAGAAGCTTTTGATTTTGACGTGGCTTCCCGCTGGACACCCGAAGACCTAGAAGTTTACGATGAGATGTATCTTACCAAAGTAAGCTTTTATCCCGATGAGGAGCAGGCGGAATACTATCTAAGAGTATGGACCGGGGAAGAGGCTACCCTCGTTGTGGATCAATGGGTGGAAGAGGTCACCGTAGGAGCATGGAATACCGTTGAACTTGATACGCCTGTTCAGATTGATGCCACCGAAGAACTATGGTTCGGCTATAGAGCCGATGCTGAAACCGGCTATCCGGCTGGATGTGATGAAGGCCCTGCCCTGACGGGAAAAGGTGATATGATTAACGATCCCGAAGCCGGTTGGGTGACCTTATCTGAAGCTTATGATCTTGATTATAATTGGAACATCTCCGGGGTGGTTACTGACACAGTGGGGCAGCAACAATATCGTCTTTCCGAAATCAATGATGCTCAACGTAACGGCAGTTCTTCCGCTGGTAAGATTTCTGCCAGCGGTCACCGGAATCGCGACCCGCAAAAATTGAACAATGATCGTTCTTTAATGGGATATAATGTGTATCGTAATGGCGATATAATCAATGAGGAACTTATAACCGTGAATTACTATTACGATCTGGATTTACCGATCGGACAAGGAAGTGAGTTTGAATACTACGTAGTGGCACAATATGAAAATGAGTGCACTTCGGAACCCTCGAATATCCAGATAATAGATTACGCTACAGATACAGATAATACTAGGGGAGAAAAGATCAACCTTTATCCCAATCCTGCTACAAACAGGATTAATGTAACTTTCCCGGATAATATTGAATCGCTCAGAGTGATCAATTATGTGGGTCAGAAACTGTATGAAAAGCCCATTAATTCAGAGAAGACCGTAAAAATAAATACACGGTATTTTGAAGCAGGAGCCTATTTGGTAGAGTTCATGACAAACGAAGGAAATGTGATTCGTAAAAAATTTATTGTAACCAATTAGGAGACAATGATTAACCATTTCAACTCCTGAATTTTAATTACAATCATTATGATTATTCTACACCGATGGGTTTTAAAAGTCTCCCCTGCTTGCAGGGGAGATTTAGAGGGGTAGACCGACCCCCGAAATTGCTATAAATATCTCCAATCTTTTGATTCCCTGATTTACAAGTCCGGTCTAAAAAGGTTGAAAATAGATTTTTAGCTTTCAGCACAATTTTTAGTTTATAGTTCGGTTTCATATTTTGTTTTTTTCAAAATGATATACTATATTGCATCTTTAAAATTTAAATGCTTTTAATGACTAAGGGTTTTTAGGCGCTCGATTGTCATATAAGTGTATTTTTTCCGTCATTAGGTATTTTACTTAAAGAAGAGATTTTTGTATTAGTTTGATGTAGAGTTAAGTAAATCATTATTTAATTTCTTAATTGTTAAACTAAAATTTTTTATTATGCGAAAATCTCTATTTTTTAGCTTGCTGCTAGCAATGGTGTTTGGAATAAGCACCAGTTATGCGCAGCGAGATGTGCAAAATGCACAAAGCAAAAGTGATTCCTGGCTGGAAGAAAGAAGTGACGCCTGGGGCGTTTCAAAAGCCCAGATTCAGGAGCGCTTAGAGCAGGAGGAACAAACTGCCACAAAGCCTCAGGAAGAGGAACACAACCGTAACGGATCTTCGGAAGGTAGGAATGCCGAATATTTCGAAGATTTTAGTGGCGATTTCCCCCCGGAAGGTTGGGTCATTGGAGGCTCAGGTGATGCACCGGTTCAGGAATTTTCCAGTGAAGCCGGTGGTGAAAGCCCCGAAGTTGAATTCTACTGGTTGGATGTTGATGATGGGGATTATATCGAATCCGAAGCAGGTACGCTTCCGGAACTGGATGTCTTGGAGTTTAAATCACACATTGATAGCTATAGCGGTAATTTTACCTGTAAAGTTATGGTAAATGGGGATGATGTTACGCCATGGTCAAATCCTGTTATGGGAGATATGCCGGCAGAAACATATCAAATAGATATTTCCGGCTATTCCAATCCAACAGTTCATTTTGAATTTAATGGAACCGCCTGGAATATTAATGACTGGCAAATTGATGATGTGGCCGTTATGGAATCAGCCCCTGTATTTGCCATGACTCCGGAATCCTATGATTTCCCGGAAGTAGGTATGCTGGACGGGGATATAATGTCTCCCGCCGAAAATGGCGAATTCACTATTACCAACGAAGGCCTGGAGGATT
>JAIPAH010000082.1 GCA_021740175.1 Bacteroidales bacterium
CATCCGTTCAATTGAGTGCCCAGGGAGAAGATTACGATTCTTTGATATGGATAACACAAGGCGACGGAACTTTTGAAAATCCCCAAAATGCGGAAACCACTTATTATCCCGGCCCGGAAGATGAAGAGGAAATGCAGGTGCTCTTATATGCGGAAGCAATAAATACCGATGCTTGCGACACAACGGTATCCGACTCGCTTATGGTTACTTTTGAAGAGGCACCCCAAGTCGAAACTGACAGTCTTCAAGCTGCCTGCGCTAATGATTCCGTGATAGAAATCAGCGGCACGGCGGAATATTATAGTGAAGCCCAGTGGAGTACAGAAGGCTCCGGTCAGTTTTCCGATGCTTCTTCATTAAATACAAACTATCTCCCTTCTCAAGAGGACATTAATTCAGGGGAAGTATCCTTATTCCTGAATGTTTCTTCCACCGGTGGATGCCAAAGCGAAGATACGGACACTTTAATCCTCGACTTTGTTCCTGTCCCATTTGCTTCTGCCGGGGATAACATTTCTACTTGTGAAGGTAGTTCCGTCACATTATCCGGAGAGGTAGCTAACAGCAGCGATTTTTATTGGCAAACTTTAGGAGACGGTATCTTTGAAAATAGTTCCAATCTCAATACGATCTATACTCCCGGAGAGAACGATATTGAAACAGAAAATGCAATTATCCAGCTTATCGCCGAACCCTTAAGCCCTTGCAACGATAATGCGGTGGACAATTTAACCATTACTATTGACCCGGCAGTTACTGTAAATATCGAACCCGAAGAAGATACCATTTATGCAGGAGATGAATATGAGCTTACGGCCTATGCTGAAAATAATTCCGCCTTAGAATGGGAAGTCATTGGAGGCGAAGGTGATATTGAGCCTGTTGATCAGTCAACCACTACCTATTACTCTGTAGAACAGGACACCTTAAACTCCCCGGTCACCTTGGAGGTTACAGCCTACCCCGCCGGAAGTTGCGAATCCAATGCTACCGACCAATTGTTGCTCTATGTCATACCTCCCCCGGAAATCAATGCCGGGGAAGATATTGAAACATGTGTTACCACTGACGAAGTCATGGTGAATGGTTCCTCTGAACTTAACACCTCTTTTACATGGACTACATCCGGAGAAGGGGAATTTGAGAATCCCAATGAATTACAGACCACTTATTTTCCGCATGAAAATGATATTACCAATGGCGAGGTAACGCTAACCCTTAGTGAGGATAATAATCCGGAAATTTTGAATGACAGTCTTACGGTCTTTTTTCATGACCTTCCCACATGTGAATTGGAAGAAGATACTGCGGGCATTTGTGGGGATGACTCTCTCTTCTTAGCTCCCGAGATATCAAATGCTACTACCGTCGAATGGAATACTTCCGGGGACGGAACTTTTAGTGATACTACTTCCGTGGAGACCACTTACTTCCCTGGCAACAACGATATTGACAACGGTAGCGTAATCCTGTACGCGACTGCTTATTCGGATTATTGTCCTGACACGACAGCATCCGATTCCATCATTGTCAACATTGAGCCGGCCCCTATAGCTAATGCCGGAGCTGACAGCACCGTATGCTCAAACATAAACATGGTGCTTTTGAGTGATGCGGAAGCTTTCGATTATGATTCGGTGAACTGGTCCAGCTCCGGAACAGGTAATTTCAATGACGAAACGCTGGTCAATGCCCAATATTACCCCTCCGCAGAGGATAAAAGCAGCGGGCAGGTAACCTTAACGCTCACTGCCCTGGGGCAAGAATATTGTTCGGACGAAGACGACGATTCCAGAACATTCTTTTTCTCAGAAACTCCCTCTGTTACTATACCCGGAGAATACTCTGCCTGCGAAAGCAGTTTTGTGGAAGTAGAAGCCCTGGCCAGTGATGCCGCTTCGATTGAATGGTATACAGAAGGGGACGGAACCTTTACCGATTCTTTGGGCGTTACAGCGGTTTACCAGGCGGGAGACGAAGATATTACCAACGGAGAGGCAATGCTTTATGCAGTTGCATCAGGGATGGCAGAATGCAGTAATGTTACTGACACAGCTTTCACCCTGCTTGGGGTTTTTTCCGAACCCACCGTTGATGCTGGTAATGACACCGTTACCTGCAATGATTCTCATTTATTGAACGGGGAAGCAACGGATTTTTCAGAGATTCAGTGGTCGACAAGCGGCACGGGGTATTTCGAGAACCCCAACCTTCTACAGACCTTCTATTACCCAAGTGAACAGGATTTTGAGGAAGGACAGGTAACATTAACATTGGCCGCCGACCCGATTTCTCCCTGCACCGAAGAAACTTCCGACACACTAGTCTTAACCCTCCAGAGTACACCTCCACCGCCATCCCAACCCCAGGGAGAGCAAACCGTATGTTACGAAGCTAATACCCAGACCCAAACACAATATTCAACAGATCCTGTGGAAGAAGCCAACCAGTATATTTGGACAATATCGCCCCCTGCGCGGGGAGAATTTGCCCAAAGCATCACTAATGAACCCCAAAATACAGTAACATGGGGAGAGGCGACAGGAAGTTTCACTATCAATGTCAAAGCTGAGAATAATTGCGGAACAAGTGATTATTCAGAAGGACTGGACGGAAATTACCTCCAGGCTGATGTGGAAATTGAAGCGAGTCCCGATTCGATAGCCTGCTTTAGTCAGAACATTGAGCTGAATGCTATATCATCAGAGGGTTCATACATATGGTATCCCGGTGGATTTACCGGTCAGACCATTATTGTTGACACTTCCATGTTTGATGGCAACGAAGAGACCTATGAGGTTGAGTTTACCGATATTAACGGTTGTACAGCAACGGATAATATAAATGTAATGTTTACTCCATGTACTTCAGCACCTTCGCCACAGCAAGAAAAGCAACCCGTAATAACACCTAATCCCGCAAGAAAATACATTAAAATCAAATACCATAAAAAAGCCCGAATGGAACTATTGAATAGTAACGGGCAAAACCTAAAGACGTTTCATCATCATTTTTCCAACAATTCTGAAAAAAAGATTTCCTTGAGCAACCTGCCCACAGGGATTTATATAATCAAAATTCAAAACACTAAAACCACTTACATTCACAAATTTGTGCATATTCGATAAAAACTATATTTTCACCGACGTGTTTTTTCAGGAAAGAATCTAACAAATTTATTATGAAAAAGATAGCCACTTTTATGATAATCGGCATGCTAGGCCTTATCATAAATGCAAATGCCCAGGAGATGACCGTCAAAAAAGCCGCTTATTTTGATGAAACCCCTCCTCTTCGGGAAATGAAACAAGTAGCTCCCGGTGAGCGCGATCGATCATGGAAGGATGATGCTATTCAAAATGAAACCGATCCCCGGCGCAAACGCATAGACAGAAGCAAAAAAACTTCCCCGCTGGGACCCGATCCGTTGTGGCAAAAACAAATGGGAAATGTTCGTGCCAATGACCCCATTCAAAATTTTGAAGGGACGCCGAACGTTAATGGTGTCTATCCTCCCGATACTGACGGGGATGTCGGTCCCAACCATTATTACCAGATGATTAATCTTTCTTTCCAGATTTTCGACAAAGAGGGCAATTCTTTATATGGCCCTGTGGACAACAGTACATTATGGGATGGATTTATCGGTCCATGGACAGGGACCAATGACGGCGATCCGATTTTGCTTTACGACGAAGAGGCTGACCGCTGGATGGCCAGTCAATTTGCTATTAATACCGATGACGGATCGTACTGGGAACTTGTTGCTATATCAAAAACGCCGGATCCTACCGGCGGTTATTACAGGTATGCATTTGAGTTTCCCGCCTTCAACGACTACCCTAAACTGGGTATTTGGAATGATGCTTACTATTGCTCTTTCAACATGTTTGGCAATTATAATCGTGCAGCAGCAGCGGCTTTTGATCGTTCCGCGATGCTTGAAGGTGATCCGGGTGCGCAAATGGTTTTATTTGACCTTCCTCCAGGCTCAGAACCTTGGGGCATGTTACCTGCCGATTTTGACGGAATGCCTCCCTCTGAAGAGACGCCTAACTATTTTGCCTATTTGGTCGATGATCTCTACGGTGACCAGGATAAAATAGTGTTTTGGGAATTCGATGTGGATTGGGATAACACCTCCAATTCTACCTTCGAAGAAGCCTTTACCATAGATGTCTCTCCTTTTGATTCGGAAATATGTCCGGCTTACCGGGGTCGTTGCATCCCTCAGCCCGGGACCGACATAAAGCTTGAGACACTCGCCGACCGTTTGATGTTCCGCCTGCAATATCGCAATTTTGGTGATTACCAGGTCATGCTGACCAATCATACCGTGGATGTTGATGGTAGCGGTCATGCAGGCATTCGGTGGTACGAATTTCGTAATGATAATGACGGAGATGGCTGGTACCTGCGCCAGGAAAGCACTTATGCCCCGGATAGTGATAACCGATGGATGGGCTCTATTGCCATGAACGAGGAAGGCATGATTGCATTGGGTTACAGCGTTTCCTCCGAAAATACGTATCCTTCAATCCGCTATACCGGGCGAGGTCCTAATACTCCATTAGGCGAAATGGTTTTTGCAGAAGAAACTGTCATCGACGGTTCCGGTGTCCAATACGGCAGCGCCGCCCGGTGGGGTGATTATTCCATGATGTCGGTTGATCCTGAAGACCATCAAACTTTCTGGTTCACAACCGAATATGTTGAGCAAAGCGGATCAACTAATTGGCAAACCCGTATTGCTTCCTTCCAGTTGGAGGAAGATTTTCTTGCTCCCGACCCGGTGACTGACCTGGCTGCAGAAACACCTACCACTAACGGGGTTTGGCTTGAATGGACGGCTACTCCCGATAACCGGGGAGAAGTCGATGAATATGACATTCGCTATTCGCAATCGCCGATAACTCCCGAAAACTGGGACGATGCCACACAAGTATCAAATCCCCCGGATCCCAATCAGCCGGGAGATACCCAACAGGCTTACATCAGTGGTCTGCAATTCAACCAGGAATATTACTTTGCCATGAAAGTCATAGACCGTCAGAACAATGCCTCTGACTTATCAAATGTTATCTCGGCTACAACACCCGGTTTACCCGATATTGAAGCTTCTACTGATACGATTAAAAAGACACTGCACCAAACCTTATCAACCACCGAACAATATTCGATTACCAATCAAGGGGAGAGTGATATCAGATTCACCCTTACCAAAGACGATGATATGGCCCACAATACCGGTGAAATACTGAAATCATACAATTCGGGAGTATCGAACGTGCTTGGGGTGCAAGCGGTTGACGAAAAATTTTATCTTATCAATCACAACAATCAACAACTGCTGGTTTACGATACCGTGGCAGGTGCAATGATTGATACGGTAGCCATCCATGAAGAACCTTTCGGAATCACATATGACGGAGAGCACTTGTGGATTGGCTCAAAACAAGGACAAATCAAAGCTTATACACTACAAGGGGAAAACACTGAGATGAATATTGACATCGGCACAGGAGGTTTTTATGCCCTTAGTTATACCGGAGAGCACCTCCTGGTAAATGAAGTGAATAAGGATAATCCCGTCATTAAAGCTTTTGACACGGAAGGGAACTTTATAAAGAATTATCAAACACAAATCGACTTTGATATATGGCAATCCGCCTGGGTAGAGCAACATCAGTCCGGCAAATTATGGATTACCAATAATGACGGCGTTATTTCCCAGCTAAAACTTGAAAATGGTGTTTATACCAAAGCCCAAACTTTCGACGCACCTGATGCGGTCAGTTATGCCTTGTCACACGACGGTACTGACATTGTTTACGCTGAAATATCAGGAAAGATCCACATGGTGGATGACGGGGTCTCGGAAGTCAATTGGCTGGATGTTTCACCGTTGAATGATACTATCCCGGCCCAACAGGAAACCATTGTAGACCTGAAATTTGTATCCGGCGACTTACAACCGGGGACCTATCCAGGTATTTTAACAATCCACAGCAATGACCCGGATGAAGATCAGGTTGAATTGCCTTTGCAATTGACACTCCTCGAATATAATCCTGTTCAACTCAACGCTACAAGTTCGGCAGACACCATATGTGAAGGAACGCAGGTAGAATTTTCCGCAGACATTTCAGGCGGAGAAGGCGATTATGAGGTAAATTGGTCATCCGAGCCCGCCGGCTTTGAAGCGGAAACAACAGTTGTAACCACCCGCCCGGAACCCGGTACGACGTACTATGTGCATGTTACCGATGGGATCATGACTGTGGAGGATTCTATAAGCTTGAATGTTAAGCCCGCACCGGATGTAAACCTGGGACCCGATACCACCATCTGTAAAAGTCACACGCTTTCCCTTACCCTGAATGAGGGATATGAAAGTTACCAATGGTCCGACGGTTCTGAAGGGAATACATTAACAATTGACAGCACCAATACCGAGAATGGATCAAATATTTTTTGGGTTAATGTAACAGGCAATAATGGCTGTTCAAGCACAGATACGGTTGAGGTTGTTCAGGAAGATTGTGCAGGTGTTGCTGAAATTGAAGATATAGCCCTGGAGATATATCCCAATCCTACACACAATAAAACACACCTTCTGATTGACGGGCAATGGGGAAATCTACGTTTGTCTGTGTTGAATACCGGCGGTCAAACAATACTGCAACGTTCCGTTGAAAACGAAAAAGGAGAAAAAATCATAAACATTGACTTATCGGGGGAATCTAAGGGGACCTATTATATACGATTGAAAGCGGAGGAAAAATCAATAACACGAAAAATCCTGAAATTATAAATAGCGAATATACAAGAAAAGCTAACGAATGATAAAAAAGTGGCTGCGCATGAAAAATTAGCAAGCTTTTTTAACGGTTATTACAGATATTTGTAAAAATGTTATACAAAACCGTAAAAAATCAGCATAATGAAATTAGCCACGTTAAATATCCGTATTAGAAGAAAGCACCGATATACCAAATATTACAAATGTGCCAGATGCGGGTATATTGATAAACATTCGGCACATTGCCCGGTATGCAGAAAAGAGGGTAAATTAGTAAAGCTTAAACGATAAGCCTGTCACAGATGTTCTACCTTAAAATATTGTTTCCGGTTTCTATCTTGAACGTTTATCAATTCAATCACATAAAATCCGGCCTTTTGGTTTGAAAAATCAATATTGAGCTTTTTTCCTTTGATGGTATTTTCATGAACCTTTCTTCCCATAAGGGTATACACAGCCACTTTATACGTGCCCCTCTCCATCTCTATACTTAGTTGCTTCTTCACAGGATTGGGATATACACGGGCGTCTATTTTTGTACTGACATCCTCCGCCCCTGAAAAATCGCAACCTGTACCTGGCGTACCATATAAAGGTGTGCCATCGGGAAGGGTATAAAAACGATTGGATGAGACATTCCAGTTACCCGGCAGAGCGTTGTCGGCCATAGGTTCACACATCGTAAGCGAGGGACCGTACCCATCGGACAGCGAATCCCATGGGAAGCGATCATCATAAGACACTTTCTCGAGGGTATTATCGTATTTATCACGTAATTCAATAGCCTCTCCGCCGTTGTTTAATCGCCCCTCAGACCATTGGAGCACTTCCTGTCCGATTAATGGTTGCAGGGCCTGTGCATTTACGCCTAGCAGAAGATAAGAATGAGAAGGAAGCTCAATATCCCCAAAAACATGATTGATTCCATCGGAAAAATAATATCCCTTAAGGTTTACATCAAAATCTTCATTATTGTATAATTCCAGGTATTCCAGGCTATCGTTGGCACCTCCCGGGGGATGATACATAATTTCGGTAATGGCTATGGACCGGGGTTCTTGTTGAGCCACAAGATGAAAATTCCTGTCAGAAACATCCCATGGTTCTCCTTCTTCACCGTATATTTTGATATAATAATCATCGCCTTCCGGCAATGCTCCTTTAGGGATCCACTTATATGAAGTAGACTCAATCCCGGAAGCAATGACTTTTTCCACCTCATTCTCATGACTAAACAACTTTAGTGAAACACTACCGCCATAGTTCAACACACCCCACGATATCGCATGCTGAATTTCTTTTTCGATGTATTCAGTACCATTGGGATAAATCAGCCGGATGTAGGGGTTGGTAATTTTTATAGAATTCGTCCCATTGGGTGTTCCGCCATGCAACAAACTAGCCTGCCAGTTATCCGGGTCATTGTTATCAGAGCCGGCATCCACCAGTTCCAGGGTATACCCTTCCCCGTCGGCTCCTTGTGGCCATGGAGATTGGTCATGATAAGTTACTTTGTCGTGCAATTCTTGTTGATCGGTATATAGATTCACCTCATCGCCCCCGTTACTGAGACCAAAAAGCCCGGTTTCCACTTTATCGGCATCAAAAGGGATATAAGGTCCGCCATCGACAACGATAGTATAGTAATAACCGTCAAGCAGTGTTGTATTATCGGGAATCATCACAGGCTGATGATCAGGGTTATCGTCAACGATATGCCATCCGGAAATATCGATGGGCTCTTCACCCCGATTATAGAGTTCTACCCACTCAATATCGGAGTTGTCCGCATTATACATAATCTCATTGATGACGATATTCTGACCTTTACCGTACAATGCGAGCAGCACTAAAAAGCAGAAGATTAAAACACGATTTTTCATCAATTGGTCTTATAGCGATATTTTACGGTTTCCAACTCTTCATTTGCTTGTATCACTTTATCCTTAAGCTTTTCCTTGTATTTTTTAAGCTTAATTGCCAGTTCATTATCACCCGTAGCCATCATTTGAGCGGCAAGGATAGCTGCATTGTCGGCCCGGTTTATTCCAACGGAAGCAACAGGTATGCCGGGAGGCATTTGAACAATCGAAAGCAAGGCATCCATACCCTCCAGGGCAGCTTTTATCGGCACGCCGATAACCGGAAGCGGAGTGCTGGCAGCAATGACTCCGGGTAAATGAGCCGCCATTCCAGCACCGGCAACGATTACCTTTATACCCCGCGATTCCGCCTCATTGGCGAAGGTTTCTACCTTTTCCGGCGTTCTGTGTGCTGAGAGAGCGTTCATCTCAAAAGGAATCTCGAGTTCTTCAAGAACTTTAGCAGCTTTTTCCATAACCTGTAAGTCAGAGGTGCTGCCCATAATAATACTTACTTTAGGTTCCATAGGCTTAAACAAGTTTTAAAAAACAAAAATAAGGATATTTCTATCGATAAAACATTTTTGATGTAGTGAATCAGCTTATCAACGGAAGGGAGCGTATGGCAGTATATTAAAATCCTACATCATTGAAGGCTCGGGGGAGAAATAGCTTTTAAACCCAACTACCGAAAAACAAAAATAAAAATAAGGATTCTATTCAAACCTCTCAGCGTCAGACCATAGGAAAAGCCAAGGGTATAAAAATTCATAATGGTCGTATATCAGGTATTCATGGTTCTCGGTCCGACCTTCCAGCTTTTTGCGCGGGCCAAGGGGGAAAGAGAAAGATGGAAGCTCGTAGGTGGTTGCATCATGCAAATGACGAATTTCTACCATAAATGCGATTTTATGATACTAATCATGCCCTGTACAACAAAGAAATACGCCTATCACGAAAAAGGTGTAACTAAAAAAAAACTAATATTTGATAGACAGTCAGGTAGATATTTTTATTTTTGCATCTTTGTTTCTCAAAACCGAAATACATCAAAATGGCAGAAAGAGTAAAATTGCATGACAAAGAGTTTGAAAAGTTTATTGATCGGGAAAAGATCAAGGAAGCTGTCGAAAAGGTCAGTTCAGAAATAAACCGCGATCTTGCTGATAAAAATCCCCTTTTTTTGGTTATTCTGAATGGCGCTTTCGTGTTTGCCGCTGATTTATTAAGACGTTATCCGCATGATTGCGACATTTCATTCATCAAACTCTCATCCTACCTTGGCACTAAAACATCCCATACGGTGCGCGAGGTGATTGGCCTTGATACAAATGTCAAAGACCGGACCGTAGTTCTTGTGGAGGATATTATCGATACCGGTATCACCATGGAACATATTGTCGCACAAATGAAAAATATGGAAGCTCAAGATGTACGACTAGCAACATTACTTTTCAAACCTCATGCTTTTGAAAAAGATTTCACCATCGATTATATAGGCATGGAGGTTCCCAATGACTTCATCGTTGGTTGCGGGCTGGATTATGACGGCAAAGGAAGAAACCTGCCTGATCTTTATAAAATTGTCGAATAATAAATCAGAAAACGAATATCATGTTAAATATTGCTTTATTTGGACCGCCGGGTGCGGGCAAAGGTACGCAATCAAAGCTGCTTATTGAAAAATATAATCTCACTTACATCGCCACAGGAGACATCCTGCGGCAGGAGATTGCTGAAAATACCGAATTAGGGAAGCAGGCGAAAGATATCATCGCAGCCGGGGAATTGGTACCTGATGAAATCATCGTCCAGATTATAGAAAAAAAGATAAAAACCAATCCCGACAGTAAGGGAATACTTTTTGACGGTTTCCCGCGGACCCTGGTGCAGGCCTATATTCTTGAAGGCCTTTTAATGAAAATGAATACCACCCTGTCATGTATGATCAGCCTGGAAGTTCCGGAGGAAAAACTTATTCAACGGCTTGTTGACAGGGGTAAAACATCAGAACGTAATGATGACAACATGAAAGTCATCAAGAACCGCCTTAATGAATATAAAACCAAAACAGCTCCTGTCGGGGAATTCTACAACGAGAAAGATAAATTATACAAAATTAATGGTGTGGGCACCATAGATGAAATTCATGAGCGTATCACCCAGGCCATAGACAACACGCTAAAACAAGAATGGCTCAACATCGTAATTGCCGGACCGCCGGGAGCTGGGAAAGGCACCCAGGGACGATTACTTGCCGAAAAATACAACCTGTATTACATCTCCACAGGTTCCAACCTGCGTAAAGAAGTTAAAAACCAGACTAAAATCGGCAAACAAGTAAAACCCTATCTTGATAAAGGGGAGCTGGTACCCGATGAAATTGTCATCCAACTTATTGAAAGGGAAGTAAAAGGCCGTCAAGATGTAAATGGTTTTGTCTTTAAAGGATTTCCCCGAACGATTATCCAGGCCTATATCCTCGATGGCCTGCTTATGAAAGTCAATTCATCGGTATCCATTTGTATGGAGCTGAAAATATCCACGCTCGATTCAATCAAACGCTTGTCGGAAAGAGGAAAGTCCGAGCATGCGCGAAGTTATGACAAAACTACCGAACTCATAGTTAGCCGTCTTGAAGAATACCAAAAGCGCACCGCCCCGGTCATTGATTATTATCAAAAGATGGATAAGACCATGACTATAAATGCCCAAGGCACGCGCGAAGAGGTTTTTGATCGATTAGCAGGTTCGGCTGAAAAGGCTTTTAGGAACATAAGGTAACAATGGACAAACCCAACTTTATTGACCATGTAAGGATGTATTGTCGTTCAGGACATGGCGGTGCGGGCTCCTCCCATTTCCGCCGCGAGAAATATGTCCCGAAAGGGGGCCCTGATGGGGGTGACGGCGGTCGCGGAGGGCACATCATCGTTAGGGGCAGCCGCCATAAATGGACACTCCTGCATCTGAGATACCACAAACACATCCATGCTGAGCGCGGCAAAGACGGTGCCGGACAGCGCGCCAGCGGCGCCCGGGGAAAAAATTATATTCTCGAGGTGCCTTTAGGGTCGGTAGTCAAGAACGACCTGACCGGTCAGGTAATTTGTGAGGTGACAAGCCATGGGGAAGAACACATTATCCTGCGGGGAGGGCAGGGAGGCCTCGGCAACTCGCATTTCAAATCATCAACACGTCAATCTCCCGAATATGCTCAGGCCGGCGGGGAAGCTGAAGAGTTTCCCGTTGTCATTGAGCTAAAAGTGTTGGCCGATGCGGGGTTAGTCGGTTTCCCCAATTCCGGTAAATCAACTTTGTTGTCAGTGATTTCCGCAGCTAAGCCTAAAATCGCCGATTATCCCTTCACTACGCTTACCCCAAACCTCGGCATGGTCTTTTACCGCGACGAACAGTCGTTTGTCGTGGCTGATATCCCGGGAATAATTGAAAAAGCGTACGAAGGAAAAGGCCTTGGAACACGTTTCCTGCGGCATATTGAACGCAATGCCGTGCTGGTTTTTACAATTCCCGCGGATACTCAACGCGATTTCGGTGAGGAATATCGCATCTTGCTTAACGAATTAAAGCAATATAATCCTCAGTTGCTGGATAAAGACCGGCTGCTGGCGATCACCAAATCAGACCTGCTGGATCGGGAACTTATGGATGAAATAAGACAAAATTTGCCTGACATTTCTTCAGTTTTTATTTCGTCAGTCACCCATCAAAACCTTATGGAATTAAAAGATTTAATCTGGCAAACATTGAATAAATGATAGAGGCACTAAGAAATTTTGACCAACAAATAACGATCTGGTTAAACAACCAGCATACACCTTTTTTTGATGATGTGATGTATTGGATTAGTGATAAGTACATATGGGTGCCATTCTATGCTTTTTTGGTACTCTTGATGGTATTTAAATTAAAAAAACATAGCATTACAGCCCTTGTGGCCATAGCCATACTTATCACATTGTGCGATCAGTTTTCGGTTCATTTTTTTAAAGAAGTCTTTGAGCGATTTCGGCCCTGTCGTGACGGCTCTCCCATCCACGAAATGATCCATATCGTTAGAGGTCATTGCGGAGGAAAATATGGCTTTGTCTCTTCCCACGCTTCCAACACCTTTGGCCTGGCTGTCTTCCTGGCTTTAACCATTGGGAAATATTTCAGGTACTTTACTCCTTTAATCATCCTTTGGGCTGCCATAGTTTCCTACAGCCGGGTATACCTGGGAGTGCACTATCTCGGAGATATTCTGGGGGGGGCTATTTTAGGCGCTATCCTTGGAATAATTTTAGCTTATGTTTTCCATAAATCAAGGTTATACATAGATAATTTCAAAAAATCGTCTTCCGAATTTATCTCCCATAAATAGCCGTTTCTGAAAAAAAATCAGGATTTAATTTAATTTTTTTTAACAAATTTTTGGATTAAAAGGATTATTGTTATAATTTTACAACTGCCTAATACAATTATCTTCTTCTTAATAATTTTAGTTAATGACGGGGCCACGCTAAATGACCATTTAGCATGGCCTTTTTTGGTTCCCCAATCATTCGCGTTTTTGTTGACCAAATAAGGAATTCACAAGGGTTAGAATAACACTGAACCCAAGAGCCCACCAAAATCCGTTAACCATAAATCCCGGAACGATCGCGTCGGCCATCAGTATAATTAATGCATTAATTACCAGCAGAAAGATTCCAAATGTGAAAACCGTAACCGGTATAGTTAAAATCACCAGCAGAGGCTTAACAAACAAATTAAGAAACCCAATCACGATAGCCACCATCACTGCCGTAAAAAAACCCTTTAGTTCAACACCCGGCAAAAGGTAAGTAGTAATAATGACTGCAAAAGTATTTAAGATCAATCTTAGTAACATATCAATAAATATTAAAATTCGTCTGCAACAAAAGTTCAAAATTAAGGGCATTGTTTTCTCCGGCCCAAACGGTTCGCAATCCTATAGTGGCCGGTGTAATTAAACGTAAAAAATGGGTTTCCGCAAAAATTTCAATGCCCGTTGTCCAAACAAAATCATCAAATTGCTGAACATCCACCTGTGCCATATCCATAAATAAATTGGCATGAAAGCGTTTAAAATACATCAGCTTACCTACATTCCACTCGGGATAAAAAAGTGGGAAGGAATAATTCACACGAGTGGACCATATATCCTGATAATGAAGGATTCGCGACCCCCGTGGATGATTCACATAACCCGTTAGCGCCTGGTCGGGTTTACTGTTATATTCATAGCCGGAATAAACCCTTAAATGATGGTTTTTTGCAAAACCCGGGAAATAACCCCACCCTTCGGCACTGAAAATGTTTCCGTTACTTGATGAAGGTAACCATGAATGAAAAAAATGTAAATCCAGGATCTGACCGAACCCGGGAAACAAATCCCGGTGACTTTGACGCCGGAGGTTAGAAAAATAGACACGGGGTTGCAGGGTAAAATACCTATCATTACTAAAACTCAACGTGTCAGT
>JAIPAH010000083.1 GCA_021740175.1 Bacteroidales bacterium
TTTATCCCAACCCGGCATCTGACCGGATAACGGTTGATTCTGACGGGTTTAATGATGCCAGAATGGTTGTATACAGCAATACGGGAGTTGAAGTATATGGCTCGCAAATGGAAGGCAATAAGACCACTTTTGAACTGCCTGAACTGGGAAGCGGCGTATATACGGTTCGCTTTTACGACCAAAAGGAACAAATCGCCGTGCGTAAACTGGTCATTCAATAGGAAATGTACTGAATTTCTGGTCGCTTCGTTTTCATAGCGACCAGAAATTTTCCAAAGGGTAAAAGAAAACCGGATCTCCCAAGCAGAAATATTTCTGAAAGGAGATCCGGTTTTTTTGCTTAACTTCTAACTAAAACTACTCTCTTTTATATTTTAAGGTTTCTGTACCTGAGGTTTGTTCAAAATCTTGTTTCATTATCACATCCCCTTCTTCATTGGTCACTATGATGTCATCTACCAACAATGCAAAGGCATCTTCGGAGAGGCAACCGATATTTATGGTGACGGATTTGCCGTCGAGAGACGATAGGTCATAGCTGTATTTTTTCCACTCTGTCGGAGGCTGAATGGATTCTCCTTCAGGTGTCAGCCAGTGAACCGTTTCCCCTTCATGGGCCTGTATCTGGAAGTAATCCGGACCATATTCGTCGGAGAGCGATTTGATGTATACTGTCAGGGTGTACCCTTCACCCAGGGTAATTTCCGGACTGATCATCCAGTCATCGTTGTTTGACACATTTTTGGCTGAAAAGCACGCTGCATACTTATCGCCGCTATGTGGAAGATATTGGTCATCATCGGTTAACGGAGGATCCGTTTTTGAAGGGTTAAAAATGATGTAAGACCCTACATAACCATAGTTGGGATAATCCACACCTGCTACTCCGTAGGTGGGTCCTTCATCGTTATCAACCATTTCCCAGTCACCGAATTCCAATGCAAAATCTTCATAATCTTCAAACCCATCAGTAAGCAGTACACCACTTGTAACAACTTCCACATCCGTAGTCATTTCATCACTACCGTAATCGTTTTCCACGGATAAGGAAATTGTATAGTTGCCGGGAGATTCATAAGCATGTTCCGGCGTTTCTTCTGTACTGATAGTTCCTTCACCGAAATCCCATTCGTAGGTTTCGGCTTTTTCCGAGCAATTCGTGATGTCCAGGGTATCACCTACTTTTATGGTGGATTGGGAGATTTCAAAACAAGCCACAGGTGCAGGATTCGGTTCGATGGTTACGGTCATTGTTTCAATATCCGATTCTTCCCCGGCCAGCGCTTGCAGGGTAACCTCATAGGTGCCCGCTGTATCCCATGCATGCGATGGAGTATGCTCTACCGAAGTAGCACCGTCACCAAATTCCCAGTAAAAAGCGGTGGCATTTTCGCAACAATTTGTGAAATTGATGCTTTCATTGACAATGGCTGTTTGTTTGTCAGCTTCAAAACAGGCTATGGGATCCTTTTTATCTTCATCTTTCTCGCAGGAAATGAAGACTAATGAGAATAATAAAATGCTTAAAAAAGTTGTGGTATGTGTTCTTTTTATTCGTTTCATGGTTTTTTCGTGTTTTTACGTTAGAAAAATCAGTTTTTTCGAAATAATTCTATAAGCCAAAAAGCTTATTGTATTCACTTTTTACTTCGTGACTCATCCATTTATAATAGGTTTTTATTTCCTCCTCATCCAAAGAGTTATTTTTACGCCATTTTTCAAGCTTCTCCATAGATTTGGTGAGCAGTTTATTATGTAAAGGCTGCAGTTGTTGTGTAATGCCCTCTTTCTGCTTATTCATCACTTTAGTAGTATTGATGTAATATTTGGTATCACCCCTTTGGGAAGGAATCATTTTTTCCTTTAGTTCCAGAGCCATACTGCATAGAGGAGCTTCCTCGCCTACCGGAGCTGTAAGTATTTCAGGTATTTGCCCGGACTCAGTAAGCCATACCGGAGTAACCACCGATGCCAGCGGGAACCCGAGAATGGTCCACATGGTTGTAAACTCCGCTGATTCCCCGGGCTTGACCCCCTGGACCAATACCGATGAAGAAGTATAATAGCGGTTAATACAATCATCAAAGTATACAAAATTGTCCGCTCCTTTATTTTTCTGAAGCCACTGTTTTTTGCTTTGGCCTGTCATGGAATTGGCAAGCGAACGACTCATTTCATTCATAATAAAGTCCACACTCAGGTTATTTTCTCCGGAAGCTTCATAAAAAAGCTTTTCAGCAGTTGAATATCGAATATATCCTGCCCCGTCATTAGTTTTTCCGGTGAATGAATAATTGGTTCGCACCACGTATCCATGGGGGGCAACTTTAGGATCATTAACATCAATTTTCGTATAACTGAAATTGCCGGTTTCATAATAGGCCGCGCCCCCTTGTGCATCAATAACTCCAAAATTGGCTTCCACCTCCAAAGGTTTTGAAGAGGTGTCCAGCAGTGTTTCAAAATCTTCCAATGTAGCACAGTTAAGGAGGGCTTTTTTCATGAATATGCCTTCTTGACCTTGTTCTTCGATAGTGTCGTAGTTTAAGTTATAAGAAGCTGTATTCATGATCGAAAAACCTTCCGAATTGTATCCTATCCAACTGTGCTTAGCCAAACTGTCAGGGGTATCGGTCAAAGCCATTGCCGGATATTTGCCTTCGTCAAAATACAGGATTTTATTATCCAGTTCTCCTGTATCGCGGTGTTTCCACATCAATGGCCGGCCGTCAGGGGTGTATTCCCCTGAAATAATCACTGAAGTACATGCTTTGACAGGTCCCCAGCTAATTAATAATACAATTAATAAACTTAGAATACTTCCTCGCATTATGCTTTTTTTTATTTTCATACTGATTCAATTTACCCTATTGATAATAAGGATTCTGTTCCAAAAGATCATTGTTCTCCATTTCCCTTGTAGGTATAGGCAACAGCAGCTTACCTGCATCCCATGGCAAGCCGTCTATTGGTTCCTGCCACCGCCGGAGGTCGTGCAGCCTAAAGCCTTCCCAGCATAATTCACGGTATCGCTCATCACGGATTTGTTGACGGGTGACCGTTTCTTCAAAAAGTGGTGCCTGGGCACGTTCTCGTATGACGTTGATGTCCTCGGTGGGGGTGTTAGCTCCAACGGTTGCCTGCCCTGCTTCTTCCAGCTCAAAGTTGGCCTCGGCACGCGTAAGATACATTTCGGCCAGGCGGATAGAGGGTATTACCGAATAATAGTTGGCATATTTGTAGGTGTTGATTCCTCCGCTGCGAATTGACCCTACGCCAATGTAATACATGCTGTCAATGTTTTCGTAGGTATAGTCATCTTCTGTCTCCTCTTGAACCTGACCGCGTAAATCACTGTCATCAAACAAAGTGAAAAAATCTTCAGCCATTTGGTAATCACCTCTGCCCATTCCGCTGAGGCTGGCATATCGTTGTGTCAGCCAGATGGTATTACTGGAATGGGTATTCTGAAAGGCGAAGATGTCTTCTTGTGTATTCTGGCTGTTATTAAAGGCTGCCTGTGGTTTTTCTGCAAGAGAGAATACTCCGGATTCTATCACGCGATCAGCTTTTTCGGCGGCTTTTGCAAAGTCACTTTGTTGTAGATATACGCGTGATAAAATAGCGCTCGCGGCATAGGTGGTGGCAAAAACCCCGTTCGATTCAGGAAGAAGCGTTTCAGCCGTTTCCAGGTCTTCCCGGATTTGGGTATAGCATTCGTCCACAGTGTTTCGTGCCACCGGATCGGCATTTTCCGCGGCCTGGGTTGCCTCTGTAATTACAGGGACTCCAGGTTGATCGTTTTCTTCTCCTGGCTGATATTGCTGACCCCAAAGGCGAACCATTTCAAAATGCATCCACCCACGTAGGAACAAACATTCTCCTTTCACCCGGTCCCGCTCTTCTTCATCCAGCACATCCAGGGCTGTCATTACTGTGTTTACAATATTTATCGTACGGTAAGCATCCTCCCAGGTGGCTTCGACATAGCTGTTATTGACAGTTATGTTTTTGTCAATCATTTCTTTAGGTTCTTTGTGTGAACCGACAAACTGCATGTCTCCGGAAGAGGCCAGCAATTCGGCATATTCGTTAAATTGGCTGCCCATAACATACCGTCCCCGGGCTTCCAGGTAGGCTCCAACTAAAGTCGCCTGAATATTGTCCGCAGTATTTAGTGCCATATCAGCGGATATGGACTGCTGAGGTTCTAAGTCAAGTTCTTGGTCGCATGATGTAATTAAAGTGGCTATTACGACGAATAATATATAAGCTGTTTTATTCATAATCTTAAAAGTTATTGGTTCAATTAAAGGCTGACATTAATGCCAAACATATATTGCTTGATCTGTGGCGCAGTAAAGAAGTCAATGCCGCTTTGTATGTTATTGGCTTGCGTTGACGCGCCGGTATAAAGGCTATTTACCTCAGGATCATAACCGGGGTAGTCGGTAAAAGTAAACAGGTTTTGTCCTGAGATATATAGCCTGATTTTCTGGATGTTGAATTTTTTAATCCATTCGGAAGGTAATTCATACCCAATTGTCAGGTCTTTTATTCTGAGATAAGACCCGTCATAAAGATAGCGGGAGGAGTGCTGGGACCCATTGGCTGTGCCGAACCTTGGTTCGGGCACATCGGTAACGTCACCCGGGTGCTGCCATCGAGCCAATTGGTCGGTAGTCTGATTATCCCACCATTCAGCATTGGCTGATAAATAGCGCCCGCCACTCATGTAGACATCGTTTCCGTAAACGAAGTTCAGCGTAAATGAGGCATCGAAGTTTTTATAAGAAAATTCATTGGTCATTCCACCGGTAAAATCAGGGTTGGGGGAACCGGTAATAACCTTTTGAGCTTCGTTATAGTTAGTTGTGGTTAAGCCACTGCCGTCATTAAGGTAAAACAATGCATCCCCTGTTAAGGGATGTACTCCCGCATATTCTACCATCTTAAAGGCACTGATTTCTTCTCCTTCAATGGCATAATTTTGTCCATAAGAGATCTCGGGACCATCAATGTTAATAATCTCATTAGAATTGTGGGAGATATTAAATTTATTAGTCCACTTGAATTCATTATTAAGAATATGAGAGGTTAACATCAGCTCCACTCCTTTATTTTCCATCTCCCCAATATTCTTAGTGATAGAGAGAAAGCCGCTGGTAGCCGGCAGGGAGCGGAACAACAGCAAGTCTTTGGTATATTTTTCATAATAATCCATCTGAAGATTAAACCGCTCATCCAAAAATTCTATGTCCAGGCCAATATCCATCTGCCTGGTGGTTTCCCACTGGAGATTGGGGCTGGCAAGCTGATCGGGCTGTAATCCTGTGATTCCTGCATAATTAACACCGGTAAATAACCCCAATGCTTCATAATTACCTATTGAAGAATTCCCTGTGACACCATAGCTTGCTCTGAGCTTCAGAAAGCTTATTTCCTCTATATTCTTTATAAAATCTTCTTCGGAGACTATCCATGCCACCGATCCTGCAGGAAAGAAGCCATAGCGGGAATCTTCCCCAAAGCGGGATGAGCCATCAAAGCGTCCACTTAGATTCATCAGATAGCGATCTTTGTATTTATAGTTGACTCGTGAAAAATATGACAGGTAACTGTGTGCATATTCGTTTCCTGAATAGGCTGTTATCTCGGCCGCATTGGACATATTTTCAAAATCATCGGTGGGGAAATCTTGTCCCCGGATGGAATTTCCTGTAATATTGGATTTTTGGAAAGACATCCCGGCCACAGCTGAAAATTTATGCTCTTCTTTAAAAGTACTGTCGTAAGAGAAATAATTGTTGGTATTGTAATTATTAACGCTCCGGTAGCGGGTGAAAGCTTCACCTGCCGGTTGCCCCCAATTGGTCTCCCTTCCAAAATAGTTTTTTTCGCGCTGATTGAGCAAATCTGCACCATATTCGGATCGGAAGGAAAAGCCACCGCCAAAGTCATAATTGGCAAAAGTGTTGATAAAAAGACGATCTACCTTTTGTTTGAGGCTTGCGTCGCGATGGGTAATCAAGGCATTATAATAAACCGTGTTGGTATTATACCTGCCGGTTTCGGGATCAATGACAGGTTGCACGGGGGGTATAGCCGATAACTGCATCGGATTAGCCCAGGCATTATCTTCAACCACACGGTCTAGGTCGGTTCTTACATAATTCATTTTAGCCCCGAATTTGAGCCGATCATTTACTTCATGAGACAGGTTAAGGCGGCCGCTTACTTTATTAATGTTATTACCTATTAATATGCCTTCCTGGTCTTCATAGGTAATGCCGGTATAGAACTGCGTTTTTTGGGATCCTCCCCGTGAAGTGAAGTTGATCTTTTGCATCATTCCTGCATTGCGGAAAGCCTGGCTCTGCCAGTCTTCATTGTAGCCCTCGCGCCAACCCGGGATATAAAGGTCTTTGAGCTGCTCAGGCGTTTGCCCCATAATTAACCCGGTTTCAGGGTCTTTTGCCGATTCCAGCGATTCATTCATGATGGTCATGTATTGATCGGCATTCATAAAGGCCCGTAATTGACTCGGTTGGTTCACTCCAGTCTCATATTTTAGGTTGTAGCTGGCCTCTCCTTTCTTCCCCTCTTTGGTGGTTATGAGGACAACCCCATTCGAAGCCCTGGAACCATAGATAGCTGTTGCAGCGGCATCCTTCAAGACCTCTATGGATTTGATATCATCAAAATTAATGTCAGTCAGAGGGCTGGTAGGCGCATTCCCCACGCTACTCTGGCTGGAAGAGGTAATAGGCATGCCGTCAACAACATACAGAGGCTGATTACTGGCCGATACCGAAGAAGACCCGCGGATGCGCATTGTTATAGCTTCTCCAAGTTTTCCGCTGGCTTGTTTTACTACTACTCCCGAAGTTCTGCCTTGCATGTATTTTTCAAAGCTTGCTTCTGCAAAGCTGGACTCTTCCTCGATCTCGACCTTGCTTATCGATCCCGTCATATCTCTTTTGATTTGAGTTCCATATCCCACTACCAGAACTTCATCCAAGCCGATTTGCGCGGACTTTAATTCAATTTCGAAATGTGTTTTATCCCCTATTTTGACCTCTTTCTTTTCCATACCCACAATGGAGAAAACCAAAATCTCCGCTTCTTCAGGGACCTCAAGAGAAAATTGTCCATCGATATCGGTGGCCGTACCTGTTGAAGTGCCTTTAACAAAAACATTCACTCCCGGGATGGGTTTTTGATCTTTTGCCGAAATGACACGTCCACGGAGTGTTTTCCCGTTATCCTTCTGCTGTTTGGGTGGTGCGTTAGGCTTTTTGTCAGCTTTGACTACAACATAATTGTCCATTAAGCTGAAGCTACATTCCTTTCCGCTTAAGACTTTAGCTATAGCTTTCTTAAGTTTAACATTTTTCAGGTTGACAGTCACATAGTCTGAATCATCAATATCTTCATTACTGTAGAAAAAATGATAACCACTTTGCTGGGTTATTTCTTCAAATGCTTCTTTAATGGTGACGTTATCTAATGTAATGTCTACCGTTGGCTGCGGCTGGGAAAATACAGAGGCATGAGCCTGTGAAAGAAGTACAGCCGCCAAAAAAAGCTGAATCCGTAACATTTTAAAAATTTTTTTAAAAGCTTCTCTCCCCGAAGGATTTAACAGAAGTTTGTTTTTTTTCATAAATTTGTAGTTTTAGTTCGACTTTCAATGCCTTTAGTGTTTTGTTGCGCTCTCAGGCATTGATTATTAAGCTTTGCCGGGAGATGTTGGCGCATCTTCCGGTTTTATTTTTTTGAAACCAGTACCTCCTTCTCTTTGACAGTTAGCTCTACTTTATCAGTGGCCTCAATAACCCTGAAGAGTTTTTCTATCGATTCATTTTTATCAATAACTCCTGTAAACCTGAGTTCAGGAGCGATAGTATCCCGGAAGCTGATGTTAACATCATACCATCTATGCAGGCGTTTCGCTATTTCTCTCATTCGGGTATTGTTGAATTTAAAAACCCCCTGGACCCATGAGGTGTAATAACTTGTGTTTACGCTGTTGATGGATAATTCTTTTTGCTCGCGTTGAAAAGAAGCTTGCTTACCGGGTTCTACATTCCGATGCTGATCCTCGGTATAAACATTTATGCGCCCTTCTACAAGAGTAGCCTCGATCTTTTTGTCCTCACTGTAAGCCATTACATTGAAAGAGGTGCCGGTGGCCTCAATACGCATTCCATTGGTCTCTACTATAAAAGGCGTTTCCCTGTTTTGAGCTATTTCAAAATATGCTTCGCCTTCCAACTGTACCATACGCTCCTTTCCCGTGAAACTGACAGGATATTTCAAAGTGGTTTCCGAATTAAGCCATACCACGGTACTATCCGAAAGTATAAGCTTGTATTTACCGGAGCGGGGGATGGTCAGAGTATTATAAACGGGCTCTGCAGATGCTTGTTTTTGCTGGTTTGCTTGCCGGTATTGCAGGTAATTGTTGGTATCATCTTTAATAATTGTGGCATTGGGTTCATTGAAGTATTTTTTGATTTTTTTATTGATCTCTACGACTTCACCTGTGGAAAGCGTCAGCAAAGCCTGGTTTTTACGCGGAGTAATTAATTCATCATAAGAAGTTTTCTGAGGGGGCTGTTCTTTCTCGACTAAAACATACAAGCCTGCCCCAAGGGTTATTAATATCGCCAGAGAAGCTGCGTATTTTACTAATTTGTTTCTGAATTGTATTCTATAGCTATCATGTTTTTTTACTTTCTTTTCGATATTTTTCCATGCCTTTTTACGATCTATCCCGTCTTTGAGCCGGGTTGATTTTATTTTTTGATGAAGGGAGAGATATTCTTTAAACAGTTCCCGGTTTTCAGCATCTTCATTGAGCCAGGTTTCCAGCTGTTTTTCCTGTGATTCTGTTTGCGAATCATTTAAGACTGCGTAGATGATATCAAGTATAGAATCCGGAATATTTTTTTTCATAAAATTTTATTTTCTGTCAAGCAAATCTTTGAAGCATTTTATGGGTATTTCCAAAATCTATAATGGAAATTCTTAGCAATCCTCTTTTTATGATGGATTGGAGGAACCCATTAATTGCTTTTTAATTACGACAGCTTATTGAGTAAATAGGGTGAAAAAAATCAGAAAAAAAGTAATAGGGTGAAAAGTAAAAGGTGTTCAAGGCTCTTACGCAGAGAAGCATAGGCGCGACGAAGCTGGGTTTTTACCGTATTGATTGATATACCTAAGTATTGGGCAACCTCTTGGTATTTCATTTCTTCAAAAATAACAAGTCGAAAGATTTGCCGGCATTTTTGAGGTAACTTATTTGTTGCCTCTTCCACAGCTTTTGCCAGTTCCAGGTCTTCAATTGCCTCTTCATCCTCATTTACTATATCATTTTCTGCCAGGTAATTTTGAAGGATTTTTTGATAGGTTTTGTTCTTATTAAGATAGTTAATAGATGCGTTTCTTACTGATGTGAACAGAAATGATTTAACGGAACAATGAATGTTTGAAGCATGACTATTTTCCCAGAATTTTATGAATATTTGCTGAACTATGTCTTCCGATATCTCCAGCCTTCCTGTGTAAGCATGCGAAAAAATAACAAGAGAATTATAGTAGCGGTCAAACAATATTTTCAACCCCTCTGTATAATTCCTTTGACACAGTTTTAAAGCTGACTCGTCCGATACTCTCTCTTTATCATCTCCCGGCTGGTTCATATGAAATTAAGTTATCGCCTAAAAAGCATCCATTTCCATTACAGGATCTTTTTTTATGTTGTAATATTAAGAATAAATTAATGACTGATGAAAAAAATCAGGCAGTTATGTTTGAGGCCGGTCTAAAAAGCCTTCAAACTGCTGATTTTTATCGTTTTTACCCCTAACCCCTAAAAATAAGCAGTTTGAAAAAGTCCCCTTCAGGGGATTTAGGGGTCTTAAGGCTTTTTAGACTGTACTCATATTTCTTATCTTAAATAAAAAGGTACTTGTGGAGAGAACTGTTTAACGCTTTGTAATTACTCCACAAATACCTTTTGTACTATTCATGTTTTTTAGCTAGTGGTGGCGGTGTTTTTACAAATGTATCCCTGCCCCGGGCCCTAACGGCCAGCCCATCAACAGCCAGATAATCAGCAGGATAATCCATCCTATGAAGAACATCACCGAATAGGGCAGCATAGTGGCTACCAGGGTGCCGATACCCGCCTTCGAATCATAGCGCTGGAAGTAAACGATGATCAGGGCAAAGAAGCTCATCATGGGCGATATGATGTTGGTTACGCTGTCGCCGATACGATAAACCACCTGGGTGAGCTCCGGGGTATAACCCAGAAACATAAACATAGGAATGAAGATAGGAGCCAGCAGTGCCCACTTGGCTGATGCACTGCCCATCACCAGGTTTATCATCCCCGAGAAAATAACGAACAGAATCACAAGGGGAATGAGGCCAAGACTTAAGCTTTTAATGAACTCCGCTCCGTCGATAGCCAGCACAATACCGATGTTACTCCAGTTAAAGTATTCCACAAACTGGGCGGCAAAAAACACCAGCACCAGGTAATTCGACAGCGATTTCATCGATTCGGACATCCCTTTCATAACGTCGCTGTCGTTTTTATACTTTCCTACGGCAACACCATACACCAGTCCCATTAGTCCGGCCACGATAAATATAATGGCTACCACACCACTTAGCACGGGTGAGGTGAGTAAATCACCACCTTCACCACGCAGAATACCGTTTTCGGGGATGATTCCAATTAATATTAAGGCAACAAGGCCCAACAGCACCCACAGGGATCGTTTTATACCTTTTTTCTCCAGTGGAGAGAGTCGCTCTACCTCCTCCATATCGGTATTGGTAGCATCATATTTTCCAAGGCGGGGAACGATAATCTTTTCTGTAATCCATGTGCCTAATCCGGCGATAAGAAAAGTAGAAACGATCATGAAGTAGTAATTGGCCGTGGGATTGACCAGGTAAGCGGGGTCTACAAGTTTAGCCGCTTCCTGCGATAATCCCGCTAGTAGAGGATCGATCGTGCCCAGCACAAGATTGGCTGAATATCCTCCCGATACACCGGCAAAGGCTGCGGCCATACCGGCAATGGGATGACGGCCTAACGCCAGGAAAATAGTGGCGGCAAGCGGAACAAGCAAGACATAACCTACACTGGAGGCAACATTGGATAAGATACCCGCCAGTACGATGATAAAGGTGAGCAACCGCTCGGGCGAATAGATTACCAGGCTGCGGATGATAGCGGCTATCAGGCCGCTGTTTTCGGCCAGTCCGATTCCCAGCATGGCGACAATGACAATACCCAGCGGAGCGAAGCTTGTGAAGTTGGTGACCATCTCTTCAAGAATCCTGTGCAAACCATCGCGTGAGAGTAGATTGATAACTTCATAGGTCTCGTCGGTGCCGGGATGAACCGCTGAAACACCGAAAGCCGATAAAATGGCGGATAATACCAGGATGATTAAAGCAAATATTCCGAAAAGCGTTGCCGGATGGGGTAAAGCATTACCTACCCGTTCTATTACGTTAAGGGCCTTGTCTGCAAAATTTTTCGCCATATATATTTTTTTGTCAAAAATAGAATATATACAGAAACGTACAAGTGATTGAAATACGATAAGATATGTATTCCAAATAGGTATCAATATGTTTTTATTTGAAAATGAAGTTGATAAACATATGATTCTAAGTGGATAATTTAAATTGTAGTAACTTATTCATTGCCTCCCCGGTTTGTCTTCGAAACCTTCTTTTTTTTATTTTGGGTTAAATTTATAAAGGTTTTAAATAAATTAGCAGAATTGATTGGCGTATTCTATTATTCATTGGTTCACTAAATAATTTTTAGTTTGGAATGGATTTTCTCTCAAGGCCAAATAACCAGCTACACCTTGATTGGAATTCAAGAGGGCCTGTCCTAGTTTTTTATCAGTTTTTTTGTAGCCACCAACCCGCCATTTCCATATAACTGTAACAGATATATGCCTTTTTCCAGGGACTGAACTGTAAGAATGTGCTTTCCTGTTCTTACACTTAGTTTTTCCAGCACAACAATACCCTGTGGATTGATTAACTTTATATCGAACACCTTGTTGTCATGGGAATCAATATCCACAATAAGCTGCTGTTTGAAAGGATTGGGTGAAACTGAAAACTCATGGTTCGAGACTGTTTCATCCATACCAACGGTGGTATAAAAACAAGATTCATAGTTTGGATTATCGTATTTCAAGGTATCATTTTCTGTATAACAATTTAATTCATACCAGTGATCCGCGGTCATCATATTATATCCCACAAAGTCTAACCCATTTAAGCTCCCTACACCCTCAATCCAGATTTCTTCACCGGAATAAAAATTACTGGTGAGAATCATTCTTTTCCGTACTTCCCCATTTTCAAGAGTTATCATGTCTACGGAATCAACCGTTAATTCTATAGGCGCACCATAGTATGAACCTTCGAATGTATCATTCTCCTGCAGTTCAAAGTCATAAACCAGTTCTTCACCTGTATAATCGGAATATCTGTATACTTTGCCGCTTGCATTTTCTCGCATCACAGTATGAAGTTGCCAGTCAGTGCAAGCTGAATCGGCTGCCACAAATAGCTTTTGATAGGTCAGATTATTTATATTTGTATCACCCTCAAATTGGTAGGTATTTGTGATGCTAGCTCCCCAGTTAGCGTTTTCGACTACTTTCCAGGTTTTATTTGTGTCAATTAGGCTTTGTCCCACAGATATGGCAGAAAAAAGCAAAAGGGTGGTGATAATGATTATACTTTTCATAATTATTTAATTTTAGGATTGTTAGAATTCAAAGGAAGATCCACCCGTTATTAGCATAGACAAAACGTAGCTTCATTTCGTGATAAATATAATAAAAGTTTTTGTCTTATACATCATTAAAAGCTTTTCGCCTTTTATATCTACTAACGTATTTATTTAGGTCTTGATCAGTGTGAATCAGTATCATCAGTTAAATCAGTGTGCCATTATTGAAAAACAATAGAACACTGATGACGCAGATTGAACTGATTTTCACAGATTTTTTATGCCAGCTAAATAATTACCTACTAACAATATTTTATATTTATGATGAACAAGAATATTAACGGAAAAACTAAAACTATGACTACTACAACATTTTATATCGGCACCAGCGGATGGAGTTACGACCATTGGAAAGAGATCTTTTACCCGAAAGGTCTCAAAAGTAACCAATGGTTGCCTCATTATGCCCAATATTTCAATACGGTGGAGCTTAACATGTCTTTTTACCGCTATCCTTTCCCGAATATGATCAAGGGTTGGAAGAACAAGCTCCCGGAAGGATTTAAAATGACCTTTAAAGCCAACCGGAATATCACCCACCGGAAAGTGTTTAAGGAGGCGGATGAGAACCTGAAGAAGTTTTACGACATGACCGAAAACTTTGGCGAAAATACCGGCTGCATTCTTTTCCAGACGCCGCCTTCCTTTAAACTCAACAATGAAAATTTCAACCGAATAAAAGAATTTCTGCCCAAGCTGAATAGAGACAAACGCAACGTTATGGAATTCAGGGATACTTCCTGGTGGAGCAATGAGGTCCTGGAAATCCTCAAGGAATATAACGTGGCATTCACAACCGTATCGGGCCTGAATATGCCTGAGGAAGTGATGGTCTCAGCGGATTTCGCTTACTTCCGGTTTCATGGCCCCGGCGAAGCGTATGCTTCCGAATATTCCGAAGAGCAGCTGCAAAAGTGGGCCGATCGCATCCAGGAAGCCATCGAAAAACATAGCCTCAAAGAAGTCTTTTGCTACTTCAACAACGACTTTTACGGGTATGCCATCAAAAATGCGCAGAGGTTGAAAGGGAAGCTGGAAGGATGAGCGGGTTTCGGATTCCGGATTCCGGATTTCGGATTCCGGATCCCGGATATATTGTGTCCATGCCTAAATAACGTTGACTTTTTTTACCTATTTAATGGTGATGTTGACTTTTTCTTTTTTGCTTACTTTTTTCTTTTTGTTAATAACCCACTTTTTTGTTAATAAACCCTCATTTATCATCCTTTTAAATTT
>JAIPAH010000084.1 GCA_021740175.1 Bacteroidales bacterium
CCCCATTCCTCGGTCGCTTTCTTATCTTCTTCCCTGACATCTTGTAAATTTCCAAGACCCAAATAATTATTAATACTCCAAACGAGCACTTCCCGGCCCTGGAATTTCATCCGGCTCGACATTTGCCCTTCAAGTTTCGGGAACATGAAATATCCGTGGGCTTTATCAGAATATTTCCCCAATGGTCCCGGGTTCTTTTCTATTTTTTCAAATATATCCACAGCTCAACAATTTATGGGTTTCACTTTTATTTTCCTGCAACAAATTTAAGAATATTTGCCAATTTAACAACGCTGCGGGGGATTTGTGTTTTTTCAAATCATAAATTTAACAATGATTTTTCATATTTTTTTCATTTCCTTTGCGTTCCAGCATGAATTATATTAATTTCATAAATCACTTTTAAAACATTTGAATAAATATACCACATGGACAACAAAGTAGTTATTGTCACAGGCGCTTCGTCAGGCATCGGAAAAGCTCTAAGTGAATTATATGCCTCAAGGGGTTACGGCGTTGTAATGGCAGCCCGTAACGAAGAAAAACTAAATTCGCTTGCTACGGAATTGGAAAAGCAAGGAGGACAAGTCCTTCCCGTTAAAACCGATGTCAGCAAAGAAGTGGACTGTAAGAATTTGATAGATAAAGCACTGGAAAAATTCAACCGAATCGATATCCTGATCAACAACGCAGGCATTTCAATGCGAGCAATGTTTAAGGATACGGATTTGGAGGTGATCCGCCGGCTAATGGATGTAAACTATTGGGGTACGGTACAGTGCACCAAATATGCCCTTCCCCATGTATTAAAGCAACAAGGTAGTATCGTTGGAGTTATCTCTATTGTGGGCCATGTAGGATTGCCCGCACGTGCCGGTTATGCCAGCTCTAAGTTTGCTATCAGGGGTTTTATGGATACCCTGCGCATTGAGCACCTGAAAGACGGACTGCACGTGCTTGTAGCTGCACCCGGTTTTACCGATTCAAACATCAGGAAAACCGCCTTGACTGAAGACGGCACTCAACAAGGAGGAACGCCCAGAAACGAAGGCGAAATGATGTCATCGGAAGAAGTTGCCCAACGTATCGCTGACGCAGTAGATAAAAGAAAGCGAAGTTTAATACTTACTTTCAAAGAAGGTAAGCTTACTGTATGGTTAGGGAAATTCTTTCCCAAATTACTCGACAAACTGACATATAATCATATGGCAAAAGAACCGGATTCACCTTTGAACAAAAACTAACCATGAAACTTATTAACAACGAAATTAAAATCAAACAGGGCTATGGCTCCTTACTTTTCGGAGCAACTATTGACCATGCCGTCAATGTACTTGGCCATCCGAGTCACATCGAAGAGATAGATGGACTGGATGATGATACCACTATGGCCTACATGTATGACAATTCATACCTGGTGGCCTTTTTTGAAGGTATCGACAAAAAAGTTTTAACCATCATGGAGACTCGTGATCCGGATGCCACACTCTTCGGGAAGCAAGTTTTTAGATTTAATGAAATCGAGATTCATCAACTTATGAAAGATAAAGGTTACCAGGAACTGGAAACCGAAATTCTTATCCGGGATGGTAAACGGATGACTTTCGAAGATGGCAATATCGATTTTTATTTTGAAAACGACCGGTTGACTTCTATCAATTGGGGCATTATGTATGGAGAAGAAAACTTTCCTTCAAATTAATTCGTGCCCCCTTCACGGGGATGATTTTCTAAGACATTATTTCTTAGATATTTCCGATCGAGATGGGTATAAATTTCCGTGGTAGTAATTGATTCATGCCCCAGCATTTCCTGTACTGCCCGCAGGTCAGCTCCATTCTCTACCAAATGGGTGGCAAACGAATGGCGCAGCGTGTGTGGACTTACACGCTTTTGAATACCCGCATATTTAGTGGTCTCTCTTATGATATAGAAAACCATTACTCGGGTAAGCTTGTTACCACGCCGGTTTAAAAATAAGATATCCTCGGCTTTGGGGTGAACCTTTTGATGATCCCGGAACTCATGCATATAAATTCGTAAATACTTTTCCGATTGCGAACCCACGGGAACCAGGCGTTCTTTTTGACCTTTTCCTTCGATAAGAAGAAAACCATCATCCAGGTATAGGTTGGAAATCTTTAAATTGATAAGTTCGGAAACCCTCAAGCCGCAACCATAAAGTGTTTCAATAATCGCCCTGTTGCGCGTGCCATTTGGGGTACTTAAATCAATACTTTTAATAACTTCATCTACTTCATCAGCACTCAATACTTCAGGGATTTTTCTTTGAAGCACGGGCGCATCAATCAATTCCACCGGGTTGGATTCACTTAAATTTTCGAGCATCAAGAAGTTATAAAAAGACTTGAGTCCTGAGATGAAGCGAGCCTGTGAAGCTTCTGCTATGCCCAGGTCGGTGGTCCAATGCAGAAATTTTTCTATATGCCCGGGATCAATAGCTTCCGGCTGAATCTGTAGACCATTGTGCTCCAAAAAATAGACAAACTTTTTGATGTCCCTGATATACGCCTGGATACTGTTTTCACTTAAACCTTTTTCCAGTTGCAGGTAACTCTTGTATGATTTAAGATACGCCTTCCAGCTCATGATAAATAAATTCCATTTTCCAGGAAAACAACATAGGCCGCCAGAAAAAATAAAGCCGTTAATAAAGCTTTATGGTCCACCACGATAGCGCCGGGTTCTTCATCCTGCTTAAAAAGGCGTGCATGCTTTCCTATATTGAATAGTAATATTCCGAAGATAATCAGCCCGGAATACATGCTTAATAATTCAATAAAGGGGAAAGAAGGAAGTTTAAGAAGGGTGATAACGGCCAATGCCGCCACATAAGGGAGAAGAATATGATAAAGATAGATGTCCTGAAGCCTCTTCTCGTTATAAATATTAAAATAAATATTCCCGCTAAGGATAAAAGCTTTGCTGAAGACCATCGCAGCAAAAACATACAGGATCAGCGAGATAATTATAATGAACAGTTTACCCGTATCCTGAATATACATCCACGATAGGGCATTATCAAACCCGCTTCCCAATAAGCTGCCATATAGAACTTCCCCTATCATCCACGTGAAGGATATAAAACTACCCCATATAAACAAAAGCTTCAAATAACTTTTGTACATAGCTGATTTAGTGTATATTCCAAATAAAGAAACACTAAGTAAAAATAGAATCACAATTTTCGAGGTGAAAGTGACAATAACACTGTCATACCACCAATCCTGGCTATCTGCCCGAAATTGAAGGCCATCTCTGAAAATAGCTGCTGGTATTTCGTAAAAGCTGGCAAAAAGTCCCTGGAGCAGATAAACAAAGAAATAAACCCCAACATAAGCTAAAACAATGTATATCAACGAATTGATAAAAATAAGCCCTTTGGATGGTAGTTTTTTGTGCATCATAAATTCATGATATTTTGAATAGGCCGAAAATTTTTACGAATTAAAGCCCATTCGTCAGGATGTTCATCAAAAAGTTTGATTATTCGGTCACGATGTTTGTTAAGCTGATCGGATATAGCAGCGGCCGACTTAGGATGCGGTAAAGAGCGGGCTAAATTATTGCTGGTCAATTTTTGGTTTTGCTCTTGCAGGCGCTGGGCTGCTTGTTCCATATCATCAAGGATTGTCCTGGTTTTTGTATAGCGCTGCTCCCTGATGCTCAAATTTTTATCGGACTTTTGGGTCGGTTCTTTAACGGCGATGCTCTCGGTATTAATATAAGAATCCTCAATGGTGATTTCTTCGGCAGCTTCATCGATATGCACAGTGGAGGCGAAAAATGCTGCCCGCTCAATAATCGGCCGGATATAATTAATATCTCCTTTATAATTGATCAACTTATCGAGGGCTGCCGGTGACAGTTTGAAGATGGTGTTATACGTTTCTGAAATTTCCTTTACATACTGCAGGCATAGATCCGCAAGACTTTGCCGGTAACGTTGATGCGTATTTTCCAGCTCTGCTTTAAGCTCTTTATTTTCATTCAGCGCATAGCGAATGGTTTGATTAAGCAATTTCAGTTTCTCCTGGTTTTCCTTATGCTCTCGAATTTGAGACTTAACAGCGTGATAGAGGATATGCGATATAATGCTTTTCAGTTCGGTGGTTAGCGCCCGATTATCGAGGCTTACGCCAAAATTACTGGTATCCCCGTTAAAATAATAAAACAACAGGTCGCTTTTTCCGTCGGTATCATTCCCGAACCGCAAAAGTAAAACGGTATTCTCCAGTTCTTCAAAGACTTCAATCTTTCGGTCCCTCCTTTTTTCAACCTTAAAGGGTATATCTTCATGATGGAACCAGCTGATAGGTGTGGCCTTTTCCCTGAAACTTTTGAGATTATCCAGCACCTCCACCGTATTTATCTCTTCGATATGAACACCTTCTGATGCGCGATGGGCAAGGGATATCCGCAGACCTTCCTTCTTCTCATCAAAATATACAGCCAACACCTTCTCTATGCTCGGAAGGGTATCATGAGCTCTTTCCAGCACATTACGTATTGGTGATCCTGCAAATGAAAAGGTTCTGGTCATTTTTCCGTTAATTCAGCATCATTAAAAAATTTCAGTGACAACAACATTTAACTGACTAAATATCAGCCTATTAGTTAATATTAAAAATTATCAACTATTTCCTGTCACTTTCTCAACGATTTTCAGGGATTAAAGCTAATATATTTAAGTCCTTTAAGCAACAAATTAAGTGATTTTTTTAAGCTTTAACAATTTTTTAAGCCATTTTAAGTAACTTTTTTAAGGGTCTTTTTTAGCTTAAGTTAGCCCAAAAAGAGCTTAAAAGTATTGATAGAAGGGGTTATAGCTTTTTATTTTTGTAAAGACATTAATGATTAACAACACATCATTTAAGTCGAATCAGCGTATCAATTTAAGTAAAAAAAAGCGACGCCATGCAAAGCACCCTGGACACATACAAGACGGAAAGACCAGCCCCGCGAAATACGTTAAAAAGAACAAACGATAACAAGCAGCCGGAACCCCAAAATCATAATACGGAAAGCACTGCTGCATTGTTCATCAAGGCATTGAAAGTCATTTTCAGATGGAGTTCATTAGTAATCCTGATCAATCACCTGTTAAAAAAAGCCGGATGGACTCCCCGCAATAAAAATCCGCTAGACCATTTTCAGAACCGGCTCTACGAAAAGCTGGAGAATTTTTTCGGTTATTAATCACTAAAGTTTCGTATTTCTTTTGAATTTAGAACTTAGAATTTAGATTTTAGAATTTAAAATTTAGAATTTAAAATTTGACCCATTTCCCCCGCATAATTTAACCGCCTATCCCCTCCTCTTTTTAATCATTCTTATTATTTTTACCTTCCAAAAGTAATAAGATAAAAGCCATAAGCGTCATGCAAATTCGCATCATTTTTACCATTGCCATTTTCTTACTAACTATTGCCGGTCAGGGCCAAAGCACTAGTATAACGCAGGCCGAACATGAAAAAAACGAAGGTGTTTTAATGGTTTGGGATTATTATCCCGAGAGAGATTCCATTATAGCCGAAATTGCCGGAGCTGTTCAGAATTCCGCACAGGTATGGATCATTTATTACCCGGGGCCGGCACCTATGGATACTACCGAAATCAGGCAATTCCTGCTCGGCCAGGGAGTAGGATATCACAATGTGGACTTCATACCTGCCTGGACCGAAACGTTATGGATTAGGGATTATGGCCCTTTTACGGCTTATGGTGATTTTGGCGAAGGAATAGAGCGATACATGATGGATGCCGGCTACAGTGAATACGGTAGACCCATGGACGATTCCATCCCGTCTCAATTAGCGAATTACTGGAACATGCCCCTGGTAGACATTCCCCTGGAATTTGAGGGCGGAAATATTCTGCTTGACGGATTGAAATACGGATTTACAAGCACACGGGTACTGGAGCAAAATCCCGAATACAGTGAAGAAGAACTAGCCGGCATGCTGGAGGATTATTTCAGTACCGAGGAGTTTATATTCCTGGAAGAGCTGGAAAACACAGGAGGAGGCATCTGGGGCCACGTTGATATGTATATTAATATTGTGGATTTTGAAACGATTATGGTCTCCGAATACCCTGAGTATATCCCGGATTATGAGTTGATTGAATCCATTACGGATTACCTGGGGTCACTGACGAACCATTTCGGGGAAAACTTCGAAATTGTCCGCATTCCCGCACCACCTAACGCCGACGGGGAATACCCGGATTCGCAGGATGATGAAATGCGGACATACACCAATTCCCTGACCATGAATGATGTGGTTGTCGTTCCCTCTTACAATCTTCCCGAATTTGATTCTACGGCCTACCAGATCTATAAAGAGGCTATGCCGGGATATGATATTCAGATGGTCGATTCCAGGGACCTAACTCCTTTGTACGGGGCCATCCATTGCATTACAAGGGAAGTACCCCAGGAAAAGCTGCTGCGCATTATCCATCAAAAAGTTGAAGGCCCGCAACCTTATGCTGAGGAGAAAATGATATCCTCGGATTTTCAACACCAAAATGAATTGGACAGTTTATTCCTGTATTACCGCAAAAACGACCAGGAAGAATTTACGAAAACGGAAATCTACCAGGTGTGTCCGGAATATTACGGGACCATACCCGGTTGTGAACCCAGTGACACGATTGACTATTACATTGAAGCGCATACCGATTCCGCCTTTACGAAACAACCCCTTTCCGCTCCTGACGGCTATTACACGTTTTGGTTCAATACATCGACGGCTGCCGGCAACCGCGATGAAAGCAAAAATATTACTGTAGCTCCCAATCCCAACTCGGGAGAATTTTTCATCAAAACAGGCTACAAAAAAACTATGAAGATACAAATGTTTTCACCGGACGGCCGACACGTATATTCGGAAAAACTAAGGGGAAACGCTGTTATCCGTTTAAACAAAAGCCTCAGCACAGGTGTCTACATGATGAAAATCAAAATAGCTGACGGAGAAACCGTTGTTAAGAAGGTGGTTATCGAACGATAATTATGCCCGTACAAATATTAACAGACGAGATAAAATTCCCCTCTCCCAACCTCGCCACTGAGGACGGTCTTGTAGCCCTTGGCGGGGATTTAAGGGTGGAGCGATTGGTGGAAGCATACAGGAATGGCATTTTTCCCTGGTACTCAGAAGGAGAACCTTTGCTATGGTGGTCTCCTCATCCCAGGCTGGTGGTTTTTCCCCGGGATTATAAACCGGCGAAAAGCCTCCGCCCTGCCCTGAATCAACAAAAGTTTGCCATCACTTTTGACCGGCGGTTTGAAGATGTCATTTATGAATGCGCCCGGATCCCCCGCGATAACCAGCACGGAACATGGATTACCCCTGAAATGCAGGAGGCTTATGTCAACTTGCATAAAGCGGGTTATGCTCATTCGGTGGAAACATATCAGAACGATGAATTGGTCGGGGGACTTTACGGGGTATCACTGGGGAAAGCTTTTTTCGGGGAATCGATGTTTTACAAAGTGAGTGATGCCTCAAAGATTGCCTTTCATTATTTGGTGGAATTTTGCCGGAAAAATGATTTTCACCTTATTGATGCACAGCAGGATACACCGCATCTTAAGCGTTTGGGAGGGGTGTTGGTGAGCCGGAAGGATTTTTTATTTTTGCTCGGCAAAGCCCTGGAGGCTCCCACAATCAAAGGAAAATGGAATTATAAAGAATAACAAATCAGCATTTTATGAGCGTTGAACTGGAAGGAAAACTGATACAGGTATTACCCGAACAAACCGGAGAAGGCCGGAACGGTCGATGGAAGAAACAAGAATTTGTCATTGAAACGGAAGATCGCTATCCCCGGAAAATACTCATCCAGTTATGGAATGATAAAGCCGACATGATCCATGATTATAAGGAGGGAGACAAGATCAAAGCCAGTGTAAATATCGATAGCCGCGAAGTAAATGACGGCAAATGGTTTACCAACGTTAAAGCCTGGCGATTACAAAAGGTTGAAGATGCTTCCCCCGGTGCCCCTCAATCTGATGCACCTATGCCGGGAGATCAGGAAGCACCGCCTTCTTCCGAAGCGGATCAGAATGCACCCGGGCAGGGGGATGACCTGCCGTTTTAATCATAAAACAAAACTTCATGATATTCAGCAACACCCCTTCAAAAAAATCAAGGGTGAAAGTTGCTGAATATCTTTTTCAAATCAAAATTCAGGCTATACAAGAAGAAGTTTTAAGGTTTATTCAAGAATATAACCCGGAACTTTCAGGTTAAAAACCGCGCTACTTTATACACTTGTCACAAATAAAAAATTTTGTAATTTTAAAAATCAACAGCCCATATGTTATAAAAGTTTGGATATCGTTCCAGGAAAGAACGAGAAACAAACCAGGTAATAGCGAAATAAACGGAAGTTTACGGATATACAGACGTTGCCGTTCATTATAGAGAGAAAAGATTCCGAAATTAAATTTTGATATTTGTAACTTTTAAGTTACCTTTGTTGTGAAATAAAGTAAGTATCGTGTGGAAAAAATAAGGACAATTGTTGCATACAAGCATTATTTTGAAGATTTTTTGTCCAGACAGGATGAGAAGGTTCAGAACAAGATTTACAAAATACTTGAACTTGTTGAATACGAGCAACAAATTCCCCCACGATACCTGAAACATATTAAAGGAACAAAAGGTCTTTATGAGACCAGATTTTCTTTGGGAAAAAGAATTTGGCGTGTGTTTTGTTTTTTTGACAAAGGCCGTCTGGTTATTCTGCTAAACGGTTTTCAGAAAAAGTCGCAGAAAACCCCAAAGAAAGAAATAGAACTGGCTCTCAGACTTAAAAAAGAATATTTTGACCAAAAAAAGGGTAAAAAATGAAAAAAGAGACATCAAATATCAAAACATGGTCTGAAATAAAAGACAAACATTTTGGAAAAAAAGGAACTCCAAGACGTGATGAACTTGACAGAGAATTTGAATCATTTCAAATCGGACTGTTAATTAGAAAAGCCAGAGAGTCTAAAAACATGACTCAGGAAGAACTAGCACGACTAATCAACAAAAAAAGGACATACATTTCCAGGGTTGAAAACGATGGAAGTAACATCACATTGAAAACCCTGTATGACATTGTTGAAAAGGGGCTTGGAGGAAAGGTAAATATCGGAATCAATATATAACGAAACGGCAACAGGCGATATACACCATGCGGCGGCTGATTTGGCAATTAACCTGAGCATCATTAAATTAGCGGTGTGGTGGAGCTAAAAGTTTATGTGGAGAAATGCCGCACAGTGTATATCGCCCACCGTTTGCAGGCAAACCATAGAAATAGCATCATTTGATACGATTAAGAAATATTTTTATCTTTGAAATTAATTAGAAATAGAATGCTAAGGATAATTAAAAATAACAAGCAAAAAGTGATTGAGCTATGTCAGAAATATGATGTCCGGACCATGTATGTTTTTGGTTCAGCTTCGACGGATGATTTCAAAGAGACTAGCGATATTGATATTTTGATTTCTTTTAAAAAAGATATCTCAATTGAAAAATATACTGACAACTATTTTGAATTACATCACAAATTAGAAGAGCTCTTCAATCGAAAAGTCGATTTAATTACCGAAAACTCCCTTTCCAATCCTTATTTTAAAGAGAGTGTTGAGGAGTCTAAGAAATTGCTTTATGCCGCATAGGATTGAAAAATATTTATACGATATAGGAATCTATCGACTCGATTGAGGAATACCTGGGGGATAAACGAGATTTTTTCGAATATTAAAAAATAAATTGCTTCGTAGGGGAATCGAACGAGAGCTTGAGATAATCGGAGAAGCTGTTAACCGGATTCTTAAAATAAATCCTGACATTGAGATTTCAGAGGCTCGCCGAATTGTCGATTTAAAAAACTGGGTGATTCACGGCTATGATAAAGTGGATGATGTGATTATCTGGGGTATTATTTCCAGAGATATTCCGAAATTAAAAAAACAAGTAGATAGATTATTGGAAAAATGAATGATTGCCCACAAAATTCAAGCACTAATGAAGGATTTTTCCGCCTTCTTTTAAATCCGGCGGATAAAAAGGACGCACTTCATTGAGCTTGCTGCACATAGACTCCGGACTATCCCTTTTTTGCTCTTTATAGATCTTCAATAATTTGAGAATGGTTACCTAACAAAAAAACCTTCAATTTAAGAATTTGAAAGGTGTTTCCTTATTACCTGTTGCACTTCTTCTTTCTTTATGGGCTTCGGGAGGTAATCATCGCAGCCGGCTTTTAACGATTTTTCCCGGTCACCCTTCATCGCATAAGCCGTCTGGGCAATAATAACCACTTCTTCGTTAAACTCCCTGATTTTGCGGGTAACTTCATAGCCATCCATTTCGGGAATTTTGATATCCATTAGGATCAAATCAAGATCAGGATGATTCCGGGCGGTCTCTAATGCTTCAGAGCCGGTCACCGCATAAAAGAATTTTCGGTTATTATTTTTAAACAATTCCGATAGATAGAGAGCTCCGGCCTCGTCGTCTTCCACTATCAGAATTTTCAGTTTTTGGTTATTTTCCTTTTGGGTATTCAGAGTAATCCCCTCCTGCGGGCTTTCATGGTCACTTTCCTGAGGAACTTGATAGGGAAGCGTAAAAGAAAACCGCGAACCCTGATTTTCTTGTGATTCTATACTCATTTCGCCGCCCAACAGCTCCACGTAAACTTTGGTAATGGAAAGCCCTAAACCGGAACCCTGGAACGCCTTCTTATCCGAAATATCGGCCTGGACAAAACGGTTAAAGACAGCTTGCTGCCGGTCTTCCGGGATGCCTATGCCTGTATCTTCCACGTAGAAAGCCAACATATTATTGTTTTTTTCATACCCGATATCAATACGCCCGGAGGTGGTGAATTTGATAGCATTTTTGATCAGGTTGGTAAGAATGCTGTCCAGCTTATGGCTGTCAGTTAGGATTAGAGCTTCCCTATCAGGCAATCCTTTGTGTAAAGTATACGCAAGTCCTTTTGCTTCAGCTTCGGGCTCGAAAAACCTGAACAAATCATCCAGCTGTTGATTCACATTGGTCGAAACGCGGGTAACCTGTACCTGCCCGGCTTCAATTTTGGAAATATCGATTAAGTCATTCACCGTATTCAGCATACGATTCCCGCTTTTTTCAATCATTTGAATATGATGCTGTTGTTCGTTTATTGTTAATTCCGAGTCTTTCAGCAGTTCGGTAAAACCCAGGATACCATTCATAGGCGTACGTATCTCATGATTCATATTGGCCAGAAAGGCGGTTTTCAGCCGGTCACTCTCTTCGGCTTCCTCTTTAGCGTGTATCAGGTCTTCCTCTGCCTTTTTCCGTTCGGTGATGTCTTCTACTAAACCCACACCCATGGTAATTTCATCATTTTCGTTTAAAATACCTTTAAACAATATTTTAAGATAAGTAACTTTATCGGCGGTTATCGACTGATACCAATCTTCATAATAGGAGCTGCCTTCAGTTAAAGTTTGATAAATTGCATTCACTAATTTTTCATCTTTTAACTGCGTCAGCATATTCAGGTTGATTAACATATTTCTTGAAGAACCTATAATGTCTTCAAATTTGCCATTGCACTCCCTGATAATTCCTTGATTATCAAAATAAAAAATACCAACCGGCGATTCATTAAAAATGGTTCTGTATTTCTTTTCACTTTCCAGTATTGCATATTCTTTTCGTTTGTTTTGAATATAAACACTAAGCTGATTGGCAATCGATTCTATGACTTTAAGGCTATTATGATCATAAGCATGAGGATCATCATAATTTTGAAAGATCATCACCCCGATTACTCTTTCCCCGGTTTTTAGGGGGACACCCAACCACACCTCGGGAATGGTTCCGATAATTTCGATCTCCCCGGTCTCTGCCAACCGGGTAATCTCTTCAGGACCCACAAAGACCGGTTTTTTTTGTCGTACGCAATACCCGGTCAGTGAATTTCCGGCCTCCCACCGGTGAGGGAGTTTATCCATTTCATCTTTATGGTAAGGGGAGAAAAGCATGTTCGTATTCTCATCATACAGGGCGATAATGAAGTTTTTTGTATTAATTAATGCGCTTAACTCCCTTTCAATGATATGATAAAGCGTATCCAGGCTCTCTGAAGTTACTACCGCATGAGCGATGTTATAGTAAACCTGCTGTACCTTCTCAGCCTGTACACGCTCGGAAACATTAGCGACTAAAACCAGGCGGGCTTTTTTGTTTTCAAAATCAACAAGGTGAGAATTAATTTCAACATAAATAATTTCTCCCGATTTAATTATATGCCTCCATATTCCGGCTTTATTATAGGTTGCGGTAGTATTTTTCTCATCCCCCTCCAGGGCGTCAATATCTTCGGCCGGTCGTATATCTTTTATCGTCATGTTTAAAAATTCATCCTTGCTATAGCCGTAGCTATGAACCGCCGCATCATTAACCATCAAAAATTTTAAGCTCTCCGGATCATAAATCCACATTGGGACGGGATTATTTTCAAACAAGTATTTATATCGCTTTTCGCTATTTTCAAGAAGCTTCTTTCGCTTGCGCTCCTGCGTTTGGTCTCTGAAGACCAATACCACCCCTTTGATGATGTTCTGTTCATCTCTAATAGGTGCTCCGCTGTCGGTTATAGGAATTTCTTTTCCATCTTTGGAAATCAGAAGCGTATGATTGGCCAGTCCTACCACTATACCTTTATCTAACACTTTCTTTACCGGGCTTAAAACTTCTTCCCTTGAATTTTCATTAATTATCTTAAAAACTTCTTCAAGGTTTTTATCCCTGGCCTGGTTTTCTTTCCATCCGGTTAATTTTTCGGCTACAGGATTCAGGCATTGCACTTTTCCATCGTTGTCGGTAGCAATAACGGCATCGCCAATGCTTTGCAGGGTAGTGTGATACTCTTCCTGAGAATAGAGCAATTGACGAAAGACATTTTTTTGCCGATAATTATATAAAAATGAAAAAGCGGCAGTTACAAATAAAATACCCAACCCAACAAACAGGATAATATAAATTATCTCATTAGTGAGCGTAGTATATATCTCATCCTTATCTACTTTAGCAATCATAAACCACGGAGTCCCGGCAACGGGTTGTGCATGTGCCAGAACCTTTTCACCGCGGTAATCCGGTCCTTCCCATATGCCACGATATCCCTTAACAGCTTGCACAGCCGGGATTTTTTTCTTTTGTAACGAAATTTGATAATTTAAAGCGGTATGCTTTTTATGCTTCAATTCATTGAGGAAAAGCACACTGTCACCATTGCGGCGTACGAGTACAGTTTCAGATGTTTTGCTATCACCGGGCCAGGATTGAACAAGCGGATACAAATAAGAATGGGGATCGGTACGAAAAATCATAGCAGCCACTGCCCGGCCATCACTATTTTCCAAGGGGGCTATATAATCCATATAAATGTTATCATCCGATGGGTTTTTATAAAGGCCCGTTGTATGAACCTTTTTCTCCGCAAAAACACTATCAACGTAGTGTTTAGTTAGTGAGCCGGTTTGGGAGATTGATGCAGATAAAAGGCTGAAAATCCTTTCATACTGTTTTGTAACAATAAAAATATTCCGGTATTCATGTCGGCTCTTAATATGAGCTAATCTTTCTACCATTCGGGATTTGGAAGTCTCCTTAATATTTCCCTGAAGTAGTTCCTGGCTGTGCTCGATAAAAAAAGGATCGGTAGAGAAAAATTCAACTTCCGACATGCGCTCCTTTCTCCACTGGCTGATTTGATCAGCTTTCATTTTAGCTATCGCCGCCAAATCCTGATGTTTCTCCTGCCGGATTTCTTCGGTTTTATATTTGTAATAAAAATAGCCTCCCGAAACGATGAGTAAACTGAAAAGTACTATCAAGCCGACAACATGTTTCCTGTTGATGGTTCCCGGAATATTGGCTTTCATAAAATACAAAGGTTTAAGAAAAAGTTTAATTTTTAAAAATAATAAAATTTAAACCTACGCTGTTTAAAAAGGACAAAAAATCCACTTTGTCCTCTGTTTCTTACCAAC
>JAIPAH010000085.1 GCA_021740175.1 Bacteroidales bacterium
CTCCCCAGCAGAGCCCATCTCCGTTTTACTTTACGACTTTAAAAATATGTATGGTTAGAAAAATAAAAAAATAAAGTTATTAACACGAAGTTGAAAATATTAAACTTCGTGTCAACCATATTTATGAAAGGTCAAACAACGAACAACGAACAACAAACAACAAACAAGGAACAACGAACAAGGAACTCTTAAAGCAAATGCGCCGGTAGAGAGGTATCTATCTCACAAGCCCACTCATAAATGCCGCCGTCCAGGGTAAAAACCTTATCCCTTTCAAACCCGTTATCCGTCAAAAGTCTTACGGTACCTGAGCTTTTGGTGCCAAAGCGGCAAATGATCACAACAGGCACATTTTTATCGAGCTCGTGAAATCGTTCTTTTACTTCCTTGCGTGGAATATTGATCGAGCCTTCTATCCGGGCTTCATCAAATTCATCTTTATCACGGATATCCACAAGCTGCAAAGGTTCCTTATTATCCAGCTTCTGTTTCAGCTCTTCTACCATTATCCTTCTCATAAGCGCTTATCTTTTGCTTTTAAAATGCTTCCTCGTAGGCTTCATAGCCCCCTTCCAGTACATAAGCATTGGTCTTGAATTTTTTCTCCATGTATAGGGCGATTTCATCACTTTTCATCCCGTACTGACAATACACTAAAATAGGCACACCCGTTAGTATATGATGCTGGAATTCCGCGAAACGATCGCGGGGTATAGAAATGGCTCCCGGGATGTGCGATTTCTTGTAACGACTGTAAGACCGTATGTCTAAGATCTGTACCTTGTCGTTCCCGTTAATGAAGGATTCCACTTCTTCGGGTGCTATTGTAATCATATTTTTGAACCGAAGATAAAAAAAAAAATAATAATCAATAAGCAATCATTCCTGGCTGATATCCTCACTGTATCCAAACATTTTTTTGCGCTTGATAGTATTCACAATGAGTTTAGGAACCATCTCCTCCCAGGAGGGATCTTTGTTGTCTATTCTTTTAATGACATCTCCTGAAAAAATAGATAGCTTTTTCTCGCGGTAATCATCGATTCCAAGGATTTTCCGGTTATGCACGAGGTAGCGGTAAAGATATTCCAGATCGCCGGGAACCCGGACGTTTTTGGTAGTTAAGAGTTTCCCGCTTTCCGGGTCTAGGGAGGGGTAGATGTACATCTTCATGTTGCGTGTAAAAAGCTTTCCGAAAGCTTCCAGCACTCCTCCTTTAAGATCGTGATAATATTGGGGGTCTAACACTTTCAGGAATGTGCTCAATCCTAACACCAGGCGCAGGTTTTTGATACGAAACTGGCTGAAATACTGAACAAGCTTATAGAATTCCCGGAAATCTGAAATCATAACATTCTGCCCTATTTTGTTGAGCTGGTCCACCCGGTCCAGGAAATCTTTTTCATTAAAATGGCCCTCATCGGTCAGATGATTTAGCGTGATTTCACACATCGTTAATGTGTTACTCTTTTGATAGTCTTCATCTCTTTTAAAGATGCGAAAACTGGAACGGATGATATCGAGGGTAGCATAGGTTATCGGGCGAAAACGCCCCCGGAAAGCCAACACGTTTTTCTTGTACAACATATCATCCGGCTCCTGGACATTGCCGTAGCGGTCGAACATGATAGCATGGGTCATCCCGTTGTTTACAAGCTGCACTGCCAGCAGCCTGTTATCTACATAGGAGAGTTCCGGGCCGCTCATTCTGACCATAGTGATTTGTACCCGGTCGGGGGAGAGATTATCCATCAGGGAGGAGAGAAAAGTATTAGGACGGTCATAGTAATTGTAAACGGCGTAAATCAGGTTGACTCCCAGCACGCCCAGGGTGGTTTGCTGGAGGTGGGATTCGTTTTCCAGCAGCCTGACATGCAACATGACGTGATTGGGTTCACTTCTTTTTTCCAGTTGAAAGCGCATACCTACCCAGCCATGCGGCCGATTACTCTTGGAATAGTTGAGAGTTTCCACTGAATTGGCAAAAGCAAAAAAGCAGGTATCCTTACTTTGTTCCAATAAACCGGTAAGCTCTGTGTATTCACGGTGCAACATCTTGTCGACCCGTGTTTCTGAAACATATCTTCCGGGATATCCCCAATTGTATATTTCATCCGAGAAAGATTTGTCGTAAGCCGAGATGGTTTTGGCTATGGTTCCCGATGCACCGCCGGCTTTGAAAAATACTCGCGCTACTTCCTGGCCCCCGCCAATCTCTGCAAGGGTACCATATTGCGAATCATCCAGGTTAAGACGCAGGGCTTTATTATTGGGGCTTAGCGGTTCGTCGCTCATAATTTTTCTGCTTTAACATAAAGATTGCTGCCTTGGTTCACTCTTTAGGCTTATTTGTGGATAACCGCAGAATAAACGGAATGGAGAGTGCGGCGGCACTCCCGGTTATCATATAGGTGGTTTGAAGGCTGATTAAATCGCCCAGCCACCCTACCAGTACGATAGCTATGGAGCTGGAAGCAAAATTGATGCTCATGTAAATACCATTGAAAAATGAGGGATATTCGGATTTTTGGTCTTGCACAAGAGCCAAAATAACAGGGCCGGGAGAAAATACTACAACCCCCAGCAGTAGTAAAAGGGGCATGGTGTACCATCCTTCGGCCATGACGAAACCCCACATGATAACGGGTATCCCGATGGCGGATATGAGAAGCATCGTTTTTCGTCCGATTTTGTCGGAGATGGTTCCTGAAAAGTACGTTCCTGCTGCTCCCGCTAACTGGAGTATAGCCAGTGAGCTGTTGCTGAACCACAATGACTGGGATTTTTCATTGAAGAAATAAGTGGGCAGAAAGCCGGTAAGTCCCGATTTTACAATAGCCCTGAAAAAAATGATGCCGATAAGTGTTAGGAAAAAAGGCAGGTATTTTCGGAAAGAACTTTTGACTCCTTCGGTTTTTTCTTCTTCTTCCGAGGGTTTGGATATTTTAATTTTTCTCACCCTGAGATACAAAACCATAGAGGCTACTATCCCTATGGGTATAAGGCGCCATGTCCCTTCGAGTCCCCAGGTGCTAACTGCCCATGTGATGATGATGGGGCCGACAGTCCGCGCTATCTCACCCCCCATCATATAAAAACTCATTCCTTTGCCGGTTCGGTTTCCGGCAATTTTCTGGATCATAACCGGTGAGGGCACATGAAACAATGCTCCCGAAACCCCCATTACCAAGAGTAATATTGCCAGCACCCCATATGAGGGGGCCACCCCCAACAGGCTCATAGTAGTGGCCGTGACTGCCGGCCCGGCGATAATAAAATATCTCCCGGGACCTCTATCGGCCAGGATGCCGACAAATGGATTAGCCAGGTTCGGTGCACGCTGGAAGACATCCAGTAAGGAAGATAGGAGTAAAGTCATTTGAAATTTCTCGATAAGCAGCGGTCTCAAAGGGGAAAGAAACGAAGAGTAGATGTCATGAAACATGTGTCCGGCTGAAATGGATACAATGTTTTTGGTTTGAAATTTCGTCTTCACTCTGGCCATTCCGGTTTGTTTTATTGCAAATTTAGTGAATTAAAAATTTTGCCGGGAGACAAAAAACCGGAAGGTTGGCCCACAACCTGCCAGTTCTTGGCGTTGGGGCATGTGGGGAGGAGAGAGATGGCAGGTTTTTATGAGATTCCTCCCTCCGATACTTCGTTATCGCTCACTATTTCCGGTCGGATTGTCTCATCCTACGGGGGATAAGAAGTATCACTTTTCAAGTCTCCCCTTCTGGAAGGGGAGATTTAGAGGGGTATATACAACGGAAGCCGGCCCTGCTACGGACTTTTTAGTTTGTTTATCATTTGCGATAGACACAAAGTTGTCATTGGTAACGAATCACGAAGCGACAGCGCAGTGATGAAGTGAGGAATCTGGCTATTACACCATCGAAGCACCCCCGTAAGACCTTCCATCTTTCTCTTTTCCTTTAGCCGGCGCAAAAATGTTGGAAGGTCGAGCCCACAACCAACATCACAACCGATTGCATAAACATATTGTATTGTGGTATGTTTCGTTAGTAGAAAAACAGAATATGATGAAAATAGCAGGAAGTATTACAGATTTGATAGGAAATACACCGCTTGTTAAACTCAACAAGTGGAGCGAGGAGACAGGAGCGAATATATATGCCAAAATGGAATCAGCCAATCCGGGTGGTTCGGTGAAGGACCGGCTGGCTTATGCCTTAATCCGGGAAGCGGAAGAACAAAAACTGATTGATGAGCAAACGGCTATCATAGAACCTACCAGCGGTAATACAGGGATCGGTTTGGCAATGGTGGCCGCAGGAAGAGGTTACCGCCTTATTCTTACCATGCCCGAAGGTGCATCAGTAGAACGCCGGAATCTTATCCGGGCTTATGGCGCTGAACTGGTATTGACGCCGGCTGAGGAAGGGATGAAAGGTTCGATCGCGAAAGCGGAAGAATTAAAGGAAAAGATTGGTAACAGTTTTATCCCCATGCAGTTTAAAAACCCAGCCAATGCCAGAATGCATTATCGCACTACCGGCCCTGAAATTTGGCATGATACCCAGGGTAAGGTTGATATTTTCGTGGCCGGAGTCGGAACAGGTGGGACGATTACAGGTGCGGGGCAATACCTGAAAGAAAAAAATGATCAGATCCAAAACATTGCCGTTGAACCGGCCCTTTCTCCCGTGCTATCGGGGGGAGAACCCGGAAAACATAAGATACAGGGAATTGGCGCCGGCTTTGTTCCGGAAGTTTTTGATAAGCATGTAGTAGATGCAATCACTACCGTGAAGGATGAATCTGCTTTTGAGTATGCCCGTTTACTTTCGACGGAGGAGGGCATTTTCAGCGGTATCAGTTCGGGAGCTATAGCTTCGGCAGCGTTAGAGGTGGCCAAAAGACCGGAAAATAAAGGTAAGAATATTGTATTTATCGTTTGTGATACGGGCGAAAGATACCTGAGTACACCGTTGTATAATTTTCAAAATGGGAGCGAGGAATGAGTGCTAAAGATGATATGGAAATGAGTGAAAAGTCTTCACAAATTTTGCACCGGGTTATTGATAATCTTTCGCATCCCGATTCTTTCAGGATGATGTATCTGCCAAAACATGGACACTCTATGCCTTCACGGGATGTACTTGCGGAACTGGTGGATAAAATCAGGGAAGTCTTATTCCCTGGGTATTTTGGCAATTCCCAGCTTAGTACCAAGACATTGTCCTACTATATCGGGGTGAATGTGGATATTATTTATCGTATGCTGAATGCCCAGATAGAACGGGGTATATGTTTTGAATGCCGTGCCAGAAATCAACAACAATGCGATAAATGTGAGAGCGAAGCCCCGGAGATTACTATGGAATTCATAAGCAAATTATCCGATTTGCGTAACATGCTGGCTACCGACGTTCAGGCTGCCTATAACGGCGATCCGGCGGCTAAAAGCTTTGGAGAGGTGATATTTAGTTATCCCTCCATAAGAGCCTTATCCAATTATCGCATAGCTCGTGAATTATATAAATTAAACGTGCCGCTTATTCCACGCATCATCACGGAAATGGCTCATTCGGAAACGGGTATCGATATTCATCCGGCAGCACAAATCGGCGAGTACTTTGCCATCGATCATGGTACCGGCGTAGTTATCGGAGAAACCAGTGAGATTGGCACCAATGTCAAAATCTATCAAGGGGTAACCCTGGGAGCCAAAAGTTTTCCGGCTGACGAAAATGGAAAACCTATCAAAGGAATTAAACGTCATCCCATTGTTGAAGACAATGTGATTATCTATTCAAATGCCAGCATATTAGGTAGAGTGCGGGTCGGTAAAAATTCCATGATTGGCGGTAATATCTGGGTAACCAACAATGTCCCACCCCATTCAAAAATCGTTCAGCGGCGTCCGCGGGCCGGAGAATTCAGTAATGGTGCGGGAATCTAAATTATTTGATTTTGGAAAAACAACTTAAAACCCAAAAACAACGAACAACGAACAAGGAACAACGAACAAGGAACACTCTTAGACTCCCTACGTATCCAGGTAATGCATTAGCCGTTTGATTTCTTTTTCGCTTCCGCCGATGAAAATTTGGTTGTCCACGACCACCACCGGCCTTTTCAGAAACGTATAGTGTTCCAGGATCAAATCCCTGTAATCTTTTTCATTCAGATATTCGTTTTTAAGGTCCCTTTCCCGATATTTTTTACAGCGGCGATTGAATAATCCTTCATAGCTTCCTGCCAAAGCAGCTAGTTGGTCCAGTTGTTGTGGGGTTAGCGGTTCCTCTTTGATATCCTGAAAATCAAAATTATCCGATAATCCTGCTTCATGGATTACCCGTTGACTTGTATCGCAAGTCTTTAAATAGAAAACTTTTTTGGTAGTCATGATTTATTGTAATGTTCTTGATTGCATTTATCACAGATGCCTTGTATTACAAAATTGTAACGTAGTTTGACAAATCCTTCCGATAGTTGAAACGCTTCTTTACTCATCCGGCCGGCAGGAACCACCCGGTTGCACTTTATGCATTGAAAATAAACAGGTTCATAGGCCCCTTTTGCTGATAGGGCTTCTTCATCATAGAAATATTTGTTTACCTCATCAATTACTATAAGTTGAATAATCTTCTTTTCGGATAATTTATTCAGGATGCGGTAAATTGTACTGCGATTGCACAGGGGTCTGAGGGATTTTTCTATTTCAGCCTGAGACAGGGCCCTGCGGTTTTTCATTAAATGCTCAAGAACCAGAACCCTGCAGTGCGTTTTATTAAGATTGTAATTTTTTAAAATATCAGCAGCAGTCATTTGTTACGAATATAGACATTTTTTTGACATAATCCTAATTCAAAAAATTCTGCAAAAAGTCTATTCATTAATATTGAACGAATTTCTCAAACGACTGATTCTAAATTTCAAACGTTTGTGCCGCCGTCTTCGATAAGTGGGTGGAAACTGTGTTAGGGATTATTTGTTTCTTTGTGAATTGATTTAAAGGAAAAAACTATGGCTAAGGAAAAGAAAAAAAGCATTGCACTGGTAGCACATAATGCCAAAAAACATAAGTTACTGGAGTGGGCTAAAGAGAATAAAACATCATTGGCGGATTATCATATTATCGGGACAAGCAACACCTCCGCACTGCTGAATAATGTCCTGGATCTGGGGGTCAGGTCTTTTGGTCATGGCCCCAATGGCGGAGATATTAAGCTTGCAGCCAAAATTTTGGAAGGGGAAGTAGATGGTATTGTATTTTTTATTGATGTGGAGAACCCTCATGGCCATGAGCATGATATTCAAACGCTGATTCGTACAGCCGTTCTTAACAACGTCCCCATAGCCTTAAACCAGAAAACCGCGGATTACTTGGTTTCAGAAGCGGAGATGTAGACTCCCCAGGACCTTCCATCTTCATCCATCCCGCGTGCCAGCCCAAAAAGCTGGAAGGTCGAGCCACAACCTGCCAGCTCTTTGCGTGGGGCAAGTGGGAAGGAGAGAGATGGCAGGTTTTTATGTGGAATCACGAGATTCATCCCTCCGCTACTTCGCTAGCGCTCAGTATATTCGGTTGGAATGACCCATTTGGTGGGGGGTACAAAGAAAAAAGGCCGCGCGGACGCAGATGAAATAAATCACGGTGTCCGCATGGCCCTTTTCTATCAACAATTTTATTATAGATTGCTGTTTTTATCCTTTGGAGTCCGGGTAGAGCAGGTCGTTACCTTCCTGCTCCCCCACAGACCCGGACGAGCGGATTTCTCCCGAAGCCTCGGGATTCCTCTTAAACCGGTTTCGCTGAACGATAGCTGTGATAGATTTTGGGTTTGAGCAAAGGCTGCCATTGGTGAATCAGTTTGGAAAACCGTTGCCAGTTCCAAACTGTTTTTCCGCCCCGGCGATTTAGCCATTTATGCAGGATGCGTGACACTTCATGGTGAAATTTCTGTAGCATCCGACTATTAAAGGTGACTCCATAATAATTGTAGTGCCCCCGTAATTTGGCATTAATCGCCGGAATGAACTCTTTGAGTGGCGTATGCCGATGTTGGGATATCCACCCTCGCATGTTGTTCAACGCTTGGGTGAACTTCTTGCGGCTTGTCTTTCTTTTCAACACCCATTTTCCTTTACGACTTTTGCTTAGAAAGTGCGTGAATCCAAGAAAGTCAAAACTCCGCGAGCTTCTTTTGGGCTCGTTGCCCAATTTGATTAAACGGGTCTTTTCCGGGTGCAACTCCAGTCCGTATTTCCCGAACCGTTTCGGAAGCACATCCATGACCCGCCAGGCATCTTCACCAACTGACTTCCTTAAACATATATTCTATGGCCTGGTGGGCTGAACGACCTTCTCTGAAGCCAAAGGAGAAATCCTTAAAGGCTTCCTCGTATATTGGGGTCAGTGTCCTGCGGACACTCTCCTGCAATATCTTGTCTTCTATGGTCGGTATGCCCAACGGGCGTTGTCCGGCCCGGCCTTTGGGTATATACACCCGCCGCACTGGCGGAGCCTTATAGCTACCCCCCTTGAACGCATTCAGCAATTTCGGTGAACGGTCGGCTTGTACCTGCTCGTAGGCCTGCCAGCTATGACCGTCCACCCCTGCACTGCTTCGTTTGTTTAGGCTCTGATAGCTCTGCTGCAGTATCCCTTCATCGATAAACTGGTGAAGATTGGTCAAGGCTTCGCTTTTGTGTTTCCTAGCCCGCTCTGCTATCTGCATTTCTTCTGTTGACATGTTCATGTGCGTCCCTGGTACGTCTTATGTTTCCAAAATGGAATCCCGATTTAAGGCATCCCCGGTCACTACAACCGGTTTTCCCTTCCCTACTCACTGGCTCTCATGGGACTGATTTCCCAGCTTTCTATCGGTACTATGGGGATGCTAAGACTGCCTCCGCCCTTCCCATGGCCTTCGGTTTCCCCTCGGCTGCGGTACCATGCGGCTTACCCTTTTTCTTAGCACTGACCGGGTGGGTAAGCGTATCCCGTCAGCCCGGGATTTCTGGGAAGGTGAACCCGTATACCTTGGCTCGCATGGAGGCGGGAGGCTCTCCCAAGTTCCCGCAGAAACCTCTTGTGTATCTACCAAACACCACGACACCGGACGGTTGCCTTCGGCTCGCCTTTTAGCGCCTTGGCAGTTCTGTTCCCGCAGACAGCATTGCGAAAACTCCATCGTTATACCTTTTCTTTCGAGGCTATTTGTTCGGTTTCTACACTCCCTGTGTACGCTTCGTGCTTCGCTTTCGCTCAACTACGCAACACGCGGTTCCGGCTGTTGGCTAAACTTTACCGGGCAGGATGGTTTCCCTACAGGTCTCTTCAAATAAGTTTCAAAGAACGTTGCTTATCCCAATATTACGGGCTTTGCTTGGCGCAAGCCGTCCAAAAAGCTTTATAATAGGATATTCAGCAACTTTTACCCTTAAATTCCCTGAAGAAAAGTTGCTGAATATCATTGAGTTTCGTTTTTGATAACCAGGCTACTAAGGTTATGTGACATAAATAAAGTTTTTTGCAGAAAGCCTTTGAAAAGATAATAAAACCCTCCCTCCCGTTCAATGGCTTACGAAGGACGGAGGGTTAGGAAATCTGTTCGGTTGACGGCACCAGACCGTTCAACCGGGAAATAGGCCCTGTACAAGTAGCTGCTCACCCTTTTACTCCTTGAAGTAAAAAGTTCCGGCTATTGTTGTATCGCCGGACGATACGACAACCTTACCAAGTAATGCAATTGTTCCAGTTTAACATTCACCCTGTGAAATAAACCTGAGGTTTAGTTGTGCTATTTCACAGGATAAAGAATAATGTACTACTGTGCAATACGAAAACCGTTGTAGCTACTCGTAACGACCGGGATGTTCCTTATGCGGTAGGCCACACGGCAGTAGCCGCCGCTGACGATCCACGAGCCGCCCCGAAGAACGCGGTGAGTACCTGCCGACGGTCCCTGCGGATTATTCTCCGGGCTGTTACTATAGTAGTTTTCATCGTACCAGTCATGGCACCATTCCCATACGTTCCCACTCATGTCGTAGATGCCCAACTCATTAGGTTGTTTCTGCCCTACTTCGTGGGTATGATCGCCGCTGTTACCAGCATACCACCCCACTTCATCCAGGTTGTCGCTACCGCTATATTCATAGCCCTGGCTTTGGTTACCACCCCGGGCGGCAAATTCCCATTCGGCTTCGGTAGGCAATCTACCCCCGGCCCATTGGGCAAAGGCGTTGGCGCCATACCAGCTTACCAACATTACCGGATGATTAGCTTTGCCGCTTTCCACTGCAAATTGCCCGCCGCTGTATTCCACCTGGCAATCGCTGTCATTCATGTCAATGTATTCTACGTTACCAAATTCATCGTCGTTGTAGCTGCCATCGCTGTTGCAGTCGATGTCATTTAAAAATTCGGCATACTGGGCATTGGTGATTTCGTATTTGCTGATGTCAAAGCTGCTTAAGGTAACCGTATGTACCGGGGTTTCATCATCATCACAATCAGATTGTTCCTCCGTACATCCCATCTCAAAAGTACCGCCTTCAACTTCTACCCATTCTATATTAACATCATCTGTACCTCCATTTACACCTCCATCGTTATCTTCCTCGCACGATTGGAGGGTTAATAAGCCTATTGCTATTGTGGCTGTTACAATCGTAAGAATTAAGTTTCTCATAATGATTAGCTTTTTTTGGTTTTGTTTTTTTGATGCTAGTTGAAGCTTCTGATTAGAAAAGCTTCGCAAGCTTATTGTTTTTACTTTTATAAAAATAATAAAACCAAAAAAAAAATGCCATACATCAATTGTATTAATTTTCTATTTGATTTTTGTCTTCCATATTTGAAAGTAATGACTGTTAAAAAAACCCTATCTGCGGCTATCGTAGATGATGAAAACGAAAATTCCTTTTTCAATTGGCACAAGCTTTATTGCCTGACTCGCCAGATTTGGTGGTTTAGTCCAATCACCCGGAAAAATCCATGCTGGTAAATCCCCCGGAATCTATAAGAGTGAGGTGTTAAATTTGTTGAGAAAAGAATAATTCTAAAAGACACTTTATTGAGTTTAATGCAAGGTAAGGAAGAAGGGTAAGCCTTTTTTGTCCAAATAATTTCTAAAGCTATTTACCATGTTTCGCTTTCATCTCATCGTGGGGAATAAGATTGTCCTGATCTTCGCTTTCGTCGAATGCTTTTAATAGCTCCTTCTGCTCTTCATCGGTCAAATCTCCATCTTCCAATTGCTGAGTATTTTTCAGGACTTCATAAAGTCTGCTTAGAAAGTCTGGATTTTCAATGTTATAGACGAGATGATGTATCCTATTCTTTAATTTTGATGTATCCATAGCATTTACTTTATTCAAAGATCACCATTTTTAGATAAAATTACCGAATTATACTTTCTCTCAATTTTCCCTACCTTTGGCAATAAATCAGTTTTAAGATATTTAATCTTTCGCGATGAAGCGGCGAATATTATTCATCATCAACCCGAAGTCCGGACAGGGCAGACACCGAACTGTCGAGCGAGCAATCAAAACCCATCTCGACCGGGAACTTTTCGATCATGAAATCGCTTACACCCAGTATAAAGGGCACGGCGAAAAACTGGCATTGGAAGCGGCAGACAGAAAATTGGATGTAGTAGCCATAGCGGGTGGCGACGGGTCGATTAATGAAGTTGCCCGCGGAATATACGGCTCCGGCACCCTACTTGCTGTTATCCCCACCGGCTCCGGCAATGGTCTGGCCCGCCACCTGGGTATTCCACTCAGGGTTAAAAACGCTGTGCAACTTATCAATGAATTGTCGGCCGAGAATATCGATACCGGCTTTATCAACAGCGAACTTTTCGTAAGCATCGCCGGACTGGGTTTTGATGCCATGATTGCCGAAAAATTTGAAAATGCTTCACAACGTGGATTTATGGCCTATTTTCGCTTGGTCGCTGCAGCATTTTACAATTATAAACCCCAAAAATACACGCTCGAAATCAACAATGAGGAAATTAAGCGAAAAGCACTGCTGATAAATTTTGCCAATTCGGGACAATTCGGTTATAATACAGGCATTACGCCCCATGCCTCGGTAACCGATAGTATGCTGGATGTGAGTATTATGCAAAAACCATCCCTGCTGGTGACACCTTTGTTACTCCATCTGCTATATTTTCACCGAATCGATCAGAGTCAGTATGTAGAATCCTATCGGGCCAAAGAAATGGTCATTACAAAACGAAAGAAAAAGCACCCAGTCAACATCGATGGCGAACCCCGCTATTTTGAGGAAAAGCAATTACACGTCGAGGTCAAGCCGGCATCGTTGCCCCTGATAGGGCCGAAGTGATTGGGGTAGGAGAAGTTAAAACGGTTTAAACAAGATTGAATGATTGAATGGTTGTACGATTTACAAATAATCGAGCTACACAATCATCCATACATCCATTCAAACTATACGTTACATGTAAAGTTACGAAGCTTGAGATTATTATCGCAGCTCGAACTCCGGTTTGATATCTTTAAAATTCTGTATTATTTTGTAGAAACATTAAAACCATTTCAGGCATGGGAAATAAGAAAAAGAAGAAAAATAAAGGCGATTCAAATATTGTGTACTCCACCAATCCAAATTACACGTATGATAACAATGAAGATCAAGCAGAGACACTTCCGCCGCAACAGCAGGATCTTTTTGTGAAGCGTGAAAAAAAAGGCCGTGGTGGCAAAGAAGTTTCGATTGTCAGCGGTTTTGTGGGTAATGATGATGACCTGAAAGATTTGGGCAAGGAGCTGAAAAAATCGCTGGGGGTCGGTGGTTCAGCCAAAGACGGTGAAATCGTCATCCAGGGTGAGCATAGGGATAAGATTATGGAACTGTTGATCAAAAAAGGCTATAGGGCAAAGAAATCAGGAGAATGACAACCATTAAACAGATGTGCCAATTGATTGAAATTCCATCAATGAATCTCTCTTTCGCCTTTTTATCCCCGGAAAATCCATTTCCGGTGAAGTACTGAATAATCATGAGTTGGAGCCGGCCATGCTTCCGTACTGGCAACCGGTATTTTAGTCTGATTTTTATAGTCCAGCTAATTCTAAAGGCGATTCATTTGGGGCTCGCTTTTGGGAAATCTAATTTATCGTCCCGGGAAATTGCTTTTGAGAAAAGCAATTTTTGATGCATTTTGCTTTATGCAATAGCAAAAATGGAAAACTAAAGTTTAATCTTTCGTACTACTTGAATCCAATAACTAATTTTTTGGAAGTAAAGAATCCTTTTATTGAGATTACCAGATTGTCAGCCACATGTCTCGCTTCTAACCCATTAGTGAAATCAAATTATAGAATGGACAAAACATATGCTTGGAAATGACACTAATGGTGGGCAAGACATAAAAAAAGGGTACGCGAACGTAACTAAAATAAACAACCGCGTCCGCGCACCCTTTTTCTCTCACCTCTTCTCTATAAATACCTTTATTCTGACGACAGGAATTGCGCCTTTACAAACTCTAACTTTTCCATCGAGGATGGAAGTGCAATGGAAGTAGGAAGAATCTGATTGCCTTACTGCTTTCCCAACTTAAAATACTTTCTCAGCTAATCTCAATCCCATTCTTTTGAATATCCTCAAGAAAACCGGCTTCATCATGATCTTTTTCAATTAATATCGGCTCAATCCTATCATCAATTTGTCTTCTGAGTTTCCATAAAAGAGGATTCACTGAGAAAAAATCTCCCTCAACATGTTTTACCACCACTGCCACATCAATATCGCTGTCTTCCCGTGGCTCATCCTTTGCGTAAGAGCCAAATAAATAGACCTTTTCCAGATCGAAATGTTTTTCTAACAAGCGAGTGTAAGCCTTGACTTTATTTATAGCTTCTTCCTGGGTCATTATTTATGTATATCATTCAAAAATACATTAACTCCTCTAGTGAATAAATGGTTTTTCTATAATTCTCTAAGTTTCGCTCTTTCAGAGCTTCAAAATCAATTTATTCTTTCCATCTTCAAATAAAAGG
>JAIPAH010000086.1 GCA_021740175.1 Bacteroidales bacterium
CACCTACATTTCCTGCTCCGATTACGGTTATCTTTTTCATAACAAGGATATTGTTTTATTATTCGAAATTAAACTATTTTCAAAATTAGAAAAATATATAAATATTACCATATATGCGTGCATATTTTTGATGCTCTTGGTAAAAAAAAATTTTTAAAAGCTACAGCAAAAAATGGAAATATCACTTAAGAACGACTTTTTTGCGATATTGATGGCCTTGCCGGTCCCGGACAGTCAAAAGAAAAACTCCTTTCGCTTCATTAACGGAATTAAGATTAATGGTGGAGTGGGAAGTGTTTGTGACTTTTTCAGTAGCCACTAATTTTCCCTGGTTATTATAGATTGTAATGGAATAATCTCCTTTCTCTTTAAATTGTATAGTGAGTTTTTTCCTTGCCGGATTGGGATAAACTTTAAAGGGTTTTTTCCGTTGATTCGATGAAGTGTTTGTGGCCAAATAGGTATTATAAAAGATATAGTTCCCTACATTATCCCAATTGGAAACAACCATGTCAGGAGTAGGGGAAGAGTGGTAGTTGATGTCAACCGTATTGCCCGGCTGAAGGGGTTCGTGTAACGATACCCATGATTCGCCATGGACATATGAAAAGGTCACTTCCTCACCACTACCGGAATGGGTCACGGATTCAACAGTTTCTACATTGGGATTGTAAATCTGAATGGCCGAAATGGGATAATCCTGCTGATTGGTATAGGTCAGCGTTTGGGAACTTATCATGGATTTATCAAGGTCTGCTGTTTCTATAGCTTCTACTACCGAACTGGTAGATGTAGAAAAATATGGCTCCGCAAATCCTCCTTCTTCAACTAAACGAGCTTCAATAGGTAACCACCATCCTCCATAGAAAAGCGTTTTTATAAATTCATTATCTCCTTCATAGGACCATCCCAGTTTTATTCCCGAGCCGGTTCCAAAAGATTCGGAAGTCCATGCAGGGCCGCTTTCTTCGGGTATAGAGTCGAAATCGTAGCGTTTCACCCGGCCCTGTCCACCAAGCTGGTCGTTCTCGGTCATGACAATATAGGGGAGTGGATCTTCGTTGATAGTGGAATAACCCACTTCCACTGAATTGACATAGTTTTCTTCATCACTCGATTGCCAGGCTGGTTCGGTTGAAATGTTACCGTTGTCATCTGCCAGGTAAATATAATTGGGAGTGCCCTCACACACGAAAACCAAATCCAGGAAACCATTTAGATCAAAATCTCCGAAAGCCACATCCAGCGCCCCCATATCGATATCCGATTGCCACATGCTATCCTGTGAAAAGGAGCCCTCGACATTGTAATACACTCTTCCTTTATCCAGTATTTCGCTGTAAGGCTCACCCCCGACAGAAGCGAGGTCAAGGTCTCCATCACCGTCGGCATCACCGAGTGCACAACTGAATGTGTAAAAGGGTTCGGAGATAAAGGAGGGACTTGCTTCTAATTCCGAACCGGTATTGTAATAGACTTTGAGTTCACCGGGTTGGTCAAATCCCTCTTCTCCGATGTAGACAGAGACCGCTACGTCAATATTTCCGTCATTATCGATATCCCCGCAGGAAATATGACCGTGGTAATCTATATCATCCGATTCCCAATCGGGGGTCTCTTCAAAATTTCCCTCTCCATCATTATAATATACCACCAGGTGTTGTCGTGAGATATCATTACCGTTGGCAATGACCATATCTTTATATCCGTCACCGTTGATATCAGCCAGGGCAAGGCCGGTGGAGACATCATCCATAGGCTGGCTGTTCCAGTCCGGGGTTGTATTGTAGGCTGCTTGAGGTAATGTAACGGAAGAAATAAATACAAAACAAATGCTGAGGAGTAAAGTTACTGTTCTCATAGTCTTTAAGTTATGATATGTGTTTAATAAAGACAAAGATAGGGTAACAAGGGTTGCTTTGCAACAACAAGCTTCCCCGCGCTGGGAAATAAGAATCTTTGAAGATTATTGATAATAATTAAATGATTATCAAAACATTAATAATCAAATATTGTTATATTTGACAAACAGGGGATTTTATTAAAAAATTATATTAATTTAATATATGACGGAAGATGATAAGAAGACAGTTCGCTTAATGACATGCAACTCAGTGCCCGAAGCACACATGATCAAAGGCCGTTTGAATAATATGGGAATAGACTGCTTCCTTAAAAATGAGGAATCTACGAACATGTTACCTATGTTTAACAACATGGTAGGGGGAGGTGTCCAGGTTATGGTTTTTGAGAAAGATTTGGATCAGGCTACAGAAATCATCAACAAGGATTTGGGTACGGGGGAAGAAGAATCTGAATAAACTCACTTTTCCAGGGAAATTCCTGTTGAGGCAGGGGTTTGGATAAATTTTAATCCCCTGCGATTTAGATGGTAGAATTTTTTTTTTAACCATTCGGATCAAAAAAGGCTGCCCGGTTTTTTATGGATTGAAACAGACAGCCTTTGTTCTTACTTACTTCTGCACTGAAAATCTACCTATTTTCTAATCACATTCCTCTTCTTTTTCCAGGCATTGCGCATCATTAACAGCAATAGCAATCATACTGACAATGTCATTTACCTTGCTTCCGATAGGCAGGATGTGAACCGGTTTGTTCATACCCATCAATATAGGGCCGATAACTTCATGCTCCGAAAGTTCCTGCATCAATTTGTAACCTATGTTTCCTGCAGTAAGGTCCGGGAATATGAGGGTGTTGGCCGGTTTATCCTCAAGTTTGGAAAAGGGGAAATTTTGTTCGAGGAGTTCGCCATTAAGGGCTACATTGGCCTGTAGCTCGCCGTCTACTGTCAAATCCGGGTGTTCCTTGTGCAGCCTGGCAATAGCTTGCTGAACATTTCCCGGCTCAGCGCCTTTGTTCGAACCGAAATTTGAATAGGTCAGCATGGCGATACGAGGCTCTATATTCATATTCCTAACGGTTTTGGCCATTTGCAGGGTGATTTCAATCAGTTCCTCCACTCCGGGCTCTTTGTTTACCGTACAATCCGCAAAGAAGTAGGGGCCTTGTTTGGTATTGATGATATACATTCCCGAAACAATATTGGTACCTCTTCGGCGACCAATAGTCTGGAGCGCAGGACGAATCGTATCGGGATAATTACTCGTCAGGCCGGAAACCATTGCATCGGCCTCGCCCATCTCCAAAAGCATAGGACTGAAATAATTGTTATGAGCCATACGCTCAAGGGCTGCATTCATAGTGACACCCTTTCTTTGCCGCTTATGATACAACACGTCGGCGTAATCCTTTAATCTCTGTTCCTCTTCTTTTGAGGTGGGTTCAATGATGGGGATATCGGAGGGTAACTCCAGGTCATATTCTTTGATGACCTTATGAATTTTGTCTTTCTTACCGAGCAATATTGGTTTGGCAATATTTTCGCTGATGACTATTTCAGCTGCTTTAAGCATTTCGTAGCTGGCCGCTTCGGAAAATACCACTCGTTTGGGATCATTTTGTGCTTTGGTTTTAATTCGCCTAATCAACGGGTTACCGAGCCCCATTCTTTTGATAAGATTTTCACGATAAGCATCCCAGTCTTTGATGGGTTTGCGAGCCACGCCGGTATCCATGGCAGCTTTTGCTACCGCCGGAGCCACGTAGAGAATCATGCGTGGGTCCATAGGTTTGGGAATAATATATTCTCTGCCGAAATGCAGATTGCCAATTTGGTATGCCTGGTTGACCTCATCCGGCACCGGTTCCTTGGCCAGTTTGGCCATAGCTTTTGAAGCTGCCAGCTTCATTTCATCATTAATAGCTGTGGAACGAACATCCAGAGCACCACGAAAGATAAAAGGAAAGCCCAGGACATTGTTTACCTGGTTGGGAAAATCGGAACGGCCGGTAGCCATAATAATGTCATCTCTAACTTTAACGGCTTCATCGTAGCGGATTTCCGGATCGGGATTGGCCAGGGCAAATACGATAGGGTGATCGGCCATACTTTCCAGCATATGCGGCTTAACAATATCGCCCACCGAAAGCCCCAGGAACATGTCGGCATCTTTCATGGCTTCCTCAAGAGTGTTAAGATCACGCTTGGTGGCCCACTTTTGTTTGTACTTATTCAGGTCGGTGCGGTCTTGGCGGATTACTCCCTTACTGTCGAGCATGATAACATTTTCCGGTTTTACCCCAAGGGCTACATACAGTCTGGTACAAGAGATTGCTGAGGCACCGGCTCCATTGACAACGACCTTTAGCTCTTCAATATTCTTACCATTAATTTCCAGGGCATTGAGCAGGCCTGCAGCGGTGATTATGGCTGTACCATGCTGATCGTCGTGCATTACCGGGATGTCAGTGCGCGCTTTGATTTTGTCTTCAATCTCAAAGCACTCCGGGGCCTTAATATCTTCAAGATTGATGCCACCGAAAGTGGGAGCGATATTTACTACGGTCTCAACGAATTGATCGATATTGGTTGTGTCGGTTTCAATATCGAAAACATCAATATCCGAAAACACTTTGAAGAGAAGACCTTTTCCTTCCATCACCGGTTTACTTGCCTCCGGCCCGATATTTCCAAGTCCCAGAACAGCAGTACCATCCGATATGACGGCTACCAGGTTGCCCTTGGCTGTGTAGTCGAAGACTTTTTCGCGGTCTTTGTGAATGGCTTTGCAGGGATCAGCCACTCCCGGTGTGTAGGCTAATGACAAGTCCCGCTGCGTAGTGTAAGGTTTCGTAGGGATTACTTCTATTTTCCCCGGGCGCCCCTCTGAATGATAGTTGAGAGCGTCCTTTTTTAGTGAACTGTCCATAATTTGAATTTTGTTGTTTTAGTGTTGTTGTCTTCTACAAAGGTAATATTTCTAGTTGACAAATCCATATTGTTTTATATTTATTGAGTCTGAATAATAGCCTATCGAAACTTTCGGAAGGTATATTTTAATGACAAGTTTTATCACCTAAAGCCTCAGAAGAATGTAATTCATCCTTAAAATATTGTATTTTTGCAGGTTTCATTATATTGTTGACTCATGTTCAGTTATATAGAAGGTAAAATAGTAGAAAAGAACCCGGCTTTTGCGGTCATTGATGTAAGTGGTATTGGTTATGGGTTGAATATCTCATTGAATACGTATTCGAAACTTGAAAATCAAACCAATATTAAGTTACTGACGCATGTGGCTTTTAAAGTAGAAGCCACCAATCCTGTCGGTATTGAGATTTTTGGATTTATTGATGAAGAAGAACGAACGCTGTTTCGCTATCTTATTGGGGTGAGTCGTGTAGGGATGAATACCGCGATGGTGATGCTTTCTTCCCTTCGGCCTCAGGAAATTTATAAAGCGATTGCTAACGAAGATTACAAAACGCTTCAGAGCATTAAGGGTATAGGAGCCAAAGCTGCTCAGCGTATTGTTATGGAACTGAAGGATAAAGTGGGTAAAGCCTTTAAGGATACCGATAAATTGGTCGAAGCATACAATTTAAACAAAGAGGAAGCGTTATCAGGATTAGTAATGTTAGGCTTTGATAAAGCGCGCGCCAATAAATCATTAGACAAAATTATTGGCCGCAAAAACGGAGACACACTTACCGTTGAGGAGCTGATTAAGGAGGCTTTAAAGATTTTGTGACAAGAGGCAAAAAACAAAAACCAATTGAGAAAATATTCATTATACTTTTTGCAATTTGTATTGAGGATTTCTCTTATCATGCTGCTTTTAAGCGGCATGGCTCATATTAGTGCTGAGGCGAGCCCGCAAAATGATATGGAAAGTCGGCCCGATAGTGGCAATGAGGGAGATACCCTGAACTTACCATTACAGTTTGAAGACGAAGATGGTTTTCATTATGAAGGAGAGTATGAAAGCCCCTTGTTTATGCGTGATCCCTCCAATATCCGCACAGAAATTGAGTATGACCCCGAAACCAACCAATATATTTTTAAAGATAAAGTCGGGTCATTGGAATACCGCCGGCCTTCCACAATGTCTTTTTCCGAATTTCAGAAATACAAAATGGATAAAATGCTTGAGTCATATTGGCTTGAGCGCTCCCAGGCCGCATCAATCCGGGAAAATCAAGGTGATTTTCCACAAATAGAGGTGGGCAGCAAGGCTTTTGAGCAAATTTTCGGGGGCAATACCATTGACATACGACCACAGGGTACGGCAAAAATTGATTTTGGAGTGGTTTCCAATAAACGGGAAGACCCCAGCCTGGATGTAAGAAGAAGGCGAACCACCAATTTTGATTTTAATGAGGAGATTCAGATGAATGTGATGGCCAAAATTGGTGACAAAATTCAGTTTAACACCAATTATAATACTGAGGCCACATTTAATTTTGAGAATGAGCTTAAATTGAAATACGAGGGTAAAGAAGATGAAATCCTTAAGCTCATTGAGGCCGGGAATGTGTCCTTACCCCTCAATAGTACATTGATAAGCGGGAGTCAGAGCCTTTTTGGGATTAAAACAAAAATGAAATTCGGCCGGGCTACGGTTACGACAGTTTTCTCAGAGCAGAAGAGTGAGAAGAAAAATATTACCGTGCAGGGAGGAGCCCAAACCAAAGAATTTCAGTTGAAGGCGGATGATTATGAAAAAGATAAACATTTCTTTCTAGGGCATTATTTCAGGGATAACTTCAACGAGGCCCTCGAGGAGCTACCCATTGTAAAATCAAATGTGGAGATTACAAAAATTGAAGTGTGGCGTACGACTGTCGGACCCGCTCGTGAAAATAACCGAAACATTGTTGCTCTTTCAGATTTGGGTGAAGCCAGGCGACTAAATAACAAAAATGTCGAACCCGTGGCCGGAGCGACTTACCCTGCCAATGATGCCAATAATTTGCTGATGGAGGCTGACACGAATAAGATGAGAGACATTAACTCGGTCTCCAATTACCTGGAGTCTCATTCATTCGGCTTTACCGCAGGGAAGGATTATGAAAAAATACAGAATGCTACCCGGTTAGATCCTTCTCAATATACGGTGAACGATAAATTGGGCTTTATATCTCTTAACTCTACCCTTAATTCCGATCAGGTATTGGCTGTCGCTTTTCAGTATAAAGTAATCGGAGATGACAAAGTATACCAGGTCGGGGAGTTTTCCGACGAGGGCATCTCCTCACCCGAAGCATTAATTGTAAAACTTTTGAAAAGCACTAATGTGAATACCGATATTCCTATGTGGGACCTGATGATGAAAAACGTCTATTCTATCGGGGCTTACCAGGTGAACCGGGAAGATTTTATGCTTAATATTTTGTACTCCGGCAATGAAAGCGGCGTACCTACAGGTTATCTCAACGAAGGACCGGATGATGTGAACGGCGTCCCACTTATTCAGGTGTTGAACCTTGATAATCTCGACCCTCAGAACAATCCCCCCAAAGACGGGGTGTTCGACTTCCTTGATAATGCAGCAACCCAGGGCGGAACGATAGAGTCATCCAATGGCCGGATTTATTTTACCGTGCTGGAGCCTTTCGGGAATTATTTAAGGCAACAGTTCGAGCAGCAGGAGCTGGCGGATAAGTATGCTTATGATTCCTTGTATAGTATGACTAAGGTGGGAGCTCAGCAATATCCCAGCAAAAACAAGTTCCTGATTGAAGGACGCTACAAGTCGGAGTCCGGCTCCGAAATTAATCTGAATGCCCTCAATGTGCCGAAAGGATCGGTAAAGGTTACTGCAGGTGGCGTGGAGCTTACCGAGAATGTAGACTATACGGTCGACTATACGCTGGGCCGCGTTAAGATCATCAACGAAGGTATCTTAAATTCAGGCACGCCTATCAATATTTCTCTCGAAAGCACAAGTCAGTTCAGTGTGCAACAGCAAAGAATGATGGGCATGCATGTGGATTATAATGTCAATCCGGATTTGAATCTTGGGGCTACCGTTATGAATTTGCATGAGCGGCCATTAACACAGAAAACAAATTTTGGGGACGAACCCATTTCCAATACAATATGGGGTATCAATTTTGATTATGAGACAAAGTCACGCTTTTTGACCAAAATGGTGGATAAGCTTCCTTTTATAGACACCAAAGAAGAGTCAAATATCCAAATAAGTGGCGAATTTGCTCATTTTCTGCCGGGTCACTCAAGGGCCGTGGGAAATGCCGGAATTTCCTACATCGATGATTTTGAAGGCAGTAAATCAAGCATAGATTTAAAAAATATCGGGCGATGGAACCTGGCCTCTACCCCTCAAAGGCAAACCGGTGCAAGTATGTTCCCGGAAGCCGCTCCGGGGACAGGCCAGGCGTATGGGTATAACCGGGGACAAATGGCCTGGTACGTGATAGACCCTTTGTTTTATGAAAAAACGGGTTCGTTACGTCCGCCGAATGTGAATAATGAAGAGCTTTCTTCGCACTATGTCCGCTTTGTTAAAGAAAACGAGGTGTTTCCGAATGTGGACCCACCCAATAATAAATATATGAACCTCCCGGTGCTGAATGTAGCCTTCTATCCATCAGAGAGAGGACCGTATAACTACGATGTGGAAGGGGAACCCGGCTTATCGGAAGGTATCAATGAAGATGGCTCGTTGAAGCAGCCCGAATCCCGTTGGGGCGGTATGATGCGGAAAATCGAGAGTTCCGATTTCGAAGCAACGAATGTCGAATATATCGAATTCTGGGTGATGGACCCGTTTGCCGATCCGGACGGCGAGGATGGTCCCAAAGACCCGATAAACACACAGGGCGGTAAGGTATATTTCAATCTTGGCGATGTATCGGAAGATATTTTAAAAGACGGAAGGAAGAGTTTTGAGCATGGTTTGCCCACCTCCGAACAAGTACAGAATGTTGATTCTACCATTTGGGGTAGAGTACCAGCCCTACAGGCGATGGTCAATGAGTTTGATAATGATAATGCCGCCCGTCCATACCAGGACGTGGGATACGACGGGTTGCGTAATGCAGATGAAGAGAATTTTTTCGATAGTACCTATTTGCAGCAGATTGCAAATGAATACGGGGTGAATTCCGAAGCATACCAACAAGCCCTGGCCGACCCTTCGGCCGATGATTATCATTATTTCAGGGGCTCTGATTATGACCAGAACCCTGAATATAGCAGTGTCCTTAAACGGTATAAGGAATATAATGGGGTGGACGGCAACTCACCCACTGATCAGATGAATGATGAATCGTATCCCACCGTAGCCACACGAAACCCTGATGTGGAAGATATTAACAACGACAATACCCTTAGCGAGAATGAAAGGTATTATCAATACCAAATAGATTTAAAACCCGGTCAATTGAAGGTGGGGAAAAATTATATTACCGATAAATATACCCCTACAGTGGAATTGCCCAATGGACAGCACGATTCTATAACCTGGTATCAATTCAAGATACCCGTCAGAGACCCCGATAAGGTGGTAGGAAATATCCAGGATTTTAAATCCATCCGTTTTATGAGGATGTTTATGAAAGGCTTTTCTGAACCTTTAGTGCTTCGTTTTGCTACGCTGGAACTTGTTAGAGGGGAGTGGAGAAAATATGAACAAGCTATGCTGGAAGACGGGGAGTATATCGTGCAGGAAGATGAATCGTCTTTTGATATTACGGCCGTTAATATTGAGGAAAACGGACAGCGCAACCCGATTCCTTATGTCCTGCCGCCCGGTATAGAGCGGGAAAGAAATGTGGGAACAACCAACGTGAACCAGATGAATGAGCAGTCGATGGTGTTGGATGTGTGTAACCTGGAAGACGGTTTTGCCCGCGCAGCTTATAAGACGACCGATTTTGATTTCCGGCAATATGAAAAGATGAAAATGTTTATCCATGCCGAGAAAACAAATATCGAGGATAATTATAATACCGGCGATTTATCGGTTTTTGTCAGACTAGGGGCCGATTTTAAGGAAAATTATTATGAGTACGAAGTGCCGTTGGAGTTTACCGATTGGGGTTCCGGTTCGAGACAGGACATCTGGCCTGAGGCAAACCATATTAATTTACCTTTCCAAAAGTTCGTGGATGCCAAGCTAAAGCGCAGGGAGGCCCGCAACGAAAACAATAGCCAGGTTACTAACAGCATGCCGTTTGTGACTTATGACGGGAAGAATAAAATTACCGTGAAAGGGGTGCCCAGCCTTTCTGATGTGAAAACTATTATGGTGGGAATTAGAAATCCGAAAAAAACAGGCATTGATGATGAGGATGACGGCAAACCCAAATGTGCTGAAATATGGGTGAATGAACTACGGCTTTCCGGCTTTGATGAAAAATCGGGGTGGGCGGCTAAAACCCGGATAAAAGCCAATCTGGCGGATTTGGGGAATGTAGTTATGTCCGGAAGTCACAGCACTCCCGGTTTCGGAAGTATAGAAGAAAAGGTGAATGAACGGCAAAAGGAAAGTGTTACGCAAATAGACTTAGCTACGAATCTGGAATTGGGTAAATTTTTTCCTGAAGAATCGGGCGTGCGTATCCCTATGCACTTTGATTATTCGGAATCAAGGAGAACTCCGGAATACAATCCTATGGACCCCGATATAAAGCTGAAGGATGACCTTTCTCTTCTGAATGATAAGGGGCAGGATTCACTGTTGGATAGGTCGCAGGATCTGACGGTGCGGAAAAATATTAATTTTATGAATGTGCGAAAAGAACGCGTTGGAGGAAGCGGGGGGCAACCCAGCCCCTTGGACATTGAGAATTTTAATTTCTCTTATGCCTATTCCGAAATTTCGCATAGCAATATTGATATCAAACGCGACATCACAAAAAAATATGAAGGAGGCATAGGATATAATTTCTCGACCAATCCGGAGCCGGTGGTACCTCTGAAAGATGTTTCTTTCCTTCAGGGAAGTTTGTTTACACCTTTGCGGGAATTTAATTTTAATTATCTGCCCAGAACTTTTTCTTTCCGCACCGATATGACAAGGGAATACAATGAAAAGCTGCTTAGAAGCAAGAGTATTGGTGATGTCAAGCTGGAACCCACCTTTGTGAAACGCTGGGATTGGCGCAGGAGTTTTAATTTTCAATATAACCTGACGCGTTCTATTAAGCTCGATTACTCGGCTTCTGTGAACGCGTATATTGATGAACCACCGGGAGAAATTGATCGCGATGCTGACGATTACGATAAAGTGCGTGATACGATTATGGATGAGGTGTTTAGTTTCGGAACGATAGACCGGTTTAATCATACCTTAAATGCTACTTATAAAGTTCCTATAAATAAATTGCCATTCCTTGATTGGACTAGTGTTCAGACAAAGTATTCGGCCAATTATACCTGGACGTCTTCCCCAAAGTCCGTGCAGGATAGGTTGGGGAATTCTATCGAAAATTCGAATAATGTTCAAATCAATGGAAATTTCAGACTTAATAAGTTATACAATAAAATTGGTTACATCAAAGAGTTAGAGCGTCAGCAGCAGCAACAATCCCGAAGAGGAAGAGGCCGGCGGGGTGCAAGAAATCGTCCTCCGGGGAGGCAACAAGGTGGGGAAAAAGAAGGCGAAGAAGGAGAAGAGAAAGAGGAAAAAGATAACCAGGTGTTTAAAAAGATCCTTGATAATACCCTTCGACTGTTAACAAGTGTCAAAGATGCTTCTTTTACCTATAATGAAACAAATGGAATCCGTTTGCCGGGATTTACTCCTGAACCTGAATTCGCCGGAAATCGGCTGAATGATATGGCTCCCGGCTGGGGGTTTGTATTCGGCAGCCAAAAGGATATTCGCAGTAAGGCGGCAGCAAATGAATGGCTCACCTATGATACGCTGCAGAATAATCCTTATATGAAGAAACAAAATACGAACCTCAATTACCGCATTAGGATTGAACCGTTTGATGGTTTCCGTATTGAGGTAACTGGTAATCAGTCTCGTTCCAAAAATCATACGGAATATTTTAAGGCCGGCCCCGATAGTATTTTTTCATCTTTTAATCCAACTGAAAAGGGAAGCTTTAGCACTTCTATCCTCACCTTCAAGACAGCTTTTGAGGAATTTAACGATGCTAACCATTCCGATGCGTTTGAAAATTTGAAGGAGTATCGTCAAAATATTGCTATGCGCCTGGGATCCAGGAATCCATGGTCGGAACAAATAACGGACTCTACCGGGTTCCCCGGTGGATATGGCCCTAATTCGCAACAGGTGTTGCTTAATTCATTCATGGCGGCCTACACAGGGAAGAAGCCGGAGGATGTTAGTTTGGATCCTTTTCCTTCTATTCCCATGCCTAACTGGCGTATCACTTTCGATGGCTTGACGGATATCGACTTGATCAAGGAATATTTTAAATCAGTGAATATATCTCATTCTTATCGATCCACTTATAGTGTGGGGAATTATACTTCCAATATCAAATATGAAGAAAGAGCAGGCTATGCCTATGCCCGTAACCAGGCTAATAATTTCTTCCCGGAACGGGAGATTGGGGTAGTGACCATATCGGAACAATTCAGCCCGCTGTTTAGTATTGACGCTACCTTACACAACAGCTTAACCGCCAGGGTGGAAATGAAAAAGTCCCGCAATTTATCCCTAAGCTTTACCAATAACCAGCTTACGGAAGTAAAGAGTAATGAATGGATTGTGGGCTTAGGATACCGGGTTAAGAATATCGAGTTTTTTATTAAATCTATGATGGGCAATAACCAGGAAGGTAGCAGAACCAGTAGTGATTTGAATATCAAAGTCGATTTTTCAATAAAGAACAATAAAACGATTCTACGGAGAATAGATGAAGATGTTGCTCAAATTTCGGCCGGACGCAAGATGTATACTATCAACACATCCGCCGATTATAGTGTGAGTCAGCGATTTAACCTGCGGTTTTATTTCAATAAAAACATCAATGAGCCTTATATTTCCACACAATTTCCAACTTCCAACACAGAAGGAGGTATCAGCATGACCTTCTCATTGCAGTAGCAAGCGATCGGCTGATGCACCCGCCTATATTCGTTAGGAGATTTTCCCCTGAGTTACAGCCGGAATAAAAAAACACGTTTTGTTTTTGTAGAGGACTTTATTTTCGTACATTTGAAACGAAATTCTAAGTTCCTGAACATAAAAATAAATACTATGGACATTCGCGATAATCTGAAGTATACCGACGATCATGAATGGATAAAGCTGGAAGATGATACAGCTTATATTGGTATTACCGATTACGCTCAGAAAGAACTGGGTGATATTGTATTTATCGAAGTGGAAACGGAAGGAGAAACCCTCGATAAAGGGGAAACTTTCGGGACCGTGGAGGCTGTCAAAACAGTTTCGGATATGTACATGCCTTTGACAGGTGAAGTACAGGAATTCAATGGAGAGCTTGAAGACCAGCCCGAATTAGTTAACAAAGACCCTTATGGCGATGGTTGGATTATTAAAATTAAGGTTTCCGATAAATCGGAAATGGATCAATTATTAGACGCTGAAGGGTATAAGAAAATCGTTGAAGGAGAATAGCTTAAAGATTTTTTAGTAGCAGCTTTCCGAAGGAAGGCTGCTATTTTTGTATCTTAGAATCGGGGATAATCTATGCAAAGGTGGAGTATGAGCCTGAAATTTCATTGGCCCTGGATTGCCTGGTTAGGTGGGATTGTGATAGCCACTTCCATACCGGGTGATAGCCTCCCCGATGCTATCATTTTTCAGGACTGGATGAAACCCGACAAATGGATACACATAGGTTTGTTTGCCGTTTTAGTATTCCTCGCTCTGAGGAGCTACATGATACAATATCAGGGCAAATATTACCGTTTTATTTATGCTAGTGTTCTTATAATCAGTTTGGGTATTGGAGCTATCACGGAATTGATGCAGAAGTATATTTTGAGTGCAAGAGAAGGTAATGTATATGATTTTGGGGCCGATGCCCTGGGTTGTTTAACCGGACTGGTTATATTTAATTTA
>JAIPAH010000087.1 GCA_021740175.1 Bacteroidales bacterium
CTGCCCTTAATGGTTTGTTCAATAGTGTATGACATGGTTATTAATTTTGATAACGATAAAATTACAACAAAAAATATTAACAAACAAACGTTTAATCAAAAATTATTCATCGTTATTAAAATTAAAAACCGATTTTAGGGACCACACCTGTTGGTGTATACACTTTCGATGGAACCGAAGATTTCTCCGGGGATTACAACACTAATATCGAACTTGTATGTTTTTCACAATTAGATGGCTCCAATGGATATGACCCTGGAGATGAAGTTACTCTTAAATATTGGGACGGTTCAGCCGAAACTGAAGGCAGTTTCAGCGAAGATATTTTATTGAACGACCCCAACGATCCTAACGAATACCTGGATGATAATGATGGAACGCTGGAATTCCCTTCCGGTGATGTCCCTTATAGTTATGCTGATTTAGAGTTTACGTCAGGGCATTATATTGACGGAACGATAACCCTCAGTGGATGTAATGGGGATGTTACAAATGTCAATGTAGTGATTATAGATGAAAATACAAATAATGTTGCAGGCTCTGATAATCCGAATAATAGTGGATATTATTATGTAGATGGGTTAAGCGATGGAACTTACACCATTGAAGCATCATTGAACAATTACAATACAAAAGTTAACACAAGCAATAACATTTCGGGTGGTAACCACACTCAAAGTTTATCATTAAACCCACATACAGGTGATTTCCGTGTGCGAGTAAAGGATAATAATGGTGATGCGGTTAATAATGCAACCGTAACTCTTTTCACAGCTTCTGATAGCTCAATATTTTCGGGTCCTGCCAATCCAAATAATAATATCGCAAATTTCACCAGCGAATGTATGGGAGACTATTTTATTACAGTATATCATGGTTCTTATTATCAAGATACAACTGAAATATTAACCCTGAATAATGATGGTCAATACATTGAAAGAACTATAAACCTTGCTCCCAAAGAAGGATACGTAACCATCGACCTCAACAACGCCGATGATGGTACGGCTATCGCAGGGGCTGATATTAGCAGTAACGGCTACACGGCTTCGGAAAGCAACGGACAGTACACATTAACCATGCCTTTTGGTACGTATGACATTACGGTAGTGGCTGATGGGTATCATTCGCAAACTTTAAGTGATGTTCAGGTACTGGCCGAAGACACGACCAATCGTACGGTTGACCTTACACCCAATCATTTCACCTTTGAAGGGGGTAACGCTAACGATGCCATGTGGTCGCTTTTCCTTGAAGAAATAGATATTGATGATATCCCGGTAGAAACCAATGATGAAATTGCTATCTACGAAGCCGATACCCTGGTGGGTGTTTACCATGTGGACCTCGATGATGACTTCTCGGATAATACAAGTAGCGCCGCTGCCACCCGGGTACTAAAAGCCTATTCCACTTTGGATAACGGGGATGGGTATGAGCCCGGCAATGATTATTCATTTGAAATCTACGACCATAGCACAGGAAACACTTACACACCAACTTCAGTAAGCGTTTCAGGTGGAACCTATGGAGGTGGTAGCGGTTTTCCGTCTGGTATTAATGAAACCAGTTATATTACGCTGAAATACTATTCCGACGAAACCATGAACTTCAACCTGGAAGCCGGTTATCAAATGATTTCGGCAAGAGTTACAGTGAGCGAAACCAATATGGATTCTATTTTCAACCCCATCAAGGCCAACCTGGATTTGGTGAAAGATGAAAACTGAAAGTCGTTCAGAAATATTGCCGGCACATGGGCCAATGGAATCGGAGACTGGGGAATCGAAGAAGGTTACCTGGTTAAGATGACTGCGGTCGACAACCTCGAAATGACCGGTACACCGGTAACTGATTTGGCAAGTAACACCATTTCATTATCCAGCGGCTACAACATGATTAGTTATTTACCGGAGGACGAAAGAGATGCTGAGACAGTATTCTCACAAGGACTCGGCGATAATGATGGCGATTTAACAGATGAAAACCTTGATTTTGTCCGTGATTCTGAAGGAAATCACCTCTGGGATGTCGGTGGTTGGACCAATAATATTGGTAACCTTAAACCCGGAGAGGGTTATTTTGTAAAAATGAGTGCAAGTGGTACTCTGGATTATTCCCAATCCAACCCCACAAAATCAGGCGATGCCATAAACGCAGACAACGATCCGGTTTATTTCACTTTCGAAGGCGGTGACCCGATCCAGATGCTTTATACCATCTACATCAGCAGCGATAACCTTGAAGCCGGGGATGAAGTGGCGGCCTTTAACAATGGCATCATGGTCGGTTCAACCGTCATCGAAGACCCGAATGAGGCCACGAAAAACAACCTGAACATTTTCCGCGTTCTGGATTCCGGCGAAGGCTTTGAGCCGGGCAATGACGTGACCCTGAAAGTCTGGAGTCCTCGAACTAACCAGGTTTATACCAATCCTGAGGTTGAATACAAAGACTTGAACGGTGAGGCATGGACAAAATCCACCTACCCGGCACAGGATGAGCAGTACAGCATCATCGACCTGTCGGTTAAAGCGCTCGGAGTAGAGGAAGGCCATGCATTAGCACAAGTTCAGGTATACCCGAATCCTGCCAATAGCAGGCTGCACATAAAAAGTGAAGAAAAAATTACGAATATCCGTATAACAAATACCGTAGGTCAGGTATTAATAAGTAGAGACATCAATACGGATAACTACACCGTGAATGTAAATAAGTTGGAAAGCGGCATTTACATTCTCGAAGCGACGATAAACGGACAAAGAAGCAGCTTGCGTTTTGCAGTCAAATGATGGGCTGATTGGTAGTTATTAACAACGAAAGAGCCTTTTTGTGGAAAAAAGGCTCTTTTTTTTTTAAATTCATTACATTATCTTTGAAGGTTGGAATAATAATAAAAAAATGCGCAGCACGTTGCCCTTAAGATATCTACTGGCAGGAATTATCCTTTGGGGGCTTTTATGGCAAGACGTGGCTGCTCAAAACACCCTTGAAAGTCCTTACAACTTGCATGTTGAGATTACGGACACCGCCGAACAAAATGTCACTATCACCTGGGATTTTGGTGATTATGGAAATCCGGATTTTGATGGATTCTATTTGTTCAGAAATAACAATATCATCAATGCGACTCCATTGGAAGAAGGTTCATTTATCGACTATCAACTCGACACCGGAACTTACACCTATAAAGCTGTGGCTATTTATGCTTCCGACACTTCCGATAAATCCAACCGAGGCATCGTGACCATACGAGATGGTTATTATTTTGGAATGGGTGATGGCAATTCATACGACGACACATGGTCGATATATCTTAATTCAGGCATGCTCGGTCAGCAGGTTTTAAGTCCGGGAGACGAAATAGCAATTTTTGATGACACGACGGTAGTGGGAAGAGAAAAATTATCTATTGAACCTTATCCGGAAAATGATTTAATTGAGCTGGTGGCTTTTAGTGAATTTGCCGAATATGACGGCTATACGCCCGGCAACGAATACCTTTTTAAACTTTACGATGCCAGCAATGATACGGTTTATGATGAGTATTTGGTGACTTTTGATGATTCGCCGGGAAACTATGTGGGAGAGGTTTTCCCGGAAGGACAGGACCCCCAAAGCCTGGTCGACCTGACCTTTTCGCTGGGCCTCCCCCAACCCGAGAACCTGCAAATCACCAACGAGGAACACGACATCATCCTTACCTGGGAGCTTGAGCAGCAAAATCGTGACCTTATCGGGTATGATGTGTTTAGGGACGGGGAAAAACTAAACGATGACCCGATACCTAACACTACCTATACCGACTCAAGTATGCTATCAGGTACCTACGAGTACTATGTGGTCAGTGTGCATGACGAGGGGAGTTCCCTACCCTCCGAAACCGAGGAATTCACCCTGGGTACGGTCTACTACAACCCCTACTTCCCGGATAATCAGTTCAACCCGATGACCCTGCACATCCATGAGGCCACCGTTATGGGTACGCCGCTGAATGCTTTTGATGAAATCGGGGTCTTCAGGTATACCGCTACGGATACCACGTGTTTTGGTGCCAAAAGTCTGACAGCTACCTCCGGAACCTACACGGCCGATACTATCCTGGTCGGAGCAGATGATCCGGATACCGACCCGGTAGAAGGGTTTTCAGCAGGCGATACGCTGTTCTACCGGCTTTACGATTACCAGTCCGGTCTGGAATACCGCGATGTGCTGGTCACTTTGGAAGAAGACCCATCTTCATTAACCTTTACGCCCAATACCACCAACAACGTTTCGCTGGGCTGGATTCCCTACGGCCCGGTAAACCTGACGGCCAACAACACCGGCTACGACATTACTCTGTCGTGGGAGGAAAACCCGCTGAATCCGGACCTTACCCTCGAAGGATATAACATTTACCGTAACGGCACTACGATCGAAACTTTGGTAGACGGCACAACCTATACCGACATCAACCTGCTTGTGGATGTGTACGACTATCATGTAGAAGCCCAATATGAAGAATCGATTTCCCGGTCCTCCGACACTATCACCGCCGAAGTCCCCACGCAGTACTTCACCCCTCTTTCCGAAAATGAAACGGACGGCACCATGACCTTCTACGTTACTCAGGCGCAGGTCGACGGACAGGACCTCGAAACCTATGATGAAATTGGCATCTTTTCCTTTTCCGAAGACAGCGGGCAGGAGATTTGCGTGGGAGCTGGCTCGCTGCACCAAAGCCTGAGTTTAGAGAATCCGATAGAGATTACCGCCTATCAGGATAACCCGGAAACGCCCGAAAAAGACGGCTACGAAGAGGGTGACAGCATCCGCTACAAATTCTGGCACCCTACCGATAGCGTCATAAACACGATAGAGTCATCCGCGGAGGAGGGATATGATTATTATGAAAATTTCCAGACAAACACAACAAACTATGTCAACCTCTCCTTCACCACTCCGCCGCCGGTAAAGTTTTACTACCAAACCAACGAATACTGCCGCGAAACCACCGGTCACATCTACGTCACTACCCAGGACTTCCAGGAAGTCAATGAACTGCACCTGGGCCTGGATTTCGATACGACGCATTACTCCTACCAATCCGTGACAGCGGAGCAGGATTTTCTGGAAACTGCGGATTTCAATTATAACGAGGGCGTACTGACTATCGATTGGACCTCAGAGGATGCTTACAGCGTAGCTGACGAAGCTACCTTATTTGACATCACAGTGGTTACTGACGAGCACGGCGAAACCAACATCTCCTGGACTGATGACTCCTACGCTACCGGTATGGAATACCAGGGTGAGGCGTTTTACCCCGAATCTTTTTACATTGAGAAGAAGCCCGAAACACCGGCTGCAATTGTCGGCGACGACGAGGTATGCAACGACATCACTTACTCCAACTACTCGATTTCGCCGATATCCAATGCTACGGGTTATTCCTGGGATATCGATCCCGGGGAGGCTGCCGAATCGCTGGACCCCGACGGGACGAGCTGCCAGGTATACTGGAACCCCGACTTTGCCGATACCGCCACCCTTAAGGTGGCAGGAGAAAACTATTGCGGCACAGGCGATTCTGCCTATAAAACTATTGCCATTGTCAATACGGTAGTCGTGAGCATCTCTATCGAACCGGCCAACAGCTTTGAATGCGAGGGGGATACGGTTCAAATCATAGCCAATGCCACCAACACGGGAAATAACCCCGATTATGACTGGTTTGTCAACGGCAATGAAACCTACGAAAACTCCGACACCTTTACAAGCACCGGCCTGTCGGATGGCGATGAAGTCTATTGTGTGGTGGAGTCCTCCCAACCCTGCGCCGAGAACAACCCGGCCACCTCCAACACCATTGCCCTGGAGCTCGATCCCCTGCCCGAAACACCGAGTCAAATTTTAGGCGATACCCTGATGTGTAACACGATTGGTAGCTCCGAATATACTACCCCAGGCTCTGAATTTTCCGATAGTTATGACTGGAATCTCACCCCTGATGAAGCAGGCGAAACAAATTGCTTGAATACAACCCCGTGCCAAACCGTAACTATCGAATGGAATACCGATTGGACAGGCATTGCCAAACTCTGGGTAAGGGGCGTGAACGATTGCGGCCCCGGTGATTATATGACGCCCCCCTTAAACATCCATCGCGACTACTGCACATCCACCTCCCAGGCAATCAATAACCAATGGCAATTCTATCCGAACCCGGTCGAATACCGCCTTACTATTGAATCAAACACGGGCGAAAAAATGCAATGGCAGTTGCTGCGGGCTTCGGGGCAGGTACTGGAAAGCGGCCGCCTTACCGGTAAGGAAGCTTCAATAGATGTTGAAGCGTTATCGCGCGGCATCTACTTTTTGAAAGTCCGGACAAACAGAGGCTCTGTTGTAAAGAAAGTGATTAAAAAGTAAAATATACTCCCCTATCGTTCAAAATACCAGCAGGAATAAGTGCGCTTGCTGGGTGCGAAAAGGAATAAAGGCCACGCGGAGTTCCAGATTAAGTAAAATCATGATATCAGAACGACCCTATCACACTGGTATTTTCATAATCCAGTTATCAAAAACGAATACAGGAGTGACGATGTGAGGAATCTCTCCCCGCTCGCGCGAATCCTTCGCGTGCGGACATTTCTGGCGTCTGTGACGCCCTATTTCGCTTAATTTTCTTGCAGTACACAAGCCTTGAAAATGTGCGTTACAAACGCCAGGAAGATCGTCACACGCCACAGGCGCGCGACAGCAATCAAGCTATTTTCAATACATTTAATCATTCAACCATACAGCCATACAATCATCCTTATCAGACCTTCCATCTTTTCCTATCCCTTTGGCCGGCGCCAAAAGCTGGAAGGTCAGGCCCATAACCTGCCAGCTCTTAGCGTGGGCTTTGCGGGGGATAGAGATGGCAGGTTTTCCTGATGAATAAACTAAAGAAATAGGCGCTAAAACGATTTCACCGCTGGAAAATAAAATTAGATCACACCTTGCTTTCAACAATACGAATTATGCCGAACGATAGCAAATGATACAACCATACAATCATACAATCATACAACCATACAACCCTGCCCTACTTCATCAAAAAGCTCAAATCATCCGTGTTTTTAAGCTCTGTGTGCTCACGCCCATAACGGAAAAGCCGCATAGACTTGTCCCCTTTGAGCATCAGCTTATCTCCTTCCACTTCAAGAAGGCACTCTTCGCGAATCCCCACAACATTGATATCGCGGTTCACCAGCAAAAACTCTTCGATTCGCTGCTGTCGCGTTTCCCCGCCATGGCCTTGTGGGTTCGCATCCAGGTAATGGGGATTTATCTGGAAGGGTACCAGGTTTAAGCAATCAAAACTTTCGGGCTCGATAATCGGCATATCATTGGTGGTACGAAGCGTAGGACAGGCTACATTAGCCCCGGCACTCCATCCCATGTAAGGGGTTCCTTCCAGGGCTTTTTCTCTTATGGCATTCATGATGCCCGTCTCATGCATCTTGTAAACAAGGTGAAATGTATTTCCACCTCCCACGGCAATAGCTTCGGCCTCTTTCACCGCCTTAATTGGATCAGATTCTTTATGTACTGAATAAATCTCGTAGCCCAGCTCTTCATAAACGCGGCCTACCTTCTTTTCATAAGCGTCAAAAGCCGCTTCAACGCCTTCATCCGAGAGTCCTACTCCCGCGTAAGGGATAAATAATATTTTCTTTACATTAAACTTTGCCAAAAAATCGCTGATGTACCGGCGGGGCCATCCTAAATATTCGCCGCCTGCAGTGGTGGAATTACTGATGAGTAAGAGATTCATATTCATAATATTTTTCTGTTTTGATGATTCGTAATATCCTTTACGACAAAACTACCAAGGATTGCTGTATTTGACAAACTGAAAAGATCTTTAATTGAGATTTGGCAGTGAATCTTAAAGTCGAAGAGTTTCACTGATTCTTACTACTAAAAAAAAGCCCCAATATCTCGATATTGAGGCTTTTCTGTGCCCAGGGCGGGACTTGAACCCGCACGACCATACGGTCACTACACCCTGAATGTAGCGCGTCTACCAATTCCGCCACCTGGGCAAAAAAAATTGTGATTAAGAACTTTCGCGTTAGCGCGTCTACTCCCGAAATTCCAAAATCAAATAGCTTTTTGGGATTTCGGGGACCCTCGAAAAAGTATGAAATTGAAAATTTCTGCTTTTTCGGGGCAATTCCGCCACCCGAACGCTTATCATTCCTCCAACTCTAAAGAACGCCGTGCCCAGGGCGGGACTTGAACCCGCACCAACTAAACGTTGACATGGCCCTCAACCATGCGCGTCTACCAATTCCGCCACCTGGGCGACTTTATAATTATTGCTGTTTGGCTGAACCGAAGACTCTCGACCCCCTATCCCAAACAGCGATGCAAATGTATAAATATTTTAAGAGTTCCAAATGTATCTACTCAAAAAATCAACAAACTTTTCTAAATTTGAAAAAACACAAACCAATTATTTTATGAAGAAAACAGCCCTACTAATACTTATCATTCTATTGTGCTTTCCTGCACTCACTAATGCCGATAAAACAAAGCCTTATGCCCGCATGCCGGCCTTGAATAGTGATGGAACAAAAGTTCTCTTCGCTTACCAGGGAGATGTGTGGGTGGTCAACACCAAGGGAGGCGAAGCAAAGAGGCTAACGGCCCACCGGGCCAATGACACGAAACCCGCCTGGGCACCTGATAATGAAAGCATCGCTTTTAGCAGTGACCGATACGGAAATTATGATGTTTACATCTTACCGTTGGATGGCCAGCCGTTGAAAAGGCTCACCCATCACTCCGAGGATGATATCCTTTCCTCGTGGAAGAAAGAGAAGCTTTACTTTACCAGTGAACGGATATACCCCCAGGTCGAAAGGGAAGACGAAATGATGACCATAAACGAAGATGGCGGAACTCCCAGCCGTTTCGTCGATGCCCTCGGTTATGAACCTGTCCCCTCCCCCGACGGCAGGTTTATGGCTTTTGTCCGCGGCTCATGCCGCACCGCCAGGGAAGACTATCGCGGTGCTGCCAACCGCGACATCTGGATTTATGACCGGCAGGCCAAAGAATTTCACCAGGCTACCACTTTTGATGGCCATGATTTTAATCCCCGATGGAAAAATGACAGCACTCTCCTTTTTATCAGCGCAAGAAAGGGAACGTATAATATTCATAAACTAGGCCCGGATGAAAACGGAATACCATCAGTACACATTGATCCCGTCACCGCTTATGAGGATGAAGGAATAAGAAATTTTTCGCTGAATGAGCAGGGAGATGTGATAGCCTTTGAGCGGAAAACTTCTCTTTTCATCAAAGAAGAAGGGAATGAGCCTCGCCGTCTCAGCATCAGCATGCCCACCGATCAGTTGATGAGTGAGAAAGAATTTAAAGTGTTTAAAAAGAAAAGCAATCAATTTAAAGTGTCACCCGATGCCAATTACATAGCTTTTCTCGTCCGGGGCAATCTTTTCCTGAAGCTTAATCACAAAGAGGGGGAATTTTCCAGGGGATTGGTAAAAGGCTCTTCCCGCGTAAAATCATTTGACTGGCTTGATAATAACACTTTGATATATACGGCCGATAAAGATGACCAGTATGACCTTTTCCGGGTAGAAGCCCAAAAGGATAAGAAACTTATGGATAGCCATAAATTCGATCATAGGCGGCTCACGGAGACTCCTAAAGATGAATCGCAGCCTGTGGTTTCCCCCGACCGAAAGAAAATAGCGTTCCGCAGGGGGACAGGTGGTCTGCTTACTGCCGATATAAAAGATAATCAACTAAAAAACGAACAAAAGCTGCTGGAAGGCTGGGCTAAAGCCTCCCACATTTCCTGGAGTCCTGACAACCAATGGCTGGCCTATTCAAAAAGAGACCTTAACGGAAATCGCGAAGTTTTTATCCATAAAGCTGATAACTCCAAAGAACCCGTTAATGTCAGTTTACATCCCCGTTCGGACAGTCATCCGGTATGGAGCCATGATAAACTGACCTTCTTATCCGAACGGAATAATAACAGCAAAGACGTCTGGTTTGTCTGGCTGAATGAAAAGGACTGGCAGCGAACACGCCGGGAATGGAAAAAATTGGAGTTAATTGACAGTACTGCGGTGGACACTTCGGACATTCAAATCGATTTTGATAATATCCATGAACGCATCACCCAGGTTACCGGCCTGCCGGGTAATGAATCCGATTTACAGGTAACCCCGGACGGGAAAACATTCTATTTTGTAACCAACCGCGATGACCGCAGGCATTTCGATGCCAGGAATCATCTCTATAGCATCCGTTGGGACGGCAAAAAGTTAAAACCCATACTTCAGGGCAAAAAAACCCCTTACAGCGTAAAACTCGGTCCTGATAATCAATACCTTTACATGCTGCTGAAAGGAGGCAAGCTAGCCAGGGTATCCCCGGATAAGAAAAAGCTCAAGCCGCAGCCCTTTGAAGCGAAGATGGAAATTGATTATAACAAACAACGGGAACAAGTATTTGATGAGGCCTGGCGAAGTCTTGATAAAAGATTTTATGATCCGGATTTCCATGGTAAAGATTGGCAGGAACTGAAAGAAACCTATAAGCCACGTGCCATGGCGGCTTCAACCAATCGCACCTTCCAGTACACCTTTAACCTTATGCTCGGGCAGGTTAATGCAAGCCATATGGGACTAAGAAATGTCAAAGAACGCTATGATACCCCGGATTTTAATACAGGACTGCTGGGGATTGACATAAATCCCACAGAAGAAGGTATCGAAGTGAAGCATGTACTTGAAGGTACGCCGGCTGCCAGGGAAGAAAGCCTCCTGGAAAAAGGAGACGTGATAACCCACGTTGATGGACGCCGTGTTCATCTCGATAAAAACTTTTATGAGCCGCTCAATAACAAGGTTAACCAACAAGTACTTCTGACGGTTAACAGAAACGGTGAGGAAAAAGAGATAGTCATCTCCCCTGCAAAAAGCATAAATAAAGAACTCTACAAAGATTGGGTGGAGACCCGGAAACAGCTCACGGAAGAATATTCAAACGGTAAGCTGGGATATATCCACATCCGGGGCATGAACTGGAACAGCTTTGAACGCTTTGAAAGAGAGCTGGCAGCGACAGCTTACGATAAAGAAGGATTAGTGATCGATGTGCGCTTTAACGGGGGTGGTTGGACTACAGACTACCTAATGGCTATCCTTGATGTCAGGCAACATGCTTACACGATACCACGGGGCGCTGCCGATAACCTGGCAAAAGAGCATAAAAAATTTAGCGACCATTATCCCTTCGGGGAACGGCTGCCTTTTTATCCCTGGACAAAACCTTCCGTCACTCTGTGTAACCAGAACAGCTATTCAAATGCGGAAATCTTTTCTCATGCATTCAAAACTTTGGATCTTGGAAAACTGGTAGGGACGCCTACTTTCGGAGCCGTCATTTCAACCGGCGCAGAGCGTCTTGTTGACGGTTCATATGTGCGAATCCCTTTCAGAGCATGGTATGTCAAAAAAACAGGGAAAAACATGGAACATAATGGAGCTGTGCCCGATATTATAAAACATAACGCCCCTGACAGCAAAGCCAAAGGGGAAGACCCGCAACTGAAAAAGGCTGTACAACAATTGTTGAACGAAACTGAAGAAAAACGATAACCATGGAACAGTTTAATGATAGCGATCGCCATCAAATAAAAAACAGAAATCTAACGCCTGAAGACATAAACCGGCAAATCGAGAACTTTAAAAAAGGCTTCCCTTTTATAAAGCTCGACAGGCCGGCAACGGTTAATGATGGTATTTTTGCTTTCTCAGAAAAAGAGATAGACCGGTTGGTTGACTTCTATGACGAGGAGCAAAAAAAATATGACGTCATTAAATTTGTGCCTGCTTCGGGAGCAGCCACAAGAATGTTCAAGGAGCTTTACAACTTCATGCAGGATTTTACCGGTTCGGAAGAACAGCTTGAAGAACTCGAAAAGCAACAAGGCTTTCATTCGGTCAAATATTTCTTTGATCATCTTCATGACTTTGCTTTTTATGAAGCCCTGAAAAGGATAATGAGAGAATCAGGTTACGATATCGAAGAAGAATATCGTCAAAAACACTATAAGGTTATCCTGGAATACCTTTTAACGGATAGGGGATTGAATTATGCCAATAAACCCAAAGCCCTCTTGCTATTTCACAAATATGGAAATACATCAAGAATGGCGATGGAGGAGCACTTAATTGAGGGCGTTCATTATGTACAAAATTCTAAAGGGAAGGTAAACATTCATTTCACGGCTTCCCCGGAGCACCAGGAAGAATTCAGTCATGAATTGGAACAGCGAAAAATCAAACACGAGAGTGAATACAAAGTACAGTTCGACATTTCTTTTTCACAGCAAAAACCTTCAACGGATATAATCGCTGTGACTCCTGAAAATGAACCCTTCAGAAACGAGGACGGAACATTGCTGTTCAGACCCGGCGGGCACGGAGCTTTGATAGAAAACCTTAACGAAATAGAGAATGATATCGTTTTTATAAAAAACATAGATAATGTCGTACCGGATCGCCTCAAAGATTCCACTTATCGTTACAAAAAACTCATCGGGGGTTACTTGCTGAAGATTAAAGCCAAAGTGGATGAATATATGGAGCTTTTGGACGAAGGGAGTGCTACCAATGAAGAGCTTGAAGAGATGAGAGATTTTGCCGACAAATATCTTAACATCCATAACAACCCAAAAGCTTTTAAAAAGAAAGAGCACATCGAAAAGGTAGACCTGCTCTACAATCAGTTAAAAAGGCCTATAAGAGTTTGCGGGATGGTTAAGAATGAAGGCGAACCCGGAGGAGGACCTTTCTGGGTAAAAGAACCCACCGGTAACAAAACCCTGCAAATCGTAGAAAAAGCGCAAATCAATTTTAACGATCCCAAACAGGCTGATATCGTGAGCCAATCCACCCATTTTAACCCGGTGGATTTAGTCTGTGCTCTCAATGATTTTAATGGTGAAAAATTCGATTTAAAAGAATTTGTGGATACGGATACAGGGTTCATCAGCGAAAAGTATAAAAACGGCAAACCTATAAAAGCGCAGGAATTACCAGGCCTATGGAATGGTGCTATGGCCGATTGGATCACCATTTTTGTGGAGGTTCCAATCATTACCTTTAATCCGGTAAAAGTTATAAATGACTTGTTGAGGGAGAATCATCAGTAAAAAGGGATTTATCTTTTTGCTTTTAAGGATAGATATGCACTATGGGATCTATTTCGGGAATCCCACTTTCATTGAATGAAGGAATTTCGAAAAAACCTTATGCAGAAGCCAGAGGCCAGCTTGTAAAAATCGGTTAAGCTTAAAAAATGAAAGAAGGCAAAGCGAGGACGCTTCGCCTAACGTTCGG
>JAIPAH010000088.1 GCA_021740175.1 Bacteroidales bacterium
GAAAAGAAACAACCCCTGCAAGCCTTTATCGACGAATTGACGGGACGTAAAAAGTCAATGGCCGTGGAAAAAGAACTGGGACCTTTGTATTCATACTACAAATACCTTAAAACGATTTATAAGATGGAAGGTTCTCAAGCGCGGCTTCCCTACGAGATAAAAATTTATTAACGCTCATAAATTAAGCCTTACCGGTGCAGGTTCGATAGGCCTGTACCGGTTTTTTATGGCATGAAATCCATATATTCAACTCAAGCAATGAGATGAGTCCCGTTTGATTAGAGAGAAAAATAGCTTTTAATAATATTTTCCCGTGGGTATTTTTAGAAGCCAAACCTGTCATGCGGCAACATTGAACGAATATGCTGAAAGACTGTGAATAATGAATCATTAATTAGAGCGTGTCTATAAAATATCCATCTATCACACACCCCTCTAACTCTCCGCCTCAGGCGGAGATTAAGGAGTGTGCGAAGGAAGTGATAAAATTCAGACTTTATAGACAGACATTATAGGTACTCAGAATTATTTGTTCCAAAGCGTGTATAGAGAATAAAAGACCCAAAAAATAAAACATTGTGCCATGATCCAGGAGGACAAGAAAAAACTGCGCCAACAAATAAAAGAACAAAAAAGGCGAATCACTTTTGAAGATAAACAAAAACGTTCTGCCATTATCATGGATAAACTAGAGCAGGATAAAAACCTTCAAAAGGCTCAAACGATTATGTGTTACTGGTCAATGAAGGATGAAGTGCATACACACGACTTTATTAAGAAATGGCATCCTTCAAAGCGAATCATTCTTCCTGCCGTAAGGGGTGATGAACTGGAGCTTAAAGTTTTTGAAGGATTTGGCAGCATGAAGGAAGGGGAAAACTTTGGCATCCTTGAACCTGCTGGAACGGAATTTACCGAATTATCAGAACTTGATTTGGTTATTGTTCCCGGGATAGCATTTGATAAAAACAATAACCGCATGGGGCGCGGCAAAGCTTATTATGACAAACTGCTTCAAAAAGTATCTTGTCCTAAATACGGTATTTGCTTCGACTTTCAATTCATGGATAGTATCCCTGCGGATAGCCACGATATCAAAATGGACCGTGTTTTAACGGATAAAACATCCTAAGCTTATTCTTCAAAATCTTTCAAACGATTCAGCTTACGTTTTAGCTTTTCTTTGTCTGAAGCATCATACTTGTAATCAATCGCTGCCCCTTCCCATTCGCCGTACATGGCATTGGGAAGAACTATAAATCTATTTCCGAAAGCTTCTCTCAATGAATCGGTTTTAGCATAGCGTCCGGCGATGGATTTTCCCTCAAAAACTTCAGAAAAATCATTCAGATTATCACCTATCAACATGATGATTTTATGGTCAGAAGCAATTTTCTTACGGCGTTTCTCTTTTCCGGAGATTGTTGTCTTTAAATACAAATGGTCTTCAGCAACCTGCGGGAAACCCACTTCTTTTAAATTCGCCATAGTAGGTTTTTTCAGCGAGTCATGTCTGTTTGAAACATAAAAAATGGCTAATCCCTTCTCATCTACATAGTTGAGAAATTCTAAAGCCCCCGGGATGGGTTTGGCCTGTTCTTTTTTGATCCATTCCGCCCAATAAGAGGGATAACTGGCATTTTCCTTTATCAGTTTAGCTTCAAAGGGACTGTTATCCAAAATCGTTTCATCGATATCCAGAATCACAGCTCGTTTTTTTGTAAGGCCTGCCCGGCGCATTTCACGATCAAGCTGCAACTTAGCCAGATTAAAAGCCTGGTAAGCTAATGCTCGCATCTCGGCTGCCGTTTGATGATACAAAGTAGCCTGCAACAAGGGTAGATTTTTTTCCTGATTGCCACCAATCGTTTGATTATCAGCAGCATTTTTCTGAGCTTTACAAGCACTCAGCATCAACAATAGTAAAACAGGCAATACTATCTTTTTCATAATCTTGCTTTTTGTTCCGTCTCTTTATTCCATTCGACGATCTTGTGCTGGTAGGCGGCAATTGTGGCGGAAGAAATTATTTCCTGGACATCGCTTTTACCCGTCCATCCATTGCCCTGATTAACGTATTCCGTCTCCAGCATTTTTTGGAGCTTGTGTATCGTAAAGCCCGGATCATGCTGTCTTTGATAATCCACATAATCACAAACCGATTGAAAAACCTCTTCATATTTTTGGTCTATTGACTTATCCATCACAGTCATTTTTTAGGATAACAGCTTCCTATAACTATTTGTTGTAAAAAAAGAGGCATCTCGTTGAAAGATACCTCTTTTTCCATTTTTATGAATAATCCTATTTATTCTGATCATTATCCTGCGAGTAATCCATTTGAGCCATACGTTTGTAATTATTGTATCGCCACTTGGCATCCTCTTCAGCTTGTTTGAACAGTTTTCGGGCCTCTTCAGGGAAGCCTTTCTTTAAAGCAGTGTATCGCACCTCACCGGCCAGAAAATCCTGGAACTTCGACCAATCCGGTTCTTTCGAATCAAGGACGAAGGGGTTCTTTCCTTCGGCCTCTCTCAGGGGATTATAGCGATAATTCTGCCAATAGCCACACTCGACGGCCTTCTTCTCTTCTGTTTGTGTTTGGTCCATTCCTGCTCTGATGCCGTGAGCGATGCAAGGCGAATAAGCAATAATCATCGATGGACCGGGATAAGCTTCAGCTTCCTTCATAGCTTTAAAGAACTGTGAATTGCTGGCCCCCATAGATACTTGAGCAACATATACATACCCATAGCTCATAGCCATAACTCCCAGGTCCTTCTTACGGATTTTCTTACCGGAAGCGGCGAACTTGGCTACGGCTCCCGAGGGTGTAGCTTTCGAGGATTGGCCGCCGGTATTTGAATATACCTCCGTATCCAAAACGAGTACATTCACATCTTCACCGGAAGCCAGCACATGGTCCAGACCGCCGTAACCGATGTCGTAAGCCCATCCGTCACCACCAATAATCCAATTGGATTTTTTCACAAGATATTGTCTTAATGCCAAAATATCTTTAGCAAAAGGCTTATCACTGTTTTGTAGAGCTTCCACTACTTTCGCAGAGGCTTCCACGGATTTCTGAGCGTCTTCTTTTCCATCGAGCCACTCCTGGAAAGCTGCCTTTTGGTCCTCGGTAGCCCCATTTTCCATTGCCTTTCTCATCATGCCGGCAATACGGGCACGTTGGTTATTAACGGCTAAAGCCATTCCAAAACCATACTCGGCATTATCTTCAAACAAAGAGTTAGCCCATGCCGGCCCATATCCGCTTTCATTATTAGCACAATAGGGTGTTGACGGTGCCGATCCGCCCCAAATGGAGGAACATCCCGTAGCATTGGCTATCATCATCCGCTCACCGAACAATTGCGTGATCGCTTTAACGTATGATGTTTCACCGCACCCGGCGCAAGCTCCCGAGAATTCAAATAACGGCTGTGCAAATTGCGAATTCTTCACTGATTTATCTTTCGGTACGACATTATCCTTATAGGTTACATGGTTTGAAAAATACTCCCAACGCTCAACTTGCTCCTGTTGATCGTCCAGGGGTTTCATAACCAGTGCCTTCTCTTTCGTGGGGCATACATCAACACAATTGCCACATCCTGTACAATCAAGAGGACTCACCTGGAGTCTATACTGATAATCATCTAAATTCTTACCTTTTGCTTTAAGCGTGGTGGTTCCTTCCGGCAAGCCGGCCACCTCTTCTTCATTCAATAACCACGGCTGAATAGAAGCGTGAGGGCAAACAAAAGCACAAATGTTGCACTGAATGCAAAGGTCAGGCTGCCATTCCGGTATTTCCACGGCAACGCCCCGTTTTTCGTATTTGGTGGTTCCGGCGGGGAACGTGCCATCCTCGCGTCCTACAAATGCACTTACCGGTAGGTCGTCCCCTTCCTGGGCATTCATAGGCATCGCCACATTCTTTACAAAATCAGGAACATCAGCTTCCACGGTATCAGCTTCCACGGTATCATCTTCGGGTTGCAGCTTCGACCATTCAGCCGGAACTTCCACTCTATGAACATTTTCGCCGCCTTTATCAACGGCAGCATAGTTCATATTTACAATATCCTCACCCTTACGACCAAAGGTTTTCTTAATGGCTTTCTTCATCTCATCCACCGCTTGCTCGTAAGGAATCACCTCGGCGATTTTGAAAAATGCGGCCTGCATGATGGTGTTAGTTCTTCCACCAAGCCCAATTTCACCGGCAATCTTTGTGGCATTGATAATGTAAAACTTAATATCATTATCTGCGATATACTTCTTCATCGAATTGGGCATGTGCTTCTTGGTCTCCTCTTCGTCCCAAATACTGTTCAGCAAGAAAGTTCCGCCTTTTTTCAAACCCCGAAGCATATCATATTTACCCAAATAAGCCGGCACGTGACATGCCACAAAATCAGGACTATTAACCAAGTAGGGGGCGCCTATCGGATAATCACCAAAGCGCAGATGTGATATTGTTACTCCGCCTGATTTCTTAGAATCATAAGAAAAATAAGCCTGTGCATATTTGTCGGTATTTTCACCGATAATCTTGATGGAATTTTTATTCGCTCCGACAGTACCGTCAGAACCAATACCCCAGAACTTTCCTTCGAAAGTACCTTCCGGGACTACTGATATATCTTCACCTATAGGTAAAGAGAGATAAGTTACATCATCTTCTATTCCAATGGTGAAATTATTCTTTGGTTCCTTTCTTCTGAGGTTATCAAATACAGCAACAATTTGTGCCGGCGTAGTATCTTTCGAAGAAAGCCCATAACGTCCACCTACTATAAGCGGACGATTCTCCTTATCGTAATAGATATTTTTCACATCCTGGTAAAGCGGTTCCCCGTTGGCACCGGGTTCTTTTGTTCTGTCAAGCACAGCAATTCGTTTTACCGTCTCGGGCATACTATCAAAGAAATGCTTGGCAGAAAACGGCCGATATAAGTGAACGGCTATCATCCCTACTTTCTCTCCCTGCTTCACTTTATGAGCTACCACTTCTTTTATGGTTTCGGTGGCCGAACCCATGGCGATAACAACCTCTTCCGCCTCAGGATGGCCATGATAGTTGAACAAATGATATTCCCTGCCACAAAGCTTGGATACTTCCTGAAGATAGTTTTCAACGACATCGGGAACAACATCATAAAATTTATTGATCACTTCACGGGTTTGGAAATAAATATCCGGATTTTGGGCCGTTCCCCGGGTCACCGGATGCTCGGGGTTCAGTGCATTATCGCGGAATTCCTGCACGGCATCTCTATCGAGCAAGTGCTGGATATCTTCTTTATCAAAATACTCAGCTTTTTGAATTTCGTGAGAAGAACGAAATCCATCGAAAAAGTGTAAGAAAGGAATGCGGGTTTTTATGGAAGCCAAGTGAGCTACACCTGCAATATCGAGTATTTCCTGGATACCACTGGTTGCCAGCATACCAAAGCCTGTCATGCGGGCACTCATCACATCGGAGTGATCCCCGAAAATTGAAAGCGCTTGCGCAGCAACACTGCGGGCACTTACGTGAAAGACGCCCGGCAATAGCTCACCGGAAATCTTATACATGTTGGGAATCATCAATAGCAACCCTTGTGAGGCCGTGAATGTACTGGTGAGAGCTCCGCCCTGCAGAGCACCGTGCACGGCCCCGGAGGCGCCGCCTTCCGATTGCAATTCCGACACTTCCACGGTCTCACCAAAAATATTGGTTTGCCCGTTAGCCGCCCATTCATCTATATATTCCGCCATTGGTGAAGAAGGCGTAATGGGATAGATAGCGGCCACTTCGCTAAACATATATGCCACATGTGACGCAGCGTAGTTTCCGTCGCAAGTGATAAACTTCTTTTGTTTTGTCATAATAGTTAAATTTAGATAAACCTTATTAAAAGGTCTTTATCTTGTTATCAATTTCACTGCGAAGGTAAGAAATTAAAAAACTATTTTTTCTATAAACAGCACTATACCGGTAATTTATATCGATTTTAGATTGTTTGCAATCGTTTGAAATTTATCTTATTAATATTTGTTGGAAGTTATTTAAAATCCTGTTAAAGGGTGTATAGCATACATTTTTATTGCTATATCCATTGACAAAAAGTAAAAAGATGTTTATGTTCATTCTTAATTAGCTTATCGATTTACCAAAATCTTGATTGTGTGTTAAAATAATTCTTTTTCCCTCTTTGAGATAATAAAAAGGGTGCTTACCTTTGTTAAGGGATTTAAACCAAAAAACCGATGAAAAACTACCAAAAAGCTCTTATATGCTTCGTTGCCCTTACGTCAGCTTTAATAATTATTAATAGTTGCACGAAAGAAGTAGATTCCCCTAATGCTATTTTAAAAGCCGACCAGCAAGTTGATGTACAGGAAACGGTGGAATTCGATGCTGGAGAAAGCTCCGGGGGCTGCAATAGTTGTGAAATTATCAAATATTACTGGGATTGGGAGAATGACGGTGTATGGGACACAACCCTGACAGACCCGGTAGTCAGGTATGCTTTTGGTGAAGCTAACACACACAATGTCGTTCTTCAAGTACGAAACAACCAGGCAGAAACGGATAAGGATAGCCTTAAAATTGATGTGCAAGCCACCAACGCCCCCCCTGAGGAACCAACATTAATAAAGCCCGAAAAAGGAGCATCGGAAGTTTCTGTTAATCCCACCCTGGAATGGAGTGGCTCAGACCCGGACGGCGATCCATTAACTTATAACATTTCTCTCGGAGTAGATTCTTCACTCAAAGAGATAGCGTCCGTTTATGAATCAACCGAATACACTGTAACGGATACTACTTTGGAAGAGAACACAACTTACTACTGGAAGGTGGAAGCCAAAGACGAATTAGGAGAAGTGACCGCAAGCGAGAAAAGGATATTTACGACAGAAGGCACAGGCTCGGGAGCCAACCCACCAAACCCTCCCACATCACCTTATCCTGAATCCGGAGATGACAACCGACCTCTAAACCAAATCCTATCCTGGGAGGCTAGTCATCCAAACGGGGTTCCCCTAATTTATGATATCTATATAAAGGAATCGGAAGATGAACCTTCTGAAAAGCCGGAACCGCTAGAAGAAGACCACGAAACCACATCTATAAATCCATCAAACTATAATTTCAATCTTGAAAAAAATACCACTTATTACTGGCTGGTCACAGCCAAAGATACAGCCAAAGAAGACAGCTCAGACAGTCCATGGTGGCATTTTACAACGGGAAATAATGACGCTGACTGCCCTTCTGAAATACCCTATAACGACACCACCATTCAAACCCAAAAAATTGGCACGCAATGCTGGATGGCAGAAAACCTCAACCATGGGCAGTTGCTGGAACCCCAGGAAAATCCATCAGACAACAATACGACGGAAAAATACTGCTACAATACAAATGAAAATAATTGTGAAGAGTATGGAGGCCTTTATCAATGGGATGAATTAATGGGTTATTCAGATAATGAAGAAATTACAGGAATTTGTCCCGACGGCTGGCATATTCCATCGGAGGAGGAATGGCAACAGTTAATCGATCATCTCGGGGGCAGCCTTGTAGCCGGGAAAAAACTCAAAACCGGCGGGTCATCAGGTTTTGAAGCTCTTATGAATGGAAGAAGGGATGAAAACGATGCGTTCAAATACCGTACAGAGAAAGCATTTTTTTGGACCTCCTCAAGTAAGGATAACGAGAAGGCGCTGCAAATTTCTATCAATAAAGATTCCGACGTAGTATTCTCCGATTATAAAAGCAAAAACAGAGCCAATGCAGTACGATGCATTAAGGATTGATTCAAAAATTCCTGAAGTATTATGAAAGTAAAGCCACTGTACCTCACGCTTATTGGTATATTGCTGTTAGTATCACTACCCAAAGCAGAAGGGAAAAAGCTCCAGGACTCTCAAAAGCATCACTTGACTGTTGAGGTGCTGGATTATAAAGATTCTGCAATCTACTGGGCCTCTACTTATGGGGATAAGACCAACATCCTGGACACTATTCACCGCAAACAAAATGGAGTTTTCAAATACAACATCCCCTACGGTACACCAACCGGTATTTACAAGGTGATAATAAACAAAAAGGAAGAGAAGACAATCGACGTGGTCTACAACCAGGAGGATATTGTTCTGAAAACCCATTACGGGGAACTCCTGAAACAGCTTAACATATCACAATCACGGGAGACTCAAATTTTTCACCGCTATCAAAGAGCCAAAAATTATATCCGCTACAAGCAAAAACAAATCCGGCAAATGCTGGAGCGATATCCCCGGAACGATCCCTTTTATTCAAAGCTGGAGAAAAAATACATACAACTGCAAAAGGAGCGTTATGATTCCGCTAAAAACATCAGGGATGCTTATCCCAACACCTTTGTGGCCAAACTCGTCGATGTAGCCATCATTCCTTTCGACTCATCCATTCAAACCCGGAGCCAATGGGTACGATATAAAAAAAACCATTTTTTTGATAAAGCCGGGATGATGGATGAAAGCCTCCTGAGAAGCCCGGTGATTCCGAATAAAATTCTGGATTTCCTGAGCCTTTACCGGCAGTCATCTTACACCAAGACAAGACAAGAGCAAGCTTTCAAAAAGGCAGTAGATACGCTTATAAAATATACCCGTGGTAATGCGGAGATTTTTGACTTCACAATTAACTTCCTAATCGAAGGGTTCAGGAGGTTTGAATTTAACCGATTGATTGACCATATTGCCGGGGAGACAGAGGAAGCATTAAAATGCATCAATGAGGAACGAAGGGATGAAATGCAAAAGAAAATCAATCGCATCCAAACAACTTCGCCCGGTGCAAAGGCCCCGTCCATTAAATTGCCCAACCTTGAAAACGATACTGTAAGGTTGAGCAGTGTCAGGAAGCCGTTTACCCTGGTAGTTTTTTGGGCAAGCTGGTGTCCGCATTGTATGAATGTGCTCCCTGCCCTCCAGGATTTCTATAAAACCCATCGGGATAGCCTGGAGATTTATGCGGTTTCGATTGATAAAGAGCGGGAAAAATGGCAGCAAGAGGCTCAAAAATATCCGTGGATACACGTATCACAACTTGAAGGATGGCAAAGCAAGCCTGTGGAAGACTATTCCGTTTACGGCACTCCTTCTTTCTTCCTTTTGGATGAGAAGAAAAAAATTATCGCACGGGAGGGTTCGCTGAAAGCCATAAAAAACCATTTCACTAAAAAAACACAGGATTGAGTTTGCTATCAATCCTGCGGTAATAAAAGGATAATACGCAAGTGTTTAAGTGCGTATTGTGTTTAAGTTATTTTGCTTTATTCTTTTACACCTTGCTCTGTGGTTAAATACTCCTGAACTACTTTTAATTTTAATTCGTCCGGATAAGTCTTTACTTTTCTTCCCATGATCCTGTCTTTTGTTTACTTTTTCTGTAAACTTATTCCAAGACAAGTCAAATCTCTTTCTTTAACCTAAACACCTACACACTTACGCACTTAAACACTTACGAATAAACCTAAAAACTATTTTAACTTCTCTGTAAATTCTTCCTCAATACGCTTATGAATGGCATCGCAACCATATTCAAACATTCTATTTCTATTGTCTACTTCAGTTTGGACCATTCGCAAAGGTTGAGAATCATAATCGGCTAACAATGAGAAAGCTTCCTTGCGTGCTTCTTTTTCATCTTTGACACCATTAATTCCGAAAGCATCCATCATTGCAATTGCCTGCTGTGCATTATTCTTTTCAATAGCCGAATTCTTCCGCTGCTCAAAAGTCCGAATGTGTTGCTGGGTATTGGTAAAACTACCGCCGGTTTCGAGATGAATCGATGCAGGCAGTACCAGGTCGGCTTTTTGGGCCGTTTCAGTCATGAAATAATCCTGTACCACCATAAAATCGGCACTATCAAGAAGTGACCCGACCTTATAGCTATCAACGGCACAACCTACCGGGTCTTCCCCAAAAACAAACAGGTTCTTCAGCTCCTTCTTTTCGAGCTTCTCAAGCATATCCGAACTATTAGAAGGCAATTCATTCACAGACCAGGCCTTTTTCATCTTAGAAACCATATTTTCGTCATGGACAGATACATTTCCGACGGTGGAAGCACTGGAGACACCCATGTCAAAAAGACCTTGAGAATTGCTTTTCTCTTTGAGGCTGATGATACCACTAGCTGTTTTGCCCAGCTTTCCGGTAATCATCGAAAGGTTCCTCAATTCAACCGCTGTATTGGCTGATATTTGCTTCTCGGAGAAAATCATGACGGTATTCTGGATTTCATTGAAGGTCTTGGCAAAGTCGGCAAAATGGTCCATGCAACAAGGCTGCCCCTTCATATACAGATCATCGAAGTCCTGACCCAGGAGATTTTGTTTGTACTCCTCAAAGTCTTCCACATGATCTCTTAGAAATTTTCCATTCTCCATTCCGCTGTTCAGCATATAATGGTTCAGCGCCTTGGTAAAATAATAGTAAGAACCTATTTCAAACACCCGGTCTGCTTTTTTATGCATCGGGCCCGTCTTCCGATGGGTAATATACTCTACTTCTGCTCCTTTTTTGCGGGCTTCATTCACCATGTAGCCCACCACCGGGTGGTCTTCTGCCAAATCGGTACCAAAAACCACAATTTTCTGGGCCTCGTTTAATTGGTTGAAAGGTACGTTATGTTTTGAAATTTCCGCGTATCCATTTCCTCTACCAAGGTAATGGAAACTACCTATATTGTTGGTCTTCAGGGCAGCTCTGGCAAATTTTTGCCAGAGGTACATCTCCTCGTTCGTCAGGCGAGCTCCTGCAAATACAGCATTTTCTTCACTTTTGACTTTTTTAATCTTCTGATTTATTCTATCAAAAGCTTCGTCAAAAGAAATGGACTTCCATCCTTCCTGGGTTCTGAGCATTGGAGTCCTGATGCGATCCGTGGCATTAAGGAATTTATAGCCAAACTTAGCCTGCGGGCTGATAAATTCCCGGGTATTTACCTCGCCGGTAGTGCTCTCAGCTCCATAGAAAAAACCGTTACGATGGCGCAATTGAATATCAAAACCTTCAGAACCATAAGGATCCGGTGTCTTTATTCTTTCGGTTTTCACCGGACCGGGCTTGAAAACCACATTTTCCGTAATGGCTCCTGTGGGGCAAGCTTCAATGCACATGCCACAGCTCTCGCAATTAGTCTCTTGCAGGGAATCACCCATAGCCGGCGCCACATAGGTCTTAAATCCACGGTTCACAAAGCCTAAGGCATCGGCTCCGACAACTTCGTTACACATCCTGATGCAACGGGCACAAAGAATACACTTGTTATTATCTATTTCGATGTAAGGATGCCTGAAATCCACACTATGCTCGGAATAGGCTCCTTCATAATGTTTCTGTTCAGCCCCGTATTCCGTAGCATATTTTTTGAGCTCGCAATCATAATACTCAACGCATCCGCATTCGAGGCATCGCTGTGCTTCATGCCGGGCTACGTTTTCATCCTTATAACCCAGCTCTACTTCGTTAAAATTCACCCGCTTATCGGCAGGCAAAGTAGGCATTTCTTCCCGTTTTTGTTCGGGATAATGGCCGATATAATCTTCTTTCGTCTGTTCTCTAAAGTTTTCTTTACGGCTAAGAAATTCTTTTTGGGGTGGTTCAATGGTTTGTGCGCCATTCAAATACTGTTCTACGCTATGAGAAGCCACCTGGGCCTGGGCTATGGCTTCAATAATCGTTGCGGGGCCGGTGACTCCATCACCCGCAGCAAAAACTGACGGGATACCGGTTTCCAAAGTCTTCGGGTCGGCATCGATGTCACCCCACCGATTCAGCTCCAGTTGTCCGTTTTCCGCTCCATTATTAATATCTTCAATAAAATTCACATCGGTTTTCTGACCAATGGCTGCAAGGATGTAATCCACCTCCAGGTCAAATTCCGATCCCTCGATAGGGACGGGACGACGTCGCCCCGATTTATCGGGTTCTCCAAGCTGCATTCTCAGCAAGGTCACCGACTTAAGCCGGCCATTTTCATCCTTGTTAACTTTTTTAGGATTGGTAAGCAGCATATATTCTACCCCTTCGAGTTTGGATTCATGGATTTCGATAGGATTAGCGGGCATCTGCTCTTCCGAACGGCGGTAAATCACGTATACATTATCGGCATTGCAGCGCTTGGCCGTGCGGCAACAATCCATGGCGGTATTTCCGCCTCCGACCACTGCCACGGTTTTCCCGGTAAAATCATGCTTCTGGCCGGTCATTTCCATATTGCGAAGGAAGTCTATCCCTGATACAACATTCTCTGCATCCTCTCCTTCGCAACCAATCAAAGTACCTTTCTGGGAGCCTATGGTCAGGACGGTAGCATCATAAGCATTTTTTAAATCCGAATAATTGATATTGTCTCCTAGCTTCTTATTGGTATATAGCTTCACTCCCAGGTCAGTGATATTTTTTATCTCTTCATCAAGAACATCATTAGGCAGGCGATATTCGGGGATGCCATAGCGCAACCATCCTCCTGCCTGAGGGGCCGCTTCGTAAATATCGGCCTGGTGACCCTGCACCTGTAAAAAATGTGCGGCTGAGAGCCCCCCCGGGCCTCCCCCGATTATGGCTACTTTCTTACCTGTTGAAGGTTTTACCTCAGGGACATATTTATTATCCGACTGCAAATCATAATCCGACGCAAAGCGCTTCAGGTAATCAATCCCTACGGGAGCCCCTTCATCCAAAAAATTCCGCCTGCACTCATCTTCACAGGGTCTGACACAAACCCGCCCACAAATCGCCGGCAAGGGATTAGTGTCTTTGATTATCTTCACGGCCTCACTGTACTGTCCTTTATCGATAAGGGATATGTAGGCCTGGACGTCTACACCTGCAGGGCACGACTGCTGACAGGGAGCTACACAATCGGCATAGTGATCACTCAGCATTAACTCCAGGGCCGTACGCCTGGATTTTCTGACCCCTTCGTTTGTTGTTTCTATCTCCATGCCCTCGGCGATCTTGGTAGAACATGCAGGCTGATGGCCTTTTCCGTTTTTTAAATCCACTACGCAAAGGAAACAGGAAGTATAGGGTTCGAGACGCGGATCATTACACAATGTCGGGATATTTAGTCCATTTCTTTCTGCAAGTTGCAGGATGGTTTCTCCTTTATATCCGATTACTCTTTTGCCGTTTAAGATGACGTTTAAACGATCTGCCATGATATTCTTGGTTTATTATTTACACATTTATTTAAGAAACGATGATTGC
>JAIPAH010000089.1 GCA_021740175.1 Bacteroidales bacterium
TTGATGTCGTTTATGCTTTTCATTGTCTTCTATACATCTATTTAAAAATTGACGCTAAAACAACAAAATTCATATAAATTTTGACGGTCGGCCGTCAAAATTTTAATAAAAATTGACGTTTTTTAATTATTCTACAAAAAACGCCAAGCTGCTAATATAGAAGCTTAAAGAAACTTATTACTTTATACTTTGCGACTTATTCCCAATCAATAATTTGAGTAAAGACGCAAAAAAGTGATCTTAAAACGAGTTTATAGCCCTTTTCTCTGCGCCCTATGCTCTCTGCGTTCTCTGAATAGAAAATGCAACCATCCTCCTTATTCTCCCCACATCCCGGAAATCTCCGCTCCGCAATAATCGCACTTACCATTTGTGATGTTGATGCCGGAAGTACCGAAACCATGTCGATTAATTAGTTTTTTGCCGCATTCGGGGCAGAACGTATGCTCATCTTCTGTGCCGGGGACATTACCGATAAATACGTGTTTGATTCCGGCATCCAGGGCTACCTGTTTAGCTTGCTTCAATGTTTTGAAAGGTGTCGGCGGAGCATCCATGAGCTTGTAAGTAGGGTGAAAACGGCTGAAATGCAGGGGCGCATCCTCAAAACCATTCGCTACCAGCCAGTCACACATTTTTTGAATCGTCTCCATATTGTCCGTCCAGCCGGGAATGACCAGGTTGGTAATCTCTACCCAAACGCCCTCTTCTTTAAGAACCTTTAAGGTTTTAAGCACCGGTTTCAGTTCTACCTTATTGATTTTCCGGTATATATCTTCATCAAAGGATTTCAGGTCGATATTGGCGGCATCCATGTAAGGCGCCAAGTCGCGTAAAGGTTTTGGGTTGATATATCCGGCCGTAATCATCACATTCTTCAATCCACTTTCATGGGCCAATACTGAAGTATCATACATGTATTCATAGAAAACGGTAGGTTCAGTGTATGTGTAGGCAATAATATGACCGTTATAATCCAATGTCGTATCGACAACTTCCTTTGGGGAAAGACTGATATTTCTTATACGGTCGGGGCTGCACTGCGAGATTTCCGCGTTCTGACAGTTCAGGCAGTGCAGGTTGCATCCGGCGGTTCCGATGGAAAAGGCTTTTGCTCCCGGGTAAAAATGGAAAAGCGGCTTTTTTTCTATCGGGTCTACATGAGCCGCCACCGGGTTTCCATAGGCCTTGGTATACAGCTCCCCGTCTTTATTCACTCTCACAAGGCAATCACCGACTTCACCGTTCTCCAGGACGCAAGCCATAGGACAAAGGTGGCACTGCACCACCTCCGCTTCTTTATTTGTATAATATTTTGCTCTATTCATAGGGTCGCTCTTTCGTATTCAATATCAACTCCAAACTCCGCTTATACTGGTATCACAAAACTTACATTTTCCGTTTTGGATGTGATTTTCAGTCACCCGGAATCCTTTCCGTTCAATAAGCAATTTCCCACATTGGGGGCAAATGGTATCATCCGAATCGGCACCGGGCACATTCCCGATAAAGACATGTTGCAAACCTTCATTCTTTGCTATCTTTTTGGCTTCATTCAGGGTATATTCCGATGTGGGCTGCAATTGCGTGAGTTTGTATGTTGGATGAAACCGGCTGAAGTGCAGGGGGTTATCTTCAAAACCATTTTCCGCCAGCCAGTTGCACATGCGCTTAATCATATCCAAATCATCGGTCCATTGCGGGACTATGAGATTTGTTATCTCCACCCAAACGCCTTCTTCTTTCATCATCCTGAGCGTATCGAGCACAGGTTGTAACTCCCCTGCATTGAGTTTCAGGTAGATGTCATCGCTGAATGATTTTAAATCAACGTTGGCTGCATCGATTACTTTTGTCAATTTTTTCAGCGGCTCGGGGCGAATGTAACCTGCCGTAATCATCACATTTTTCATATCCTGTTGGTGAGCCAAAACCGAGGTCTCATACGTATATTCATAAAAAGTAATCGGCTCGGTATACGTGTAGGCTATCACTCTGCTGTCATAATGAATGGCCGTATCAATCACCTTATCAGGCATCAAATCTTTATTATCCGTTTCACGTGGGCCTTTTTGCGAGATTTGATAATTCTGGCAGTTCATACATGAAAGATTGCACCCGGCCGTAGCAATCGATAGAGCAGTGCTGGCGGGCAGGAAATGATATAAAGGTTTTTTCTCTATCGGGTCAAGGTGAACGGCGGCCGGATTCCCGTAAACTAACGTGTAAAGCTTTCCGTTTTCGGCCACATGGTTGTGGCAATCGCTCAATTCCCCCTCTTTAAGAGTACACTTGTTGGGACAAATTTCACATCGGACTCCTTTAGGGGTATTGATATAAAATCGTACTTCCTTTTTGTGTTTCGGCTTTACCTTGTCGGCAGGTATTGCGCCATGGACTGCCATAGGGCAGGATGATGCCGCTAACACTCCGAACAAGCCCGAAGAAGTACGCTTGATAAATTCTCTTTTGCTGTATTTTTGTGTCATGATGCTATAGTTTTTCTTTTATTAACAAAAATAACGATTGCTGCCCCCACATTCAATAACGCGATAAGACTTCCGGTAATTATCATTCCTGCGTTTGGAATGAGGAAAACGCCCACCAGAAGGGCTCCGACAGCTGCTCCTGCCGAGTCTGCCGAATATACAGCGGAAGAAAGCACCGAATAGGAACGTTCATCTGCTGAGGATATGGCAGAAAATTGCAGCCCTGTAAACAAACCTGCCAGAAGCGTCAAGCCCAGCAATAGAATGTATACAGCTACCGGCGGCCAATCGATAATGGCTCCGGCAATTAACGGAATGGCAATGGCGAGAACGGCCAGAATAAGTTGAATGCGAATGATGTTGTTTCTTCCGTGGCCAGGCATGATTCGTCCGACATAAGATGCTCCGCCGAATAAGCCGACCATAAAAACCGTAAACACAATCCCCGCCAGGTGATAAATGTTTCCGTAAAGGATTTGAAAAGCAAAAATCAGCATGACCTCAGCGGAAGCACCCGTAAATCCTGCCGCGAACATCCCCGAAGACATAGGCCGCATAAGCAACAGAAGAACGGCTCCAATGACAAAAACCCCAATACCAATCAGCCAGGGTTGTTGATGAAAAAGGCCCATCCACCATTGGATGTGTTGAAAAAAAGCTTTGGGCTTAAAATCTGTGTTAGGTTTTGCGTCCCGGTCGAGTTTCTCATGAACCTGGTCTCCCCGCATTTTTAGTTGCATATCATTAAGGTAGTTGCGGTTCACATACTGGGTACTGATATCTTTCTTCTGAATCTGCTGTGTAATGGCCCGGTCATACATTCTTTCTGAGCATAAGAAATAATGTTTCTGTCCGGGGATGATTCTTATATGAGGAAAGTATTCTTCCGCGGTACTGTAAACCGTTGACAGTACTTTTGCTTTTTTCTCTTCCAGGTAGTTAGAGTAGGGCAATAACGTAAAAGAAAGTATTCCGTTTTCCGCCAGGATTTTTTCTGCGTCTTTAAAAAAACTTCGGGTATAATAGCGGTTGGCCTGAAGGGTGGAGGGTTCGGGGATATTCAGGATAACCGCATCATATTTTTTTTGGCTTTCCCTGATGAATTGCCGCGGGTCCCAGTGGATAACACGTACCTTTTCATTTTCCAAACCTTCACTGAAATCGCCGGCAAGTTTCACGATGTAAGGGTTGTATTCCACATAGTCGATCTGATCAACGGGATACTTTAACAACTCTTCCAGCATACCTGATACGCCCCCTGATACGAGCAGGACTTTGCGTGCCGAATCAGGCTGACTCATCGGGTAATGAATAGCTTCCTCCCGCCGGACAATGTTTTTATTATCAAAAAGAAACTGCTTATTCAGAAAAAAATTCTTTTGCTCGTTTTTTTGGGTGATGGTGATGTGCCCGTGAGGCGTATCTTTCATTTCAGTGATTTCCTGGTTTTTGAACAAAACACTGCGAACGTTTTTTTCTATTTCCAAGCTGCTGCCAGCGATAATGAAAATTGCAGCGACCACCCATAAAGTGACAGCCGTTCTTTTATGCCGGATTTGCCTTGCTACCAGTCCGCTCAAAAAGAAAGAAAGTACCGAGAGCAATAATAAAATGATAAAAGAATCAAAAAAATAAATCAGCACAAAGTTGATTAATAACCCACCAGCTATACTTCCGATGGCTTCAAGAGCATAGGCTTTACCCGCATTATTCTGCCGGGTTACCACGGAGTAACGCCATGCCAGGAATGAAAAGGTATATCCCGACAACAGGCAAAAGGGCAGCAAAAGAACGAAAACCATTATAGCCATTCCGGTAATCCCCACCATTACGCCGGGCGGAAAAGCAATACTTTTTGAGATATTAATCAAAAAAGCCGTTAAAAGCGGGATAGTTCCCGTCAAAACGGTCAGCGTCAACAGGGGGAGATCGTTTTTAAATCTGACGGAAAACCTGCCCAAAACCGCTCCTCCGGCAGTGATTAACATCCAGAAGAACAGGATAAGACTTATAACCAGTTCATTGCCGTTAAAAATAAGCAAAAACTCCCTGAGAAGCACGATTTGCGAAAGCAGCCCTGAAACTCCCAGAAAAAGTAAAAGATAACGCAGCGATCCGGCTTTCAGATAATATTGTTTTGCCGGGGGAGCCTTATCCGTAACCTTTCTGTTATTCCTGCGAAAGAGTCTCCCGTAATAATCAAGATGCCAGGACAAATGAAGGAGCCCAGTCAGCACAAGCGCTATCCCGGCATCCACATGGATGGTCGTATAGGCATCCAGCCAATCCAGCTCCCATTTATAATTAACCTGTAAGACCAATAAAATCCCTAAAGCTGCGACAAGCAGAAAAGCCAGCAGCAACAGCGTATTCCAAATCTTCCGGTGGGCCTGTCTTTCAAATACTTTAAGCTTATACAAGCCAAAAGTTATGAGATACAGCAGCAAAGCCGCTGCAAGTACCATTGCCAGGTGATAGGGTTGATTCATAGGTTGACAAAGTCTTGCTCACTGAACACAATGGCTTCATAAACATACAGCTCCGCATCTTTCCAGCCATCCCATCCTATATGAGCTTTATCACGGGCGCAATGACCTAAAAATTCTTCTTTTGTCCAGTCAGCCTTGTCAGCCACCTGGGGTAAAAAGGTACCACTGCGATTGTTCTTCTTAATATAAATACCGTGCTTTCCGAGTTCAAATTCATCAATAGAATGAATCTTTTTCATGGGGGTAAGCACTGATATTTCTATGTCAATATCCTTGAGTTCCTCTTCCGCTACCGTAGGAAAGCGAGCATCATCCACGGCTGCCGCAACAGCCATTTCCTGCACGACCTTGTATAGCGGCTTGTCCACCTCAAATGACCCGATACAACCCCGTAGTTGGCCGTCTTTATTCAGGGTCACAAAAGCCCCGCATTCCGTTTGCAGGTTTGAGGTGATTAAATTTTTTGGTATTTCAGGCATACCCTTTCCTGCCAGATAAGATTCAAGTGTGTTTCGGGCTATCTCAGCCAGGTTCTTTTTCTCCTTCCCCGAAAGGGAAAACTCTTCCTTCTCTGATGATTGTTGCGTTCTATTTTGGTTCTGACGCTCAAAAAGGATAGCCCAGTAACCTACCACTTCATCTTTCCCCATAAAGCGTGTATCTCCCGAATTCCGGTATCTTAGCTTTTTAACATCGATATTTTTATCCTGTGTAATCTCCATCAGGGTCATGACGGAAGTCCATCCACACATGCTGGTAGACAGGTTACTGATTTTCTTTTGCTCATTTTCCTTCATCGCCTTTTCGAGGCTATCCGGGTTATTGGTAACTATAGCCTCCGCCGAATTGTTATCTACCTCTATGGCCGGTTCATAAGGCGGAAAGTGGGAAAAATCCGTACTGATAACAAACAGGTTCTTTTCATTAAAATAAGGCTCCAGGATACGGGCAATTTCCTTACACTGCTCCCTGTCGGATACCCCCAATACTATCGGCACAATCGGTATCTCTTTTTTAAAATGATATTGGATAAAAGGAAGCTGAACTTCCAGGCTGTGCTCCATGGAATGAGCCTGCGGAACATAATCAAAAATATCATTTTCATTAACGAACTTTTTGGCCAGTTCCAGATTCACGGTCGCCTCCCCCAATGGTGTTTCATAATTTCCCTCTGTGTATATGGAAGCCTTACCATAGTGCCCTCTATGGCTCGATCCTATAAGAAAAATATTCTCATATTCAGCATCCGGATCAATGGTATTAAAAGACTCTGCTGCAATAGGCCCTGAGAAAGGGTAGCCTGCATGAGGAACAATAATTGCTGCCGGATTCTTAGCGACGGTAGATTCAGCATTTTCAAGATATTCAGCAATCTCGCTTTGTAGCTTAGCTGAATCGGCAGTATAAAACTTACCTGCTGCTATGGGTTCTCTTGTCATCATTTTATTTTCGTTTTTATTAATCTGACTTTGTGTATTAAAAAATAATCCTGTTAATACAATTACTAATAATACTTTTTTCATCTCCATGGTTTTGGTAATTAAAATAAATATAAGTTGACGTAAAAGCAACCTTAATAAACGCTAAAGGAAATATCTTTAATGGTTTTAAATAATGAGTGCGGTCTAAAAAGCCATTTTTCCCCTTAATTCCCTGAAGGAAACTTTTTAAACCAAACTCAATAATCATTGGCATAAAAGTTGGATTTTATCAGAAAAAAATCGGCTTATGCAAAAAATATTATTTACATTTATACTAATGCTAATATTGGTTTTGACAGGAGCTATCAATGCTCAGCAAAGCCATAATCAAATTCCCGCCGCAGAAAATCATACCGGCGAGCCACAAATCAAGCATTTTGATACCAGGGATACAGGGGACACGCTTTTTCACTTCGACGGGTATCATTATTTTGTAAATGATTACGACTACCCTGATTTTGAAATGAATTTTTTTGATCTTGATAGCCTGGAACCTCATGCGAATAATTATTATGAAGATTCGAGATGGCAATTTTATTATTGGGAGATTGAACCGGGTGACACCCTGAACTGGGTGGAGGCCACCTCATGGTTTGATCCGGCCGGGCAAGCCAACGATTGGATCACTTTCGGACCGCTGACTATTCCTTCAGGAGGGGGTGCTTTGTCATGGAAAGATTATTTCAATCCCCAGTTCAGAAATGGTTATGAAGTCATTATCAGTACTGAGGGGATGGATTCGGCGGACTTCACGAATGAACCGGTGTACACTTTAGAAGATTTGTATCAGCAAAATTCGGAAGATATCGATACAAACAGCAGATTCCAGAATTCTCCGAAGCAAGTGGAAATCCCTTCCGAATATAATGATACCAGCGTTTACATCGCTATTCACCATAATTCAGAGGATATGGATGTTTTGCACCTGACCGATATTGTGCTAAAAAGAAAGGGCGTAGGTGTAGAAGAGGCCGGAAATCAACCATTACTGGAAGTTAACAGCTACCCTAATCCGGCCGGTGAAGAGTTTCACATTTCATTCCGTTCTAAAACAAGCGGAACCGTAAAGCTTAAGTTATATGATCTTGCTGGGGCCGTTATTCGGTCAAGAGAAATTGCAATATCCCGTCCGGGAGAACATACCCTGTCACTAAATGTCACCGACCTTAAGCCGGGAATGTATTTCTATGAATTAAACGATGGATGGGGAAAATCAACCCACAAGCTGATTGTGAAGTAACAAGTCTTACTTATCGGTAGTAATTTTACTTTGTTTATTGAAAACCGGAATCCGTCCAACAAGGTAAATATTTACCGTTAAAGTAACTTGGTAAAGTTCAATTAAAAAACGAACTCGATGATATTCAGCAACTTCCCTTTAGGGAATATAAGGGTAAAAGTTGCTGAATATCCTATTATAAGGCTTTTTGGACGGCCCCAAGTTTTTTGCATATTGCTTTTTTTTAATCGGAAAGCTATTTTTGTAAAACATTAAATAGAGCGTGTCTATAAAATATCCATCTATCACACACCCCTCTAACTCCCCTGAAGGGGAGTACCAGCCACCCCGCTGGCTGCGCGAGATTTTCTCCGCCTCAGGCGGAGATTAAGGGGTGTGAGGAGGAAGTGATAAAATTCAGGCTTTATAGACAGACATTAAATAATATTTATCATGAATATAGAAACGAAAAAATCGGAAATCATCGAACGGTTCAGGCATGTTGAAGATGAGGCACTAATCGATACCATCCGCAGTTTATTGGATTACGCATCAAAAAAAGAGATTGATAATCAGGAAATTCCTGAAGAGTATAAAAAAATAGTCATGGACCGTCTTGATAAAGTAAGAAACAATCCGGACAGACTTATGGATTGGGATAAAGCAAAAGAATCTCTGAAAAAGCGATGAATAATTACAAAATAAGGATTGAGCCTGAGGCCTTTGAAGATATACAAAGGATTGCTAATGTGGTACGAAAATCAAAAGGAAGGACTTGGCGAGAGATTTGTAGAGGTTGTAATTCAAGACATAGATTCTTTACTTCCCAATCCTTTTATTTATGCAATCAGGTATAATTCAATTCGTTGCCTGATAGTTCACAACTTTCCGTACATGGTACACTATTATATTAACCAACAAACTAACACTATAGAAATATTAGCTGTTATTGATACGAGCCAAAGTCCGAATATTTGGAAGGAGAAGACATCGAAACGTTGAGTTTACATAAACATCAGAAAACCTGTCATATAAACATGGTCAATCCGCATATTTCCTGGCCTTAGGAATAAATTCCTTCAGGTTGTTTATCCGCGTCTCATCCGAAGGGTGGGTACTGAGAAACTCGGGAGGCTTTTGCCCGCCGCTCTCCGCCATGCGTTTCCAAAAATCAACGGCAGCTGCGGGATTATACCCTGCCATAGCCATAAAAATCAGCCCCAGCTTGTCGGCCTCTGTCTCATGCGCCCTTGAATAAGGGAGCATAACACCTACCGTACTACCCACACCATAAGCGGCCATAAAAAGCTCCTTGCTTTCCTGCTCTTTTTTCTCAAGGTAAGCATCCAATGCTATTCCACCGGCCTGCACCATCAACTGTTGACTCATTCGTTCATTTCCATGTTGGGCAATGGCGTGGGCTATTTCGTGACTCATCACCGTAGCCAGTCCGGCTTCTGTTTTGGTGTAAGGAAGAATTCCTTTATACACCACTACTTTACCTCCCGGCATACACCAGGCATTGGGCTCATTTTCATTCACAAGATTGAATTCCCAATCAAAACCTTCCAAACGATCGTTCATATCATTTTTCTGCATATACGCCTCAACGGAAGATGAAATTTTATTCCCTACATCCTCGACCATCCTGGCATCGCGTGTATTCATGACCGGCGGATGCTCGTCGAGAAATTCGTCGTATTGGGTGAAACTCATGGAAAGCATCTGGGACGAAGGTAACAGTAGGAGCTGTTGTCGATCACTGAAAGGAACCGTAGAACAGGCATACATTAGCATGAAAACGCCTGATAACAAGATTAAATGCCTAATTTTTAAATATTTACGTTTCATAAAAAAACAATTTTTCGGATAATGAATTCACAAAATTTCACAAGAGTATAAAGATAAATCATACTACCGAAAAAAGTATAGTAAAAGATTTTTTTGCTTTTCTTTAAAAGATATTTTTGCAGTAAGCAACGGTTTCAGCTCCATGTTGTTTCCATGCTTTTCTACTGTGAAAGAAAGATACTAAAAAAACCGAACAGTAAAATATCAAAATCCCGGCAAAATTGGAGCAGGCAGACACATCACAAAAAGTACTCAAAAAATATTTTGGTCACGACCGTTTCCGACCCTTGCAATCGGAAATCATTCAGGCAGTACAGGATAAGAAAGACACCCTGGTAGTGATGCCCACCGGCGGTGGAAAGTCCGTATGCTACCAGGTGCCGGCGCTTATGAACGAAGGGCTAACCATTGTCGTATCGCCACTGATATCACTAATGAAAGACCAGGTGGAAGCCTTAAAACTTAACGGCATCCCCGCAGCTTTCCTCAATAGCTCGCTGACACCTGTTCAGCAAGACAAAGTAGAGCAGTCGGTAAAAGATAACAAACTAAAGCTGCTTTACCTTTCTCCCGAGCGATTACTTCATCCCTACATGCTGAAATTTATCCAGCAAATACCCGTCCAGTTGTTTGCTATCGATGAAGCCCATTGTATCTCCACCTGGGGACACGATTTCCGACCTGTTTACACCGAATTAAAAACCCTGAAGCAGGAATTTCCCCGTGTTCCTCTCATTGCTTTGACGGCTACTGCCGATAAAATCACCCGGAAAGATATTATTAAACAACTTACGCTAAAAGAGCCGGAAGTATTCGTCGACTCCTTTGACCGGCCCAACCTTAGCTTTACTGTTCGTCCGGCTATTGACCGTTTTAAATACATCAGCAAATTTCTACAAAACCGCCCTAATCAATCGGGAATTATCTATTGCCTGAGCCGAAAAACCACAGAGAGTCTGGCAGGGCGACTCAACCAGGCGGGAATAAGAGCGGCTCATTACCATGCCGGCTTGAGTGCCGACGAGCGCTCCAGAAGACAGGAAGCCTTTCTCAAAGATGAAGTACCGGTAATTTGCGCTACCATTGCCTTCGGGATGGGTATCGATAAAAGCAACGTTCGCTGGGTGATTCATTATAATCTGCCCAAAAACATAGAAAGTTATTACCAGGAGATAGGCCGGGCTGGAAGGGACGGCCTGGCCAGTGAAACCATCCTTTTTTACAGTTATAACGATGTAGCCATTTTACGGGGTTTTATTCAGGAGAGTGAATTCCGGGACATTAAAATGGCCAAACTGGAGCGAATGCAACAATATGCCGAAGCTAAAACCTGCCGCCGCAAAGTCCTGTTAAGTTATTTCAATGAAAACTATCCCGAAAATTGCGGGAACTGTGACGTTTGCCAGGATCCACCAAAATATTTCGAAGGAACCAAAGTGGCACAGAAAGCTCTTTCGGCGGTAGCAAGATTGAAAGAAGGAGTGGCAGCCGGTATGCTGGTCGATATATTGCGGGGATCGCGCCGCAGGGAGATTCTCGAGAACAACTATCATCAAATCAAAACCTTCGGAGCCGGCTCGGATATTAGTTATCGGGACTGGCAGGATTACCTGATGCAGTTGATTCACCAGGGATTGCTTGAGATAGCATACGACGATCACCATAAGCTAAAGCTGACCGACCAAAGCAACAAAGTCCTTTTTGAAAATCAACCCGTCAAGCTCACCAAGCCGGTAAATGCCAGCGACCAAAAAGAGATGCGAAAACCCAAAACCAAAAAAGAACGGCTGCAGGATGAGCTTTTCGAACTATTGAAGGAAAAGCGCCTGGAAATTGCCCGCCGGGAAAATGCTCCGGCCTACGCGGTGTTTTCCGATGCCACCCTCCACCAAATGGCCGGCCGGCGCCCTGATAATCAAAGCGAGCTGCTTTCTATCGACGGTGTAGGAGAACAAAAAGCCCGAAATTATGGGCCGGCTTTTCTCAATACCATCATGGAATTTAAAATAACCGCCGGCGACAAAGGCAGCACCTACCTGGTTACTTATGACCTGCTTAGAAAGGGCTATACCAAAGATCAGATAGCCCAAAACCGCGGAATCAACCCCAGCACTATAAATTCACATATCGCTCATCTCTATGAAAAAGGCTTGGATGTCAACATATTGGATTTCATTACTGAAGCGGAATTAAACCGGATAAAAAAAGCTATTGAGGCAATCGGCACCCACAATGGTTTAAAAGCCCTCTTCTTATGGCTTAATGAAGAAATTCCTTATGATAAAATCCGGCTTGGCTTAGCCTGGTATCATAAACATAATTGAGTCCGGTCTAAAAAAAAGTTGACAATAAATTTTCTGATAATGAAATTACTATTTGTGACAGCCCTTGACGACTGATTCATTTTAATCTTACCAAAGGATAGCCAAGTATTATCTGCTTTTGCTTTCCTGTAATAATTCCGATGTAAAACTTATAAAATTGGCACCAAAATACCTAAAATTGGGGATTTATTGTTATTGTATTCACGATATTTTTGCTTTCAAGACAAATACAAAAAATGATGATATGCCCACAGCAAAGTTTTTTCTACGAATCGGAATGTTTATTTGTTCTCTGGCTATAATGACAACAATAACTACAAGTGCTTTAGCTCAGGAAAATGGCCATGCGATAAATACCTCATTAACCCATGATTTTGCAGGTAACCTAACCGGAGGTATGAGAACAGGTCAAGCGCACATGGGCTTAATCAACCTGGATTTTTCCCTGGATAGCCGCAGTTTAAATCTTTGGGATAATGGCTTATTACGGATTCATATCCAAAACACATACGGGCAAAAGCCAACGCAAAACCTAATAGGTGATATACAGGTGTTTTCCAATATTGAGAACGGCACCTACACTTATCTTTACCAGTTTTGGTACAAACACCGGATAGGAGACTTTTCCATCATTGCCGGTAAGCACGACCTTAACGAAGTGTTTTTTACCAGTGAATTTGCAGGCGAATACATCAACAGCTCTTTTGGTATTATGCCAATCGCTTCACTGAATGTCCCGGTTTCGATTTTCCCCAGGACAACTCTTGGTATTATCGGCAAATACAAAATTAACAGCAAATACGAGGTTTATGCCGGAATATATAACGGTCGGCCCGGAGCGTTAACCCAATCGAATTTTGGTACGGACTTTAATCTCAGCCTTAATCACGGAAGATTTTACGTAGGTGAATTTCATATGCATAGCCAAATCGGGGATAAAGCCGGAAATTACAAAATCGGCGGCTTTTATCACAGTAACGAGTTTTCCGGAGAAATTCAGCCTAGCCAACGGCAAAAAGGCGTGGGGGGCATGTATTTTATAGCAGACCAAATGATTTTCCAAAATTCATCAGCCAAAAACAGTGGGCTCGGAGCTCTACTGCAATTGGGGTACGCTCCCGGAAGATTAAATATCAACGATTTCTATCTCGCCGGCGGTTTCAATTATTCAGGCTTATTCACAAAACAGGATAAAATGGGACTGGCATTAGCCTATGCTTCCGCAAATAAGTCATCTCCCTCATTGCTGCAGGAAGATTGCGCTGTTTGCGAAACAACCCTGGAGCTAACTTACAAAACTAACATCATGAAAAACCTGGTGATTCAACCGGATCTGCAATACATTATTCATCCCGGAATCGATAC
>JAIPAH010000090.1 GCA_021740175.1 Bacteroidales bacterium
ATTGGTTGTACTGGGATTATGATAAAAACATTGACGGAACCAAGGATTTTTTCCACGGCAAAGACTACCACTACTTTCTTGCCAGACTTTCTGATGCAGAAGGAGATGTGTATGTTTCTGCACACACCGTGCGGAGGGGGGATAAACATCCCGCTACCGCACTTCAGGTTGTGGAGGAAAAGCCCATGGAGACCGGTAAGGTGAAAGTGGAAATAGATGCCGAAACCATGGCAAATGATATTGATAAAAAAGGAAGCGTCCGTATTTATGGAATTCATTTCGATACGGATAAAGCTACGATCAAGGAAAAGTCCGAATCCACCCTGGCTGAAATAGCTACTCTTTTGGAGCAAAAACCGGACCTTAAGCTGCATGTGGTAGGTCATACCGATGCTACCGGAAGTATGGAGCACAACATGGAATTATCAAAGCAGCGCGCTGAGGCTACCGTTGAGTATCTGACATCAGAGCATGGAATTTCCGAAGACCGGCTGACACCGTATGGCGTAGGACCTTTAGCTCCCGTATCCGGCAATGAAAACGAAGATGGCCGCGCCCGCAACCGCCGGGTGGAACTGGTTAAGGTAATGGAGTAAAAACGGTTAAACACAGGTTAAGTGGCTATATTGTGTATTCGTTTCCGGCAGCTTGTCCTTTCACAGGCGGCTGCCGGGTCGCTTATTAACTCCCTCCCTTATAAACGGGACAAGCTCTTCTTGTTGGCCATGGCTTTTGAGAAAGGTAAGTGGGAGGCCCTCTCGGTTTAAATCTCAAATCCCAGGCAACAAATTCCAGGGAAATTTCAATTATCAATTAAATGTCTAGTTATTTTCTTTATGAGTTTCGGATAGAATCTATCATGTTATTTTAGATAATTAATTACCTTTGATATGTTATACTACAAAGTAAAAATAAATACAAATCAAATAATGATATCATCATAAAAATAAAAAATGTAGTTACTTAACATTAAGACGATGAAACTAACAATTTTTTCAATCACATTCATGACCATAGTCATAATCGGATTAGTTTTCCTAGAAGCCTGTGATAAAGGAAACGACGAAGAATCAACCAATCATAAACCGTCATGTTCTATTGCCCGTCCCTCAATGGGCGAAGAGATAACACAAGGAGATACACTTACTATTATTGTAGACGCCGGGGACGAAGATGGCAACCTAATAAAAGTTCGTTTTATTATCGATGGCGTCAAAGTAGGATCATCGGAAAGCTTACCTTACAGTTATGAGTGGGCAACGACTAATGCCCCGGTTGGCAGTCATACCATACAGGCTGTAGCATTGGATAAAGAACAGGCAGAAGCAGTAGATGAAGTGGACGTTACGGTAGTTCGGGCAGGCGCACCCCCGGAAGCAGCTTTTATAGCGGACACTACTTCCATAGAGGAAGGGATGAGTATACAGTTTACTGATGAGTCGTCGGGTGACCCCACCGAATGGCAGTGGAATTTTGGAGATGGTAGTACCGGTAGTGACCAGAATCCGACGCATACCTATTCCTCAGCAGGAAATTATACGGTGATTTTAACCGTCGAAAATGAGTATGGCTCCAACACGGAAACGAAGCCCGATTATATTGAGGTGAGTAGCTTCGGAGGAACACCCCCGACAGGGTATTTCACCGATCCGAGAGACGGGCAGGAATATGCCTTCATAGAAATAGGAGACCAGACTTGGATGGCTACCAATCTAAACTACGAATCTGATAACTCCTGGTGGTATAATAATGACCCCGGCCTCGGAGAAAGCTATGGCCGGTTATACACATGGGATGCCGCCCTGGCTGCCTGCCCCGATGGCTGGCACTTACCCAGCGATAAAGAGTGGAAAACCCTGGAAATGGAACTGGGTATGAGCCAAAGCGAAGCAGACAATATACACTGGCGAGGGACTAACCAGGGTAAACAGATGAAAGCAACCAATGGCTGGCACGACAACGGCAATGGCGCGAATACCAGCGGGTTCAATGCACTTCCGGGGGGATGCCGCTTTAGCAATGGGCTGTTCAACAGCCTTGGATATGAAGGACACTGGTGGGCTTCGACTGAGAGTTCAGGCTCGTACGCATGGCGCCGCGACCTGTACTTCTACGAAGATAGGGTGCGCCGCTACGACCTCTACAAAGCAATAGCTTGTAGCGTACGTTGTATCAAGGACTAATGGCGCCCTACGCTCCATCAAACCTCAAAAAGCCTAATTTCCAAGTAACAAATCCCAAAAATATCCGATTTTCAATATCCAAACATCTTCTCTATTCTTCCTTTGAAAATTGGGTTTCGGTGATTATTTGGGATTTGGGATTTTACCAGGTGCCAATTAACCAATTACTAATCAACTAATTAGTGTCCGTCTATAAAGTCACCTTCTTCAGCTTTACCCCTCTAACTGTCCGCCTGAGGCGGAGAGAACCGGTTAAACGCTGATTGTGTGGCTGTTCTCCGCTTGAGGCGGAGATTAAGGGGTAGCGGGAGGGAATTAGACAAAATCGATACTTTATAGACAAGCACTAATTAAGCTTAGCGGCAGGGAAATAAGGATGGGGGGAAACTAATACCTGTTGCTTTGCTCTTCCCCTCAATCCATAATTCATTCTCCCCAGGGAGATGGGCTTTTGTCCCCCTTCTCCCTGGGGAAAAGGGGGACAGGGGTTGAGGGAAAAAGGTTGAGAACTCTGAAAGAGCGAAAGGTACTTTTGTTATCGCATCAATAAAAGGGTATCCGACAAAGGCAACCTTATCCGTGTCTGTTTACCTTAGTAGGTTGGATACACATAAAAAAAGCCGACCCAAACCGGCCGGCTTTATGCATTTGGCGGAGGAAGAGGGATTCGAACCCCCGGCCCGCGGAACGGACAACGGTTTTCAAGACCGCCGCAATCGACCACTCTGCCATTCCTCCGGTGCAAAAGTAAAAAGTTTTACTTTTCTAACAAGGGGTTTTTTAAGCTTTTGAATGGATTCTTTGTATTGCCATGGAATGAAAGTTGCTTTTCACCGTCATTATTATTAATTTTCATCAAAAATTTACTATAATTGACTCCAATTAATACAGCCTGTTTATGATTGATTATATACCTCTACCAGCGTTTGTTATACGGAAAGATACCGGCAGGATTGTGGAATGCAATGCCAGGGCTGTTGAACTCTCCAGGACTAAAGCACGCAAACTTAGGGGAAAAGATATCCGTGAGTACGTCCCACGATTTGACGATTTATTGGATATGGCTAAAAAAGGCCAGATGAATGAGTTTGACCATATCTCTTTCAAAAACAGGAAGGGAGAAGAGTCCAATAGCTGCATCACCTTACAATACCTGGAGGAAGAACCCGGTAAGTTGATCGTGACTTGCCGCGAGATGTCCTCGGTTCAGGAGAAGAATAAACTCTTCAGAAAGATACTGGATGCATTGCCTATAGCCATTTTCGCTAAAAATCACCACCTCCAGCACACATATGTGAATCAGGAATTCATGAAAAAGATGAAGCTAACCCTAAAAGAAGCCCTTGGAAAGTTTAACCATGAGCTTTACCCCCGGGAACAGGCTAATCGACTGAATGATATAGAAAAGGGAATCCTGGCCAGCGGGGAAACCCGAGAAGGGATGATTGAATTACTGCAAGCTGCAGATGACAAATTTTATGGATATATTGAAGAACTCCCCCTATTCAATGATGATGGGGAAGTAGAGGGCATTACCGGTTCGGCCCTGGATATTACCGGCTCGGGAAGAGAGCGGGATTCGAGGCAGGGACAAAAAAACATTCTCTCCCTTATCACGGAGACAGCACCGATTATGCTGTATGTCGTAGATATGAAAACCAACAGTAATATTTATTCTAATGCCGGAGTAAAAAATCTATTGGGATATACACAACAGGAAATAAGGGGTATGGGAGGTGAAATATTAACCCAGCTTGTTCACCCCGAAGATTTATCCAGCTTAATGGTTCACCAGGAAGAGGTGAAAAAAGCCTCGGATGACACCATACTGGAAATCACCTATCGGATGAAGCACCGTAACGGGGGCTGGCTTACCTTTCACGGTTTCGAGCGCCCTTTTCAGCGGGATGTTTATGGCACCGTAACGCAAAAAATCGGAGTGGCTACCGATATTTCCAACCTGGTCGGCGCCATGGAAGAATACGAAAAACGAGCCGATTACATGAAAAAGATTAATGAATTGGCCGTACAGTTGAATACCTTAAAAAGCACAGACGATCATTATGCCGTCATCGCCCAAGCCCTTAAGAACTTAACCCAGGCCAAAGCCGTTACTTTATCTACCTACAATCCTGAACAGAAAGCTTTGACCGTTAAAGGAGCGGCCGCGGATAGTGAATTTTTAGAGCGACTAAATCGGCTGTTCGGGCAAAATATTATGGGATATGAAACCCCTTTAACCGACGATAATTATAACCGAATCCTGAATAATGTAATTAAACGCTCCCCCGACCTGTATGATACCACGTTCGGAATGGTACCAAAATCTTTGTCAGCTTTAATACAGAATGTTTTTGATATTGATCACTACATCGGCATGGCACTTACCATAGGGGAAAGGCTTGTGGGTACAGCCGTGATTGTAATCCCTTCAGGGCAGAATACGCCTTCAGATGAAGTGCTTGGCATTTTTGCCCGCCTGGTGGCTCCTCATTGCAATAAAATGAATTGAAGAACTGATACAGAAGAACCTTTTTATGAATATGGGTATCCTGAAGACAGGAAAAGGAATGAAAATGAGCCTACGTCGATATGTTGGGCGGAAAGGTTTGGGTGGAATCGGAAGAGGGAAAGGGATCTACCTTTAGATTTACCTTTTCCCCCAAATAAATGGACTTCCACCGATTGGTTTTAAAATTTTAACATCAAATTGAACGTATAAAGCCTATTAATGGGTTAGCTGATAAAAAAATCACCTGCATTCTATTTACTCCGGTTTAAACTCCAGTGCCGCAGAGTTAATACAATAGCGCTTCCCCGTTGGTTCGGGCCCGTCATTGAAGACATGTCCGAGATGGCCCCCGCAGTTGGCGCATACCACTTCATCACGAACCATACCGTGGCTTTTATCAAGCCGGATTTTCACTTTGTCTTTGAGCTTGGGCTCCCAGAATGAAGGCCAACCGCATCCGGCATTGTATTTTGTGTCCGATTCAAAGAGTGGTTCACCGCAAGCGGCACAGTGATAGGTGCCTTTTTTGTAATGGTCGTCATACTTGCCCGAGTAAGGCTTTTCAGTGCCTTTTTCACGTAAAACGTGATATTGCATAGGCGTGAGCTCTTGTTTCCAGGCACTGTCCGGTTTATCTTTCTGAAACTCTTTATCCTGATTAGCCATATTGTTGTCCTTTTGTGCATATGATGACAAAATCATCATCGTATTCAACATAATTATTATTCCCACTGCTCTTATCATTTCTCTGAAATTTAGACTATAAACACCTGTTTGGGATAAAATGTTCGGATATAGGTCGCTTATAAGGGATGGGGGCGAACAAAAAGGCTAAAGCACTTAAACGAGATATCTGATTGCTGCCCGGAATTCAGTTCACTGAAAATTCAAAATCAAAATTTCCATTGGAATAAAAAAAACCATACAATTTGTATTAGTGATTGTTGCTTTTTTGGGGAACAATGCTGGAGATAGCTAATAAACAAGTCAATAGGTCGCAGGAAAAATCAGGCTCATTTTTGGATTTGGTGATTAGGATTTATTTAGAATTTAGAATTTAGAATTTAGAATTTAGAATTTAGAATTTAGAATTTAGAATTTAGAATTTAGAATTTAGAATTTAGAATTTAGAATTTAGAATTTAGAATTTTTTAAATAATTGCTCAAAATGCATTTTTCAAATCTAACAACCATTAATTAGAATGGAGCCACTCACAAAAAAAGGGAGCCGGGCCAAATAATCCTGCCCAACTCCCTTTTAGTAGTTTTCTAACCTAAATATCATTTCATTTTATAGGTATTCTCCGACAGGGTAGCTTCCTGTGGCTTGTCGACTTTTATTTCTTTTTCCGGCTGCTTTTCTTTAGCCGCCTGGTCATTCGAATCGGAGTCGATAGCAATACCCGGGGCAATAACCAGGGCAACCACCGACATCAACTTAATCAGGATATTGAGCGAAGGTCCGGACGTATCCTTGAAAGGATCGCCGACAGTGTCGCCCACTACTGTAGCTTTGTGAGCGTCACTACCTTTCTCATAGTATTCCCCTTTGTATTCGTATCCTTCTTCGACCATTTTTTTGGCGTTATCCCAGGCGCCTCCTGAATTGGCCTGGTAGATGGCGAGCAGTACGCCTGTCACCACCACGCCGGCAAGCAATCCTCCCAGCATCTGGGCTCCGCCGAGGTAACCCACAAGGGCGGGAGCAACAACAGCCAACGTACCCGGAAGGATCATTTCCTTAAGGGACGATTCGGTCGAGATTTTGACACATTCCTGGTATTTCGCAGAGCCTTCAGCATTGTCCAGGGTTTGTTGTTCTTCTTCGGTAACGCTTGAGGTGTCCCCATTGTATTTCTTCAGTACTTTCAGGGCTTCCGTTAATTTGGGGATCGAAGAAAATTGTTTACGCACTTCTTCGATCATAGATGTTGAGGCGCGCCCAACAGCCCCTAAAGCCATGGAAGAAAACAAGAAAGGTAACATTCCCCCGACTAATAAGCCGGCCATAATGCTGGGTTGGGCTATGTCGATGTGATCAATGTTAGCCTGTTTCATAAATGCTGAGAAAAGGGCTAAAGCCGTAAGCGTGGCGGAAGCAATCGCAAATCCTTTACCTATGGCTGCCGTGGTATTACCTACAGCATCCAGCTTGTCTGTTTTCTCACGAACATCTGGAGGCAATTCATTCATTTCAGCAATTCCTCCGGCATTATCAGCAATCGGTCCATACGCATCAATAGCTAACTGTATACCCATATTGGAGAGCATAGCCACGGCAGCTATGGCAATACCGTACAATCCGGCGAAGGAATAACTGATGATAATGGCTATGGCAAGGCCTAATACCGGTAAAGCAGTGGATTTCATGCCCAGCTCCACGCCTGCGATAATGTTTGTGGCCGGTCCTGTCATGGATTTGTTGACAATCCCTTTAACAGGTCTTGTACCTGTGGAGGTATAATACTCGGTAATTTTGCCGATCGCCAGTCCGATGGCCAGGCCAACGATGGTTGCGGCAAATATATTCAGAGAAGTAAAGGTTTGCTCGCTGCCCATAACGGCATCGGAAGTCCAGGATTCAGGTAAAAACCAATCAATCAGGAAATAAGAGATAACTACCATGATGCCCATCGAGATAAACTCTCCCTTGTTAAGGGCTTTCTGGGGTCCGCCCTTTTTGGTGACCCGGACAAAGAAAGTCCCGATGATCGAAGTCAGGATGCCCAATCCTGCCAGGGCCATGGGCAGAATAACAGGTCCGAGAGTAAATCCTTCCTGGAAAGGAGTGAGCATGACGAATGAGGCGCCCAGCACCATAGCGGCAATAATCGATCCGACGAAAGATTCAAATAAATCGGCGCCCATTCCGGCTACATCTCCTACATTGTCCCCGACATTATCGGCAATGGTTGCCGGGTTGAGGGGATGGTCCTCGGGTATTCCGGCTTCTACTTTTCCCACCAAGTCGGCACCTACATCAGCGGCTTTGGTGTAAATACCACCGCCCACACGAGCAAACAGGGCAATAGAGGAGGCGCCCAGGGAAAACGAAGAAATGACATTGAGAACCATAGCAAGGTCCCACTCGACACCGATTACATAATTGTAGATAACAAACAGCAGGCTAAGACCAAAAACGCCCAGCGAAACGACACCAATACCCATCACCGATCCACCGCTGAAGGCAATGGCCAGTGCCTTTCCCAGGGAGGTGCGTGCTGCTTGGGTGGTTCTCGAATTGGCACGCGTGGCTATGGATAGCCCGATAAATCCTGCTAAACCTGAAAATAAAGCCCCTGTGATAAAGGATACTACGACAAAGCCATTAGAATCAGGCTCTGTGGTACTCTTGAAATACAACAAGACCCCAACGGCTATGACAAAAATCGCCAGGTATTTGTATTCTGCTTTCAGGAATGCCATAGCTCCTTCGCGAATATGAGAAGCTATCTTTTGCATCTTTTCGGAGCCCTGGGGTTGCTTATTCACCCAGGCAGTTTTCCAGCCGATAAATAAAAATCCTAAGATGGCCAGAATTGGAAGATAGTAAACTAAGTTTTCCATACGAACATTTGATTTTTATTAGAGTTTATTCCACATTTTTTTCAGGTTGTATGTGCAAAGTAACGAAATTCAAAACACTTTTGTTTTCATTTTAAGGATAATCTCTCCATAAGGTTTTAAACATTGACATTTTCCTTGTGTTAGGCAATAGTAAATTTTACCGGTATAAAACGCTGAAAAGTTGTATACAAAATTTTTTCGTGAGGCTTTCATTTCATGGATGTTAAACTTGTATACACATTTGCGTTTTGAATTCCTGAGAAAATCATTTTATCAGTAGTTAAATTATTCATAATTTTAAGGTTTCTAAAAGAAGAAGAAAGGACAAATGGAGAATATCAAGTTGAAAATCATCGGAATGTCTTACAGTCAGGCCCAAACGGGGGCTTATGCATTAATACTGGGAGAAGAAAACGGAGAAAGAAGAATTCCTATTGTTATCGGGGGGTTCGAGGCACAAGCCATAGCTATCGAACTGGAGGATATGAAACCTGCCCGGCCACTCACGCATGATTTGTTTAAAAACTTTGCCCAAACTTTTCATATTCAGATTAAACAAATTATTATCAATAAGTTTTCGGAAGGCATTTTTTATGCTTTGCTCGTTTGTGAGGATGCTGCCGGAAACACCTATGAAATCGATTCGCGAACTTCTGATGCCGTTGCCCTGGCTATTCGTTTCGATTGTCCTATTTACACTTATGAGAGCATCGTGCAACAAACCGGTGTTTCTATGGAGGAAGCCGAAAGTGATGAAGAATCTTATACGAGTTCTTCCGGTACCGGACAAACTGCTGGAAGAAAGGAGCAAAAAGGGAAAGATGAAGAATTTTCAAGCTATACCCTGAATGAATTGGAACAAATGATAAAAGATGCTATCGCAAAAGAAGATTATGAGAGGGCTTCTTTGATTCAACGTGAAATCAACGCGCGTAAGAACAAATAAAAACCGGATTATGAAGAGAATTTTTGTGGTGGCTCTCATCTTTTTTGTTGGGAGCTTTTTCATGACTATTAACTTAAATGCAACCAAACAAGACTCGATCAAGCAAAACGAAAAACATGAACAAACCGAAAATCCCTCAGAAACCCAAAGCGATACCACCAAAACCAAGGATGTTTTACCCGATGAGACAACAAAGAAGGTCATCCCCGGTACCGACAAGCAATCGTTCAGTATAATCACTCTTCTGCGGGGACTACTGGGCGTACTGGTATTGATCTTTATCGCGTGGTTGTTCAGCACCAACCGCAAAGCCATATCGTGGCGGGTTGTCATTACAGGACTCCTTTTTCAGATTGTTCTTGCCATGGGGGTGCTTTATATTCCCGTCATACAAAGCATTTTTGATTTTGTGGGGAAAATCTTTGTCCAAATCCTGGATTTTACAAATGAAGGAACGGAGTTTCTTTTTGCCGCCAATTCCACCGGTGAAATCGAGGAACCTTTAAAGAATTTTGCTTTCACGATCCTCCCGACCATTATTTTCTTTTCGGCTTTAACGAGTTTGCTTTTTTATCTCGGTGTTATCCAAAAGATTGTTTATGGCCTGGCGTGGGTCATGAAAAAGTTCCTGAAACTCTCCGGGGCAGAAAGTCTTTCGGTGGCAGGGAACATATTCATCGGGCAAACAGAATCGCCCCTTATGATTAAGCCCTATTTGCCTAAGATGAATCGTTCGGAGATGCTGCTGGTGATGTCGGGGGGTATGGCTACCCTTGCCGGCGGCGTGCTGGCGGTTTATATCCGGGTCCTCGGAGGCGGTGACCCCGCCCAGGAGTTGATTTATGCCAAACATCTGCTGGCGGCTTCCATTATGGCTGCCCCCGGCGTGATTGTTATCTCCAAGATATTGGTGCCCCAGACTGAAGATGTGCTCTCGGATGCGCAGATCTCCAATGAACAGGTGGGAAAAAACGTGCTGGACTCCATTTCAAATGGTACCACCGAAGGGCTTAAGCTGGCGGTCAATGTAGCCGCTATGCTACTTGTTTTCATCTCCTTTATTGCCCTGGTTAATTTTGTTTTTGAACAAGTAGGTGCATGGGTGAATATTAACGATTGGGTGGCCCAGGTGAGCGATGGTCAGTTTGAAAAGCTATCCTTACAATTTGTTCTCGGTTATGGCTTGGCTCCGCTGATGTGGCTTATAGGGGTGCACTCACAGGATATTGCCCTTGTGGGCCAGATTTTAGGGGAAAAGATCATTATGACTGAATTTATAGGTTATATCAGCCTTAGCGATCTGAAAGAAGCCGAGGCCTTTGCTGATCCCAAATCCATTATAATGGGAACATATATGCTATGTGGCTTTGCTAATTTTGCTTCCATTGGTATACAGATCGGGGGCATTGGTTCTTTGGCTCCGAATCAGCGGCTCCTGTTAACGAAATTCGGGTTCAGGGCATTGCTTGCCGGGACGCTGGCATCACTGCTGTCGGCCACGATCATTGGAGTAATACTCGGATAAGATGAAAATAAGGATTCTTTTTTGCTTGATTTTAACGGCCTTAAGTATTCTGGGGCTATCCCAGGAGACCGCGCATTACCGGGTTGAAAAGCCGCTGCAAATTCTGGATGCAGCCATCGACAATAAACGTTTCGACCTTAGCGGGATATGCTCGAAAGACGGAAAGTGGTGGGTAGTTGCCGATAAGCCCTGGAATCATTTTCTTTACCGGATAGATACTTTAAATAACCGGGCACTATTGGATACCAAAACAGATGTTTCCAGCCCCGGCAAACTCGATATGGAAGGTGTCGATTATGGGGGTGAAAGTTTCTTCTTTTGTGATGAAAGGCATTCCAGGGTTTTTCAATACCATAGGGGAGAAGTTCATCGTTTATCCCTTGATTGGGGCGCTATAAATTTTGATTCATGGAGGAATAAAGGATTGGAAGGTATAGCCTTCGATCCCGGGAATCAAATGATTTACCTGGGAAAAGAGCGACAGCCTCAAAAGTTTTTTAAAGTACCTGCAAGTGGCGGTAAGATTCAGGAAATCCTGAAGGAAGTAACGGCCGGCCATGATTTCCAGGTTGCCGACTTAAAATACGACAGCAGCTATTTATATGTCCTGGACCGAAAAAATTACAGGGTTTTAAAAGTCAATGTTCCCGCACAGTCGCTCAAGGCCGTATTGGATTACGGGAATGTTATGAATCACAAAGGGGAGAAGTTTTATGAAAATTCCCGTTATCCTATGGCTGAAGCCCTGATGTTTGAGCATAACCGCTTGATTATTGGTTTGGATAATAACGGGGAGCAATTGAATAAAAAAAATAAGTGGGTAAAGCGATCAAAATTGGAAGGAAACAATCCTGTTATTATTATTTTTGAAAGACCGCAACACTTTTAAAAAATGATCGTTGGGTGAAAAAAGTGTAAGAACCGGTATAAAGTCTTTTTATGAAACAATACCTGGAATTAATAGACAGAATACTCCAAAACGGGGTAGAGAAAGCGGATCGGACCGGTACCGGAACACTGAGTGTTTTCGGACACCAGATGCGCTTTGATCTAAACGAGGGATTTCCGCTGATTACCACCAAGAAGCTTCATTTACGCTCTATCATTCATGAACTGCTGTGGTTTTTAAAAGGTGATACCAATGTGGCGTATTTGCAGCAAAACAAAGTGCGGATCTGGAATGAGTGGGCTGATGAGAACGGGGATTTGGGCCATATTTATGGATATCAATGGCGGTCATGGCCTGCACCCGACGGCAGGCATATCGATCAGATTAGCGAGGTCATCGATTCCATCAAAACTAACCCCAATTCAAGAAGACACATCGTAAGCGCCTGGAATGTTGGCGATCTGGATAAAATGAATTTACCTCCCTGCCATATTCTTTTTCAGTTTTATGTCGCCAACGGTAAGCTCTCCTGTCAGCTATATCAGCGAAGCGGTGATACTTTTCTCGGCGTACCTTTTAATATAGCTTCCTATGCTTTGCTGACAATGATGATGGCCCGAACCACAGGTTTGGAGCCGGGAGAATTTATTCATACCCTGGGTGATGCCCATATTTACCGCAATCATATAGAGCAATGCAAAACCCAAATACAAAGAGAGCCGAAAGTACTCCCCGGGATGGTTTTAAATCCGAAAGTCAAAAATATTTTTGATTTTAAATATGAAGATTTTGAACTTCAGAACTACAATCCTCATCCACATATTAAAGGTAAAATATCAGTATAATGACAAAGTTATCGATTATCGCAGCAATGGACAGAAACCGGGTTTTAGGCCTTAATGACGACATACCATGGCATATCCCGCATGACCTGAAGCGCTTTAAGCGTCTCACTTCAGGGCATACCATTATAATGGGGCGTAGAACTTTTGAATCACTATCGGGGCCATTACCCAAAAGAAGAAATATCGTCATAACGTCCCGCGAAGATTATTCATCTCCGGGCGTTGAGGTGGTGAAATCCATAGAAGACGCTATCAGGATTGCCGATAGGAAGCAGGAGAATTTTGTTGCCGGAGGCGCTAATATCTATGAACAATTTCTGCCGCTGGCCGATAAGCTTTATCTTACACATATTGATGCAGCCTTTGAGGGAGACACCTATTTTCCTGAAATAGATTGGTCTCAATGGAATTTGGTGGAAGAAGAACACCACGTAACGGATGACGAGAAAAAAATACCTTTTGTCTACAGGACTTATGAAAGAAAGTAAAGCGACTAGTAGTATGATGCGAAAAATGATTTTGTTTTTTTCAATTGCCCTGCTTTTTGCGGGTTGTTCCAAAGAGGAAAATACAGCTATTGACTATAATAAGTATATAACAGCGGCCGATGAATATGTTATGTTTC